>NZ_JAQJCG010000050.1:0-4348 GCF_030182565.1 Rhizobium centroccidentale | reverse complement strand
GCGACCATCAATGCTGACCTCCTCTCAGCCAGCATCTTGAATCATATTCGACATCAAAAGGGAATCCACGATTCAAACAAAATCTGAACCGCTCTAGAGATATCGTGCGCTACCGTGCTGTAGTAGCCGTCGTAGTCCGGCAGTTCGCGATCATGAAACGTGTTGCGCTTGATCTCGCGGTAAATGGTCGAGCGGTGACGGCCGAGCTGGCGGGCCATTTCGGTGACGGGAACTTTTGCCGCCACCAGCTGGTGTAGGCGTCGTCGGTCGGCGAGAGCAAGCTGCGTATAGCATCGGGACATGCCAAAATCTCCAAAGTGAAGCCATTGAAATCATTGGCATGTCGCACTTGGAAATAGAATGTACCTGGTTACAGCCGCAAATCAGATAACCTGTGTTATGGAACATAAGCCGATCCGGCGAGCCTTGTCTTTTAGGGCGAAACGGATTTCATCAAATGGCTATTCTTCGGGATAATGCGTGGCTCTCTGATGAGTTTCAGTGATCGGCGTCGCGAGCGTCGTCCGCGCTCACCAGCAGCTTGTCGATCCTGCGGCCGTCGAGATCGACGACCTCGAAGCGCCAGCCGCTCTTCGAGAAGCTTTCGCCCACATCCGGAAGATGGCGCAGCTCTTGCAGCACGAAGCCTGCGACCGTCTGGTAGTCGCGATCGTCCTCGATTTGCAGGTTCATGAAGTCGGCGAACTCGTCTATGGGCATCCAGCCGGATACGAGATAGCTGCCGTCGTGGCGACGGACGAGAGCCTGCTCGCCATCGGCATCGGTTTCCTCCTGAACAGCTCCCAGGATGGCTTCGAGGATATCGCCCGATGTGATGACACCTTCGAAGTGACCGTATTCGTCGTAGACGAGCACCATGTGTGAAGAAGAGCGACGCAGCGCCTTAACCACGTCAAGGGCGCTGGAAAGGTCCGAAACGATCGGCACCTGTTTGGCAAGCTTCAGGATGTCGGCCTGACCGCCAGAAGCCAGCGCATCAAAGAAATCCTTGGTGATCAGCACGCCAATGATTTCATCGGAGCTATCCTTACGCAGCGGCAGCCGTGCCTTGTCGGTGCGGCGAATCTGTTCGCGCATCTCGTCGAAGCTATCTTCGATATCGATGACCTCTACGTCGCGACGCGGCGTCATCAATGCCCTTGCGGTTCGGTCGGCCAATCGCATGACGCCCGAGATCATCGCCTGCTCTTCCGTAGCGATGACGCCGGCGCTCTGTGCCTCTGCAAGAACCGTTTTGATTTCCTCGTCGCTGACGCCATCGGCAGCCTTGCCGGATTGCCCAAGTGCCCTCAGAACCAGCCGTCCCGAGAGATCGAGCAACCAGACAAGCGGGGCCGCAGCCCGGGAAAGAAACACCATGGCCGGCGCAACCTTGCTGGCGACCGCTTCCGGCGCTCGCAGAGCAACCTGCTTCGGCACGAGCTCGCCGATGATCAGCGATAGATAGGTAATGGCGACCACGACGGAACCGACGCCGATGGCGTCGGCGGCTGCAACCGAAAGACCTTGCGCGGCAAGCCAGCTCGACAGCCGAGCGCCGAGTGTGGCGCCTGAGAACGCGCCGGACAGGACGCCGACGAGCGTGATGCCGATCTGCACCGTTGAAAGGAAGCGGCCCGGCTCTTCAGCCAGCCTCATCGCCATGCTCGCACCTCTGCTGCCTTGGTCGGAAAGCACTTTCAGGCGGGCAGGACGGGAGGAGACGATCGCCAATTCCGACATGGCAAGCACGCCATTCAGGAGGGTGAGAACAATGACGATAGAAATTTCGAGAAGCAAAATCAGCCCTTTTTGGTTGCAGCGGAAAGATAGGTGGCAAAGGCTGCAAAAGCCAGGGTCCCACGAATATGATTTCCACGATGCCACTATTGAGGGCAGTTCGGAAGCTACCGCATGGCCGGCAGAATCTCCGCTGCGATCTCTTCCATGACCTCGCCGGGCGGTCTGCCCTGGGTAACGAGGTTGAAGGCGACATGATGGATGCCGGCTTCACGCATCGCCGACAAAGCGTCGATCAGCCCTCGCCTGCCGGCTCTGACGCCGAGATTGATCTCCTCATAGGAGGCCTGAGGATTATCGAGCAAATCCAGGACCATGGACTGACCGAAGCCGCGAAAATCAGCGGTGACCTTAGCCCGGGCATTGTGCCAAAGCGCCAACCGATCTTTTTGAACGGGTAGCGGCCGGTAATAGGTCATCCAGGCTGTTGCGTGGCGGGTAATCCATTCGAGCGATTGCGACGATGAACCGACCGCCACCATGGGAATGAGCGGTTGTCGCAGCGCAGGCCTGATGGCGAACTCGTTTCGCACGCGACCGCCTTCATCGACGACCTTCTGATCCGGACTGAGCGCAGCGGCGAGGCGCTCCCAATGCGATTGAAAGAGTGCTTTGCGGTTCTCAATTTCCTCTCCGAAAAATCATATTCGCTCGGCCGGTCTCCAGAGCCGAGACCGAGGACGAGCCGGTCTTTCGAAAGGGAGGCGACGGACAGTGCGGCCTTGGCGATATGGAGCGGATGCCGCAAAGGCAGCACGATTGCACCCGTCGCCAGGGCGATCCTGGATGTGGAAGCGGCTAGAGCTCCGAGGAGGACCCAGGGATCGGCATGCCCGATCGGATCGGGATAGCTTTCACTGTTAAGAGGGACATCCCTCACCCACAGCGCATCGAAGCCTAATTTATCGGCTTGGGCTGCGATGCCGAGCTGAGCATCGAACTCTATGTCGGCAGCAGTTCTCGTTTGCGCCGGCAGGACTATGCCGAATGAAAGCCTATCTGGATGGAAAAGCACGCCGCACCCTGAAATTTATATCCTTGAAGGATATAAGGAGGCTTGCGCCTGAGGAAAAGGGTCGCGTGAAGCGTAGGGTGATTGTGCGAGGCAAGTAGTCCGCCCCGTGGAGCGGACTGTCATTGTGTGACGGGTCCAGTGCGGATCCGTGATCCCGGGCCGATGTTCAGCTCGCGGTGATGCATTGCTTGACGTAGTCGCGCAATGCTTTCTTCTCCAGACCTTTGGCGGTGCCTTCGTCATGGCAGGTCTTGCGTTTTGCCAGGACCGGATACTTTTGCTGCAGGCAGCTTTGGACTGCGTCCTTGCGCGCCTCGCCCTTGAGGCCCTGCCCCGTTGCATCCTGTCGGCAGGCTTGCCGTGCCGTCTTGATCTCGTCCCTCGACGGCATGGTCGACGATGCTGCCGATGTGGAAGGGGTTGTGACGGGAGCTGGCGTTGCGGTCGTCGCAGGTGTCGTCGTCTGGGCGAAGACCACGGTTGCGGAAGATAGGGCGAAAAGAGCAGCGGCGGTCGCACTTAGCAGCTTGCTGGTCATGGGCATATCCTTTTGCCTGAAGGCCATTCATGTTCAAGCCGCCGACCTCATCACGAGGCCGGCGTCCTTCTTGAACGGTGGTCATCGGCTTATCCGTCGTTCGGACTGCCAAAAAACCTCCAGCAAGGTCCCTGCAACGTCAATAGAGCACGACGCTGCGGATGCTTTCACCCGAATGCATGAGCTCGAAGCCCTTGTTGATGTCGTCGAGCGGCATGGTGTGGGTGATCATCGGATCGATCTCGATCTTGCCCTCCATGTACCAGTCGACGATCTTGGGAACATCGGTGCGGCCGCGTGCGCCGCCGAAGGCCGTGCCCATCCACGAGCGGCCCGTCACCAGCTGGAACGGACGCGTCGAGATCTCCTGGCCGGCGCCGGCAACGCCGATGACGACAGACTTGCCCCAGCCGCGATGGCTTGCTTCCAGCGCCTGGCGCATCACCTTGGTGTTGCCGGTGCAGTCGAAGGTATAGTCGGCGCCGCCGATCTGGTCGGCCCCGCGCTTCGTCATGTTGACGAGATAGGGCACGATGTCGTCGCCGATCTCCTTCGGATTGACGAAATGCGTCATGCCGAAGCGCTCGCCCCAGGCCTTCTTGTCATTGTTGAGATCGACACCGATGATCATGTCGGCACCGGCAAGCCGCAAGCCCTGGATGACGTTAAGCCCGATGCCGCCGAGACCGAAGACGATGGCGGTTGCGCCCATCTCCACCTTGGCGGTGTTGATGACCGCGCCGATGCCTGTCGTGACGCCGCAGCCGATGTAGCAGATCTTGTCGAAGGGGGCGTCGGGATTGACCTTGGCGACGGCAATCTCCGGCAGTACGGTATAATTGGCGAAGGTCGAGCAGCCCATGTAATGATGGATCTTGTCCTTGCCGATCGAGAAACGCGAGGTGCCATCCGGCATCAGGCCCTGGCCCTGGGTCGAACGGATTGCGGTGCACAGATTGGTCTTGCGGCTGAGACACGACGGGCATTCGCGGCAT
>NZ_JAQJCG010000049.1:0-4396 GCF_030182565.1 Rhizobium centroccidentale | reverse complement strand
TGGAAAGCTCCGGGCCTACGCGCGCTGACCCCATGCAACCATAGGGAGGGGTTCCTTTTGGGAGCCGATAAGGGGTCCCGTTACGACGCCGATTGACAGCCATATGGGGCGAGGCGGATAGGACACTGCATGCGGAGCATTTCCTGCCGCTCTTTTCCGCTCTCTTCCGGTCGGCACCCATCGAGCGCCTCCCAGGCGTCGGCCATTATTGCTTCGAAGATGCGCCGGAGACGATCTCGAGCCTGATTGCGGATTTCCTGCGACGGAGCTAGGCGGCACGATCCAAAAACCAGGGCAAATGGAGACGAAGGAGCGGGAAGGCCGCCCGCTCCGGTAGCCGGCGATATCGCACCGGCGCCGTCTTTTTCATCATAACAGGTCTCGCCAGACCACAAGCCGACCGACACGGAGCTTAGCAGCTGGCCGATTGACATTCGTTATCGTTGTGACACCGTTCTCGGCGGTTGCTGACCCGCCGTCTTGAGGCAAAATGACAAAGCGATCGCAAGCCGTTATCACCACAGCCGAAGAGCGCCCGCGCGACGGATGGAACGACCCCGTCCACGGCTCCATCTCCTGGCACACGCTGCTCAGCAGCGATATCACCCCCACCGACAGCATGAGCGCCGGCATCGCCGAACTCGCCCCCGGCGGCGAGCTGAAACCGCATCGCCACGACCCCTCGGAAATCTACTTCATCTTCGAAGGAACCGGCATCGTCCGGATCGACGGCCAGGAAACGACGGTGAAACCCGGCACGACTGTCTTCATCCCAGGCAACGCCGAACACGGCATCCGTAACGAATCGTCAGCCAATTTGAAGTTTTTCTATGTGTTTCCTACGGGATCGTTTGCTGACGTGGTCTATCGGTTTCGGGAGGATTGATGTTTTTCGAGCTGGCTTTGAGCGAATCTGCTTGCTCGATAGTGGCCTCCAACAAAGGCCAAAATGGCGGAGAGGGTTCTTAAAGAACCCGATTACCTCCTCAGGGTACGGCTTTTTGTTGAACGTCTTCCTGCCGCCAGCATCGACTTCATGAACTTGAAATATGTCTTTGGCCAGATCCAGACCAACGACAACCGCGTGTTTCAAAATAAGCTCCATGGGATAGCGACAGAGCCACATAGCGTCTTCTGATTAAACATTAATGAGAAACTGGCGCATAGGCAGGGCAAAGTCGGCGAGAGTACTTTCCGGACTCCGATCGTCAGGCCATAGGGCGATCCCTACCCTTTATCCGCTCTTACTTTTCGGTTTGCGGTTCGTCGTAAGCTCACGCCCAATTGCGCGTGAAATTTTTCGCCAGTCGTGGCCGCCCATGCCGGGGATGCGTAGGAGTTCGGCAGAGCTGATTGAGCTCATATCTTCAGCCGTCTCATAGCCAAGTTGATTAAGTTCGGTGAGCAAGCTGGGGCGGAGTTTTAAGTCTTTGAGATTTGTCGTCATAGACGCCAAGATCGCAGACCACTACCTATCTTCAATACGGTGAATCATACAAGCTTGGCTACGCCTAAAGCTACGAGGGATCCAATCCCTCGGCACGCGCGATCGCCGACACATTGGACCCAGGCAACAATGTTGCGGCGATCAACCGATCCTTCTCCTCGCCAGCCCAGTCGCGCGGCTTGCGTCGCGTCCGCACCGTCGCGGCTGTCAAAACCTCATGTTCGTGGTTGATTCACACTGTCGCAAGTCAACAGCCGCATGATTCATGCGGAAGATTCCCGATCAGCAGGCCGAATGATAGGTGGGGATTGGAGTAATGGGTGGACGGCCTCCGCACCCGGCATCACTCCATTCTAATGAAAAATGACATCGACAGTTTTATCCGAAGACAGGCAGATTTCGACCTCTTGAGGCATCAGAATTCCGTCCGGCGCTTTAAAAGTGATGCGATGCGCGCCGTAAAGAGAGCCAAAATCGAAAACTCCGTCTCCCCAATTCACCGCTGCCTTGACACTCTCACCGGCCAGTAGTTCAAGCTTACCGGTCCAATGGTGACCATTGGGGATAGCGACCTTCACGGTACAAAATCCCACCGCTTCATCTATAAAGCCGCGCAACTTTCCAGTCTTCTTTACGAGCGCGGCTTCACCCACTCCATTGATCTTTACTCGCTGCTTCGGCTTGAGACCAAATCGTCCCACTAGTTTCGCAGATCGGTCCTTTCGGGCGATCGCCGTAATGCCAACGCCACTTGCGCTTGAAAGCTCCAAGGCATCTCTGACATCCGGCCGATCGTATCGCCTCGCCGAGAGAAGGACATATTGTTCTTCATTAATGATGATTCCGCTTGGCGCGTCTGGTCGACCTTGCTGGTCGACGAACCATCCGCGAAGAAAATATCCGTGAAGCTCACCCCCAGACGAAACCGTGACAGATGCGGCATGCTGATCATCTGCGCCGTGCGACCTGCTCAGAACTAGGAGCTTTTTTCGTTGATCATAGATTGGCATAGCAAGTTGGATCGCGTCCTTGAGCCGGCCCATCTCAAAAGCCAAGTCCGAGAGTTTTCTGCGTGCGTCAACTGAATTTGGATCAAGAGTCATCATCTCGTGATGTAAATTGCCGCCAAATTCCTTGCCGAGCCTGTGCCATGTCTGGTCCAGAATAGCCTGCGCCAATTCGCTCCGATTTGCGAACCGTAAGAGATCACCGACAAGAGTTGGATGCACGTGATCAACCGCCGAATATATTCGCTCTCGATAGGATAGAACGTCACCTGTCGCTAGCATTCCATTGGTGCTGACGCGGTAATGAAACAAAGGATTAGGAACGACGCCTATCTTGAACCCTTGAATGTATGCCTTAAGAAAGAACTCCCAATCTTCAACTCCTACTCCGCGCAACTCCGTAAAGCCGCCCACTTTCTCGAAGGTATCCCGCCTTACCAAGGCATTTGCATCACCAAAACGATTTCGGAAGAACGAAAACACGCCTCCAATGCCGATCGGGTAGAATTCGATCGAACGTGCCTTTCGGGGATCAGAAAAGGGACCGCGAGCATCGTTGGCCCTGAAGACGTATGACTGGCAAGTAAGAATGTCCGCTTTCGAATTCAATGCTGCGGCAACGAAGGCTTCTACCTCATACGGTTCCGCAACGTTGTCGTCATCGTGGAAAAGTAGGAATTCTCCGTTCGCCACTTTAGCCGCAGCATTTCGCGCCGCGCCAAGATAATTATTTGTGGTTCTAACAATTCGAACCGGGAACCGCCATTCGCTCGTCTCGATCCGAGCCAACGCGTTGATCGCGCCAGCCGAGACGCTGCCATCGTCAACAACTACGATCTCAATGTTCGGATATGACTGAGCGTCGAGATACTTTAGCGCGAGCTCCAGAAATTTGGGACGCTCGTGATGCGTAACGCAGACGCTGACTAAGGGCTGATACAGCTGCGCAATCTCTTGGTCGTTCCCATTCGAAAAGAGATCAGAATGCAACTGTTCCCATTTATTCATGATGGCGTCGCGCCTAAGTGTCGAAATGATAGACGGCATACCTTGCTGATAAATCTTAGAGATCGTATCCGCGAGGTCTTTGCCTGTCGGCTTCGACAATGATGGAGCATCGCGGTCTTCGAAAAGCTCGCTGATACCGCCGACATCAGTCGCTACAAAAGGTATTCCGAGCGTGAAACATTCACCCACTACACAGGGGCTGTTCTCGACTAGCGACGGGATTACGCACAATGCGCTCTTCTTGCGCTTCAGAAAGCTCAAGGCCTCCCGCTGCCCTAAATCATTGATAAACTCTATTGCGCCACTATAGCCTTTTAGCTTCCTGAGCGCCAAAGACCCGGTAAACTCGCGATCGATACGATCAAAGCGGCCCAAGAAGACAATCTTCGGATGGAAATCTTCTGGAAAACGCAAAACGGCATCCAGGAATATCTCGAAACCTTTCCGCCGCTCATGACGCCCGAAGAATATCAGCGTATCGATTTTTCGCGCCTCAACCGGCGCCGTCTTTAGCGGAAGCGCTCCGTTGAACGAAGGAAGGAACCACTGCGGGAGCAGCCAATTGATTACCCTTGCCTCAGGCAGCACGACCTTTTGTTCAGTATACCAACTCAAAAGATATTGGCTTGGGCTGATCACCAGATCGGAATTCTCTATCTGACTTCTTTCGATCCCCTCGACCTCGAAGTCTTCAAGGGAAGGTATGTGGCGATTATAACGTCGTACCCACTCAGAACTTCCGTGAAGATGGGTGACAACACGAGCCCTCAGCGAACCTTGGCGGCGAGCCATCGCACAATAAAAGCCACTTCCAAGCCAATCATTAAAATGCACCTGTGATTAGGCATGGAATAAGGACCCCGCAAATGGGGTGATCGGCGTCCAAACGGGACCCCCATCTGCGATGGGGTTAGAACAGCCTCCGGTTTCATCG
>NZ_JAQJCG010000048.1:0-6674 GCF_030182565.1 Rhizobium centroccidentale | reverse complement strand
CCTATCCGGCGACGGCTCATTACAAACCTCTATCTCTCGATAAAGGCATTGAATCATCAATGTTTCCATACGTCTACAAATATCCGCGCACAGGTCTCATCAAACACAGCGCTCAGATTTCGCAGGACACCTGGATATCCGGCATGTCCCGCGGAAAATCCTTCGCATTGCGAGTGACCGGCAACGTCGAGTGAATCTTGTCTGTTGCCCGGATAATGGTTTGGAGCAGCTCGATGCGGCGGAACTGCCGCAGAGATACCGCGCGCCGGCCACTGCATTGTCGACGGCGATAACGGTAAATCCGGCAGGAGACACCCCTTGACCGTTCCCTATCTCCCGCGATCGGCAATGGCAGTCACTATTGACAAGTTGCCCCGTATATCCCTTGATATGCCTTATCCGAGATAACAGACAAATGTCCGGAATATTGGATTATTCGAAAGCCATTGAACAAGGGGAACAACCATGAGCATTTCCTTCCGCGTCGGCCTGATGTCGCTGGCCGCCGCCACACTCCTCTCTTCCACGCCCGTTCTCGCCGACGGCAGCAAGCTCGATGAGGTGCTTGCGCGCGGCCATCTCGTTCTCGGAACCGGCAGCACGAACGCGCCATGGCACTTCAAGAGCGCCGACGACAAGCTGCAGGGCTTCGACGTCGACATGGGCCACATCATCGCCAAGGCCCTCTTCGGCGATCCCGACAAGATCGAATATGTGAACCAGTCGTCCGATGCCCGCATTCCAAACATCACCACCAACAAGGTCGACATCACCTGTCAATTCATGACCGTCACGGGCGAGCGCGCCCAGCAGGTGGCCTTCACCATTCCCTATTATCGCGAAGGCGTCGGCCTGATGCTGAAGGCGGACGGTCAGTATGCCGACTACGCGGCATTGAAGGCGGCAGGCTCTTCCGTCACCGTTTCCGTTCTGCAGAACGTCTACGCTGAGTCCATGGTCCATGCCGCCCTTCCGGACGCGAAGGTCGACCAGTATGAATCCGTCGACCTGATCTACCAGGCGCTGGAATCAGGCCGCGCCGATGCGGTTGCGACCGACCAGTCGTCGCTCGCCTGGTACATGACGCAGAACCCGGGCCGCTACAAGGACGCCGGCTATGGCTGGAACCCGCAGACCTATGCCTGCGCGGTCAAGCGCGGCGACCAGGATTGGCTGAACTTCGTCAATACCGCCCTGCACGAAGCCATGACAGGCGTCGAATTCGATAGCTACGCCAAGTCCTACAAGACGTGGTTCGGCAAGGACCTGACCCCGCCGCAGATCGGCTTTCCGGTCGAATACAAGTAACAGTCGAGCGGAGCGGGATATTCTCCCGCTCCGCCAGTCTGAAAGGGGCGGCCCGAGATGGGTTACACGCTGAATTTTGCCGCCGTCTGGCGCAACTTTGATTTTCTTATTAGCGGTCTGGCGCTCAGCCTCGGCCTGGCGATCATATCGATTCTTATTGGCGCCTTGATCGGCCTGATACTCGCCTTCGCGCTGACGTCGAAAAGCCGGATGGCAGTTATCCCGGCGCAGGTATATGTGACCGTGATCCGAAACCTGCCGATCCTGGTACTGGTGCTGTTTGCCTTCTTCGCCTTGCCGCAGATGGGCTTCCGCCTGGACAAGATCAAAAGCTTCGTCCTGGTCCTCTCCATCTACTCTGGCGCCTATCTTGCCGAAGTGTTTCGCTCAGGATTGCTGTCGATCCCGAAGGGCCTTTCGGAGGCGGGTCTTGCGATTGGCCTGACGCCAATGCAGATCCGCGGATCGATTATCGCACCGTTGATGCTGCGCAATGTGCTTCCGTCGCTGTCTTCGACCATCATCTCGCTGTTCAAGGATACCTCGCTTGCAGCCGCCATTGCCGTGCCGGAGCTGACATTCGCTGCCCGTAAGATCAACATCGAGAGCTTTCGCGTCATCGAAACCTGGATGGTCACATCAGCTCTCTATGTCGTAACCTGCTTCCTCATCGCCGCGCTGATGCGTTTCGTCGAGCGCAGGCTGGCTTTGCCGAGGTAACACCGGATGTCTCACAGTTTTCTCGAACAACTCTGGATCGCCCGCTACGTCATCATCAACGGGCTCGGCGTGACGGTATCGATTTCTCTTCTCGCCATTCTCGCCGGTTCCATCGTCGGTGTCTTCGTTGGCCTCGCGCTCGTCTACGGCGGAGCCATTCTGCGCCTTTTGATCCGCGCCTATACCGACATCATCCGTGGTACGCCCGTGCTGGTCCTCGTGCTGGCAAGCTACTACGTCTCTTCCGCGGTAGGCCTTGATTTGGGGCCATTTTCCGCAGGCGTTCTTGCCCTGGCAATCTTCTGCTCGTCGCATGTCGGCGAGATCGTGCGCGGCGCGCTGCAGGCCATCCCGAAAGGTCAGACGGAAGCGGCCAAGGCGATCGGCCTCACCTTCACCCAGACCTTCACGTCGGTCCTGTGGCCGCAAGCGATGCGCCAGTGCCTGCCGGCCTGGGTGAATACGGCAGCCGAGATGGTAAAGGCCTCGACACTTCTTTCCGTAATCGGTGTCGCCGAACTGCTCCTGCGCACACAGGAGATCATCTCCCGCAATTTCATGAGCCTCCAGTTCTATTTCCTGGCTGGTGGTCTCTATTTCATCGTCAACTTCGGTATCGAGCGTTTCGGCAAATATGTCGAGCGCAAAACCGCACTGCCGTCCTGAGGAGATCGGACCGATGGGCAAGACAATTTTAGACATTCAGGGCCTGCGCAAGACCTATGGCCAGCACGAGGTTCTCAAGGGCGTCGACTGCACGGTGCAGGAAGGCGAGGTCATTTCCATCATCGGCTCGTCGGGTTCCGGCAAAACGACGATGCTGCGCTGCATCAACATGCTGGAGGAGTTCCAGGGAGGCAAGATCAGCCTCGATGGCGAGGAAATCGGCTATCACGCCGACGGCAGCACCCGACGCCGCAAGAGCGAGAAGGAGATCGCCCGCCAGCGCGCACTCACCGGCATGGCTTTCCAGCAATTCAATCTCTTTCCGCATATGACCGCTGCCGAGAACGTGATGCTCGGCCTCGTCAAGGTGAAGAAAATGTCAAAGCCGGAGGCACGCGCCGTCGCGGAAAAATGGCTCGACCGCGTGGGCCTTGCGGCCCGCGCCAACCATTATCCGGGCCAGCTCTCGGGTGGCCAGCAGCAGCGCGTCGCGATTGCCCGAGCGATCGCCATGGCGCCTCGGCTGATGCTGTTCGACGAGGTGACGTCGGCCCTTGATCCCGAACTGGTTGGCGAGGTTCTTCAAGTCATCAAAGGGCTCGCCGCCGACGGCATGACGATGCTGCTCGTCACCCATGAGATGCGCTTTGCCTATGAGGTCTCCTCGCGCGTCATCTTCATGAACCAGGGCGTCATCTGCGAAGAAGGCGATCCGAAGGACATGTTCGCGCGTCCGAAGACAGAGAGGCTTGCCGAATTCCTCAAGACCTCGAGTTTCAATTGAGAGGAAACAACCGCGCTGCGCGAGCGTTGCGTCATCGCACGCTCGGATGCTATCGCAGCGTCTTGCTGATCTGGCGGCACCGGCGCTGTTTAGCCGGCACCATGTGCTGATGCGTCGCAGCGCGCCGGTTGCGGCTGGTTTGGGAATATTCGGAGAGAAGCATGGCCGAGACTGCAAACGACATTGTATCCCGACGCATGCGAGGCCTGGATCGCGCCTTCGAGATCCTTGAGTTTCTGCGGGTAAAACGCCAGCCGATGCGCCCGAACGAGATCGCAATGGAAATCGGTGCGCCACGCTCCTCCATCTACGAGCTTGTCAATCTTCTGCTCGGTCATGGCATGCTCGACTATCAGGGCGGTGACGGCCGGGTCTTTCTCGGCCGCCGCCTCTATTTTCTCGGCACCGCCTATGCCGAACAATTCGACCTGATGCGCGAATGCGGCCGCATGCTGGGCGTGCTGGCGGAAGAGACGCGCGAAACAGCGCAAATGTGCCTGCTGGAAGGCAATAAATATACGGTCGCCATGATGCGGGAAGGCATCCGCCCGTTTCGCATTTCCTCGAATGTCGGCGAGCTCGTCGCCATTCCGTGGACCGCCTCCGGGCGCCTGCTTGTTGCCCATCTTTCGGACCGGGAAATCCTTGATTTCATCCCGCCGGGAGATTTCGTCCTCCCGAATGGGAGGCGGTTGGACCCCGCCGATTTCATCGCTCAAGTGCGGCAGGCGGCCGAAGACGGATATTTCACCTTCAACAGCGAGGTGGAGAATTTCACCCATTGCTTCGCCGTGCCCATCCATCAGGCCGACGGCGCTTGCATCGCGACACTCTGCTTGGTTACCCCGCGCGAGGATGGCTTGCGCAACCGAACCGCCTATCTCGACAGCCTCCTGAAAGCCGCTCACGAGATCTCCGAAAAGCTCGGCTTCCGGTCGTCGAAAGGCCGCTTCTTCGGATCCTAAAACCCGACAAGATTTTTCGCGAAAGTGACAAATCTCCAGAGGAACGATCCCGTGAAAAGATCGCCCGGCACCCGCCCCGCGATCGTTGTTGGGTGCATTGGAACCCTCAGACCCTGATGGGCGGGCTGGTCGGATCCGGATTTCCGTCGAAGAAAAGATAGATCGCTGCGATCTTGCCGTCCTTGGCAATGATGAAATCCGTACCTGCGTACGCAGGTGGTTCTCCGGGTGCGCCGGCCACCCATTGCACGCGCCCGGCTTGGTCATGGAGAACGTCCGCTGCAGCGATTGTCGTGTATGCGAATGTCGGATGCATGGCACGGATAACTCCGGCGACGCGGACGATCTCGTCGCGGCCGCGGTAGATTCCGTGCGGTTCGATGAATATGGCGTCTTCATGAAGGATTTCCTCCGCCACTTTCCGGCGGAGGGCGTCATCGCCCTCCCCAAAGATGTCCTGCAGATTCCGATCGAGCAGCGTTGCGATGTCTGCCATGGTCATTCTCCCTGACATGCGGCTTAGATCTGGACGTGGCCACCATCGACGAAGAGTTCGACGCCATTGATGAAGCTGGCATCGTCGGAGGCCAGGAACAGGACGGCCTTGGCGATCTCTTCCGGTTGCCCGACGCGGCCGGCGGGAATGAGGCTCGCGAGGTAATTCTTCGTGTTCTCCGCGCTCTCACCATTGCCGAAGAGTTCGTTGAGGCCAGCTGTCTCCGTCACGCCAGGGCTAATTGCATTGACGCGAATATGGCGATCCTTGAGATCGAGGATCCAGTTGCGAGCGAAGTTGCGCACGGCAGCCTTGGTTGCCGAGTAAACGCTGAAGGCAGGCGTGCCGGAAATGCTCGTCGTCGACGAGGTGAGAATGATCGAGCCGCCATCACGCAGGAGCGGGAGCGCCTTTTGAACGGTGAACAAGGTGCCCTTCACATTGGTATCGAAGGTCTTCTGGTAGTGTTCTTCCGTAATCGCGCCGAGAGGTACCATCTCGCCGCCGCCGGCGTTCGCGAAAACCACATCGATGTGCGAGTGCTTCTGTTGAACTGCGTCGTACAGACGGTCGATATCGACGAGCTTGCTCATGTCGGCCTGCACGCCCGTGACACGGCCACCGATCTTCTGCACGGCGGCATCGAGCGCTTCCTTGCGGCGGCCGGTGATGAACACGGAGGCACCTTCAACCGAGAAGGCCTTTGCTGTTGCAAGGCCAATACCGCTCGTGCCACCCGTAACGATCACGACTTTGTTTTCGAACTTCTTGCTCACTATCATGCTCCTTTGCTGCGGCCATTGCCGTTGAAAAGAAACATGCCAGCAGAACGATGCTGCATATAGTCAGCAAATTTGGTACTCATCGTTCCAGATGGAGAACGATAATGCGATCTGACCTCAACGATCTATTCTACTTTGCCGAGGTCGTCGCCCACGGTGGGTTCGCGGCCGCAGGGCGCGCTTTGCGCGAACCGAAGTCGAAGCTTAGCCGGCGGGTAGCGGGGCTAGAGGAACGGCTCGGCGCGCGACTGATCGAACGGTCCAGCCGCCGCTTTCGAGTGACGGATATCGGCCAATCCTTCTATGAACGCTGTAAGGCTATGCTGGCGGAAGCCGAGCGCGCAGAAGCGCTCGTCGCAGAGGCACAATCAGAGCCGCATGGTCTGATCCGGATGAGTTGCCCGACCGGGCTGGTCGAACCGATCTCCACCCTCCTAACGCGATTCCTGGCGCAGCATCCAAGGGTGCGGCTGCAACTTATCGCGATTGACCGTCCAGTCAATCTCATTGAGGAGCGGATCGACGTCGCGTTGCGGGTCCGAACGTCGCTAGATGGTGATGCCTCACTAACGATGCGCTCGCTAGGCAACTCGATCCGCATCTTGGTCGCAAGCCCGCAAATTGCCAGCCGCATCGCAGACATAGAAGCTTTGGCGAGCGAACCTACCCTCTCGACCACGGATGATCAGGGCGAGGTGAACTGGTTTCTCGAGACGGACGATGGCCGAACCCATACGCTCAGGCATGAGCCGAGGATGGGCTGTGCAGACTTCACGGCCGTGAGGGCAGCCGCACTTGCGGGTCTGGGTGTCGCTCTTCTCCCCGATCACACATGCAGACAGGCGCTGGAAGAGTGTGATTAGGCATGGAATAAGGACCCCGCAAATGGGGTGATCGGCGTCCAAACGGGACCCCCATCTGCGATGGGGTTAGAACAGCCTCCGGTTTCATCG
>NZ_JAQJCG010000047.1:0-6956 GCF_030182565.1 Rhizobium centroccidentale | reverse complement strand
GAGCAGGCCCTTCCTGACTCCGCGACACCATCATTGTGAGGGACGACCACCAGACCCACAAACCTGGCTGGCGGGCTCCGCCCGTTACGCCATCTAGCTCTTTATTTTCCCACAATTCCGGACGGAAAACCGCTGCGCACTTTTCCTGGAATTACTCTAATCGTTTCCAAGCGGGTGAGATGGAACCGTACCGGACAGCACGCTCAAACGTTCGGCATTCACGTCATCAAGAGGGTCGATGCGCGCAATCGCGCCCCTGGCACGCATCTCCCATAGGTGGGCCGCTTGCATTTGTGCGGTGCGCGCGGCAAGCTGATAAAAATTCAGAGCCTCCGCCAAACGTCCCATGCGTTCATGGACGAAGCCGGTCAACCTTTGCCGTTCCGCTCGCCAGGCGCCCTCAGTCGTGCTGACCAAGCCTCTCATCGCTTCCGCAATATATTCCTGCGCCCGACGATCATCTCCATCCATTGCGCAGACTACCGCCAGCTTAGCGGACCAGTAGGGTATGCCAACACCGACGCCTATATGCTTTTGCACAGCGAGCGCTTGTTCCATCCGGACTCGGCAAGACGTGCTGCCGGTAGCCTCGAATTCGGTGATCGCCCTCCACATCCGGCCTGTCGCCGACCAAAAGGAGGCGCCCTGCCTGTCGGCGAGAAGGATGCCCCTCTGTATGCGGATCATTGCTGGCTCGAAATCGCCCATATAGCCGAGCGCGACACCGCCCCAGATGTCGATGAATGGCAGCATAAGCGGGATGTCGAGCATAGCCTGATGTGCATCGGCCTCGGCAACCAGTTCGCGGGCCAGCTGAAACTGGGCAGTTACTGCCGCGGAATGCGGGGAAAACGCCTGCGCGGTCGCCAGCAGATCCATTCCATATTTCGCCGCGAGAGGCGCATGGCGTTCGAACTCATAAAGCGCCTTTATTTTCTGCAGCGTCGAAAGCTGGGCATGAAACTTTCCGGAATAGAATTGAATCGCGTTGCGTGTTCCCAAGACAGCGAGTCGGTGTTCTGAAAGCCTTACCTCTTTCGGTATACGATGAAGCGCGTCTTGCATTCGCGATACCGTCGCAGCCGCTGCCTTGATGTGGCCGATGAGAACTTGGTAGGTGAAAATACCCCAGAATATGGCTAGGCTGTCGCCATCGATCCAATCGGTCTTTCTGAGATGCGAAAGGCTTTCCTCGTAAGTATCCAGTACCTCGGCGTCGGTGAAACCGCGCGTCTGCATGAGATTGGCGGCAAGATCCGCAAGAACATTTGCCTGCTGACGGCGAACGTCCTGGCCGGTTTGCTCTGATAGGCTTAGTAAACGCAGTGTCTCCCGCAATTGGCTTTCACCCTCCGCAAAGGCACCGAACGCCGTCGCATACCGCCCCATCCTGTGTCGGTGGTTCGCCGCGACAGAATAATCACCCGCAGCTTCACGATGATAGGCAATTTCCGCCATGACCTTGTCCCCGTCATGCGGATTGCCAAATTCATAAATGCCGGCAATTCGCCTGTGCAGGCTTGCACGGTGTTTACGAAGAAGTGTCCCATAGGCCGCCGCGCGAATAAGATCGTGCCGAAAGCCGACAACAGTAGTGTCAGTTCGCTGGAAGATCTCGGACCGGCAGAGCAGCGCAACATCGTCACGCACGACGTCCAGACCGACACCCAGGAGCTCGACAAGCATTCCCTCATCGAACCAACGTCCAATTACGGACGCGCCCTGAGCAACGCGCCGGGCTGAGCCGGAGCCATCAATCCATGCGGTTAATGCTCCAATCAGCGTTTCCGGAACGGTTCCGCGATCCGATATACGCCCCTCGTTGAGCTCGCGGAGGAGATGTTCGAGAAAAAGCGGGACGCCTTCAGACCGGGCAACAATTTCCTCCGCCAAGGCGATTGTGATCTCGTGCCCGCAGCATTGATGAACTGCGACACGGCAGTCAGCCACGCTCAGCTCGCCGACCGTCAGGATTGAGACTTTCAAATCTCCCAGGCCGTCCGTAAACTCAGGTCTGCTGCTCGCCAGCCATTGGATTGGGCAATCCGCCAGATCCTCCTGTAGCCGGCTGATCAATTGAAGCGTACTGTGATCTAGCCATTGCAAATCTTCTATGACGATCTGAATGGGGGCGTGTTTGGTAATTGCCTGAAAAGCCTCAGACAAGGCGTCAAAGGTTCGCTGAATAATAGCGCCCGGCGCTTCCCTAAGCTGCAGCGACGTCGCCGTTTCCGGGTGGCAAAGCGCTTTCAGATAATCGGTGTCCTGAGCATCAAGAGAGATACGATCATCCAGCTTCAGCCATTCTACGATTGGATATAGCACAGTGTTGCTTTGACGTTCCTCACCCTGCAGAACGATCCTCTTCTGCTCAGGAGGGCAGCGCAGATTGTGCTCGCGCAATATTCGACTTTTGCCGATTCCCGATCGTCCCACGAGAACACAAAGCGGACTCGCGCGACCGGAGCGCTGCACCGCTTGCCAAGTGGACGCAAGCTCTGCGAGCTCAGCGTCTCGGCCGAAAAACGCGAAGCTCTCGCCGGCCAACGGAACGATATTTTCAGTATCGAAGGCCCAAACTGGTTCCGGTTCGGAAAAACCTTTGAGCGAAAGATTGCCGACAAACCATGTTCCTGATTCACGCCGCAGCAAGCGATGCGTCAGGTCAGACATGTAGACTGAGCCGGCAGGGGCGCAGGCCTGCAGACGGGCGGCCAATACACCGCAAGAGCCGATAATCCTGGAGTTGGTGCCATCGAATTCTGCGACCACCTGTCCCGTCGCCAAACCTACGCGAATGGAAAGAATATCGCCCGCGACGACGATTTTCTTCGCCTTGGCAACAATTTCCCTTGCTGCCTCCGCCGCTCGATCTGCGGCGTCCGAAAAAGCGGTCGGAATGCCAAAATGCGCGACGATTCCGTCGGCGAGATATTCCGCCACGCGCCCATCCACAGCCTCGATCGCCGTCCTGGCGAGAAGATAGTACTGCTGGAGGATTTCCTGCAGATCTTCAGGATCGAGACGTAGCGCAATACCAGTATAGTTGACGATATCGGCGAAAAGCACGGTGACTTGTCGTCGTTCCTGCAATGTACTGGCTTCATTTGGATGGGGTATGCCTTCGGGCACCAACATGAATTCGGCCTCATTGCATCCAATTGAAGTCGAAAGGCCTCTGGGCAGCCGCGACGGTTTTAACCCGTGATGAATCGAACGGATTGCTCAGCGTCCAATTGGTCCAGCAGCGAAACGCTCCCGGCAGGCCATTTTCCTCCTCGCCTTCCTTGAAGGCGGGCGATATGAACCGCCCTGGTGGCAGCCCAATCCCATTTGTCGGATAAATATCGAGATGAGTTGCCACCGGCGCGGCAAATGCCGATCCAACGGAAAAATCGAAGGTCATCGCCTGCCAGGTTCCAAAGGGGCGGGGTGTTAAGATGGGAGCATCGAGCAACGCTCTAACAAGGCTGATATTGCCGAGGTCGACCAGCCGCCCGATCGGTGCGTGATCGAAGTACCGCATCTGCCAAATTGGCTGACTGTCCTCGCTTGTCGTACGATACAGGGAGCCATCCCATGCATTCTTGGCGAGCCTCTTGGCAAGCCCGTAGAAGAGCCGGCCTGAATAGGTCGCCAGGACATTGTTCAAAAACAATGCCGGCAGAAAACTGAATATCGTACCGTCTCCGTCTTCAATCTCGACGCAATTGATCGCCACGATATTCTCAAGATAGCTCTTGAAACCCAGTACCCGCGGCAGGAAGCTCGCCCGGACATTCGTCTGCTGATTAAATAAGAACGTTACTGGATGCGTCTTTGCAGGGGTTAGCGATTGTTTCGACAGGACAAGGCCGGGGGGAAGCATTTGCCTCACCCGTTCCACGGGAAGCGAATGGAAGCTGAAAACCCCCTCCATCGACCCCCGCAGAAATGCCGGTGTAAGAGGCCAATTCGCCTGAGGGGCAGCTATCGAAGATAGCAAGGCAGGCGCCGGCAGCGCGCTCGGCACCAGATCGAGCTCTCCGTAGATCGGCTCGGTCGAACCGGTAAACACCCTTGCGGCAGCCAATCCCGAAATTGTAGCTGCTTCGACGCAGCCCGCATTTAAGCCGCAAAGTGTCCAGTCGCCGGCGATGGCGAGATTGACGAAACCCGATTCGTCGGGATTCAGGCGATAGTCGACCGAACCTGGAACCGAAAGCACATAACGCTCGGAGCCATAGAAGTTTTGACGAAAATATTGATTGGCGAAGCGCGCCGCTTCGGATTGCCCCTCGAGAGAAACGAGCAGATTTCTGTCAAATCGGCCTTCAGCGTTGCTGGCATCAGGCCAAATCCGGATCAGATGTTCATCAGCCCATTGTGCCGCCTGCGCCTGCATGGACGGCATCGGAACCTCGGCATTTCTTGACGGCGAGCAAAAATAGGCGATCGATTGAGGGGCGGGATCAGGCCAGGTTTCGCGCACCAGCAGATGGCTCATGTCCGCCCAGGTATCGAGCGGCTCGGCGAAGGCAGTCATGACAGTCTGCATATTCGCCGGATTGAACTTGCTATACTGGTTATAGGTCCGCACTAACGCCGGCCATCCGGTCTCGGGTGTCGGCTTGTTCAGCCAGAATTGGACCGCACATGTGGCAACCGTCTCGACCTTTTCAAGCATTTGCCTCCAGCGCGGCGAAACCCGGGCAAGTTCCTTGGTCATAAAGGGGAGAGACGCCAGGGAGGCGCCAAGGATGACATCGTCAAAATCGATGCCGCGACGAAGGCTTTTCGCAACACCTGTTGGCTCCGGTGTTTTCTCAGACTCGAAGTCGATGCCGCTCTCACGCAGCTTTTCGCCATCGACCAGTTGCGCCCAATCCGGCTCGGAAGGCCAGCACGGCAGGCCCCTGACATCAAACAAGGGATCGTAAGAACCGGAGAGAACACGCGCTTGTTCCACGAGATCGATCCGCTCCACGGCATCGCACGACGTTGACAGTGCGAGATTGGTCACCGCATGGAAAAAGCTGAACTTTACCCCCTTCTGCTTGAGAACCTGATAGTAAGGCGCAAAGATCGTATCGCCCATCCCTGCCTGCATCTTGAAGAATAAGGCTTCCTTGTAAGTGAACGCCAGTCGCAGCAGGCCGCGCATCGCAGTGCCTGCACCGACGGCACGATCGTCACGTATGCCGGCCGGATATCCGAAGACGTAGTCATAACAACCACGAAACGCTGCGGAATTAACGGCTTGCTCGGAGGCACCATGCTTCCGCAGCCATGCCGTGCACTCCATGTTATCGATGGAATTGAAACCGCGGAGAAAAACCAGGTCGACCACCATCCCCGTCGCGAATGCTGTCCCGAGATCCAGCATGAAGTAAACCCTTCGCGCCACATCATCATTGATCCATTCGCCGGGCTTTATGCCGTCAAGCCAGATACGGATGCCTTTCAGGATCTCCAGGAGCTCGTCGATATCTTTTCCCGAATGCAAGCGGGCATCGTTTGGCATCGTCCGGGAATAAGCCAGGAGCCGATGCAATGGAACACGAACGTCACCTGCCCCACCTATCTGGCTCTCCGAGGGCAATTTGCCCTCAACAGAATCTGCCTGCCGGGCAAGAAACTCGACAACCAGTTTGAAATATTCAAAAGGTTGCGGCAACACGCCGCCGGTACCCGGCACTTTATCGTTTGACGGAAACTCAATGAACCAAGGCCTCCATTCCTGCGGAGAGGTATCCGGTACGTCCTCCGTAAGCATAAAGCTGTTCAAGGGTTTCAATGCTTTATCGAGAGTGCCAAGCGGAGCGTCGGGAGAGCGAAGCTTCAGCGCGACAAGCTCATCGTAACAAGAACGCATCAAGCGAAAGGCATTGTCGTAAAAACCAGCCCAGATGTGCAGGCCATGTTCCTCGATCCGATTTGCTTTCTCGCGATTGCGCCCACTCGCACACTTGCCGCCAAGTCTCCAACCGCGTTGATAAATGGTTATCTCATAACGTTGTTGCCAGTCGATCTGCTGCGTCAATGCATAAGCAGTAGTGATGGACGCGACCCCGCCTCCGATGATCGCGATCTTTTTCGTCACATGCGTCATGAATGCAGGCTCCCTGTCTCAAAACATTCATTGTGCAAACAATTCCATGAGCCCGACCCCGACAGACAACAAAGTCGCCAGCGGAGGCTGGACATAATCCGAATTCAGATTCACTTAACCCCGTGGCTGGCCTCCTGCGGCAGAGGAGATTCCCAAACTAAAGCGATTTTCGTCATTCCGATACCTCGCTCAGAATGCCCGCTGCCGCCTTCCTCACATTTATTTTTGTATTGCTAATATATTCTATTTCTGACGTCATTCCTCAAGAGAGCGACCATAGTCAGCTCAAGGCAAGATACTCATTTGACCACAATCTTTGCGAGCATGTGCCACAAGCCACGCCCTTATAAGTGAAATAGATGCACCAAAGTTGATAATTTCCCACCGATTTTCCAGAGGGCTAGAAATCAAGACAATTCGAGCCACGACACATGTCCAAAGCTATTCTCCCCAGGTGCCTCGTTGTGGGACACTTGCTCTTCCGTTTTCCCCGGCTTCGAAGTGAACCCCTCGCGCTAACCAACGGGGCCCTCTTGATGCAGCCCCATTACCGACCACGCCCAAAACGGCAGGCTCAAAGCAGCCCAGCCAATTGGCACGGGTGATGGACCGGGACTCTCGCTGTGAAATGATGTCCCTACCCTCATCCTGCACATGCTGACCGCGCGACTCAGCGGCCTCGAAGCGGAAGGGACTCAGAGCCGAGGTCGATTTCGGCACCTAATTTCGAATCTGGCCTGGAGCAATGGTTGGAGCACAAAGACGGCTAGAGCGTTTCATGTTTTGTTTGAAGCGTATCCTGCATTGACAAGATAATTGGTGCACTCGTCTGGACTGATTGTCTGGACGAGTGAGCCGAGATATC
>NZ_JAQJCG010000046.1:0-10832 GCF_030182565.1 Rhizobium centroccidentale | reverse complement strand
TGAAGCCTGGCGCCACCGTCATCGATGTCGGCATCAACCGGATCGCGGCCCCTGAACGGGGCGAGGGCAAGAGCCGGCTGGTGGGCGATGTCGCCTATGGTGAAGCATCCGATGTCGCTGCCGCGATCACACCGGTTCCGGGCGGCGTCGGACCTATGACGATCGCCATGCTGATGGCCAATACCGTCATCGCAGCCCATCGTGCTGCCGGCAAAAAGCCGCCCAGGTTTTAGAGGGAGAGAGCTGTTTAGACCACGGCTCCATCGAACTCGTTTATCGTTGACAGCTAAAGTTAATCGACCAGCACGAGGAGTGTTTTCGCCCTCCTCGTCGAGTTCGCTATCACAAGGTGGGAGGAGAACTAGGCTTATCCACGAGCAAGCTCAGCCTGCTGCTTCCGATCGTTCCTTGTCGCCATTGTCCAACGGCGATCCAACGCGCCCATCAAAATTGCATATTCTCCCCGCAAATTTTCAGATCGCTCAATTTTTCATCAACAGCGCAGCACTCCCCTCGAACAAAATCAATAACTTGCGATCTGGCACACCACTTGCTTCGTGTTATTCGAGTTGGTGGCTAGGGTTCCGGCGCTCCATTGCGAGCGTGGCTGGTCCGAGAGCCACCACCGGCTGGGGGAGAAATCCCACCGGATGCACGGCGGGATAAAAGCCCGGGAGACCTCGTAAGCCAAGGGATTGGCGGCGCGATGGTCTTTGCCGATCCCTTTTTGACAAAAGCAAAAGGGGAATTTCAATGCAGACTTTTTCAAAAATCCTTTCCGTCACAGCCCTGTCCGTGTCGCTGGCCCTCGGGCTCGGCTCCGTCGCCAGCGCCGCGCCGAAGACCAGCTTCAAGGTCGCTTGGTCGATCTATGTCGGCTGGATGCCCTGGGGCTATGCGAGCGACCACGGCATCGTCAAGAAATGGGCCGATAAATACGGTATCGATATCGAGGTCACCCAGTTCAACGACTATGTCGAGTCGATGAACCAGTATACGGCCGGCGCATTCGATGCCGTAACGCTGACTAACATGGACGGCCTGTCGATTCCCGCTGCTGGCGGCGTCGACACCACGGCCGTCATCGTCGGCGACTTCTCGAACGGCAACGACGCCGTCATCCTCAAGGACAAGACGACCCTTGCCGACATCAAGGGCCAGAACGTCAACCTTGTCCAATATTCCGTCTCGCACTATCTGCTCGCCCGCGCGCTCGACAGCATCAAGCTCAGCGAACGCGACGTGAAGGTGGTCAACACCTCGGATGCCGATATGGTCGCGGCCTATAAGACGCCCAACGTTTCGGCTGTTGTCACCTGGAACCCGCTGGTTTCCACCATTCTCGAGGACCCCAGCGCCAAGAAAGTTTTCGACAGTTCTCAGGTGCCGGGCGAAATCATCGATCTGATGGTCGCTAACAGCAATGTGCTCAAGGACAACCCGAATTTCGGCAAGGCACTCGCCGGTATCTGGTATGAAACGGCCGCGCTCATGAAAGCCGACACGCCGGAGGGCAAGGCTGCCCGCGAGGCCATGGGCAAGGCCTCGGGCACCGACCTCAAGGGTTTCGAGGCGCAGCTCGCTGCGACCCGTCTTTTCGACAAGCCTGCCGACGCGCTTTCCTTCACTACCTCGCCGAGCCTGCCGAAGACCATGGATCTGGTGCGCAACTTCCTCTTCCAGAAGGGGCTTCTCGGCAATGGCGCGCCTTCCGCCGATGTCATCGGCATCGAAATGCCCGACGGCAAGGTGCTCGGCGATGGCAACAACGTCAAGCTTCGCTTTACCGAAGCCTACATGAAGTCGGTCGTCGACGGCTCGCTCTGAGCTTCCTTGAACGGCGGCGCGGCGGCGCCGCCAGCCTTCCTTCTGCGGAGCCTCTCATGCGTTGGATCAATACCAAGCCAAGCCCGGGTGCGCAGCTTGCCTTGACGCTTTTGCCCTTTGCGCTGCTGATCATCGCCTATGCGATCGGCTCTGCCGCGAGGCTTGCCGAAAATGCCAATGACAAGCTGCTTCCGAATTTCGCCGGCTTTGCCGATGCCATCAACCGCATGGCCTTCATCGCCGATCCTCGCACCGGAGACTACCTCCTGTGGTCGGATAGCGGGGCAAGCCTCGTCCGGCTGCTCTCCGGTCTTGGTATCTCCACGGCGATCGCGCTTTGCCTGGGCATGCTGATCGGCATGCTGCCCTATCTGAGGGCGCTTCTGTCTCCCTTCGTTGCCGTCATTTCCATGGTACCGCCGCTGGCGCTGCTGCCGATCCTCTTCATCGTCATAGGCCTTGGGGAAACCTCGAAGATCGCCTTGATCGTCATCGGTGTCGCGCCGACGATGGTCCGGGATTTGGCCCTGAAGGCACTGGAATTGCCGCGCGAACAGATCATCAAGGCCGAGACGCTTGGCGGCTCCTCCTGGCAGATCGCCCTTCGCGTCGTGCTGCCACAGATCCTGCCGCGGCTGATCACCTGCCTCAGGCTACAGCTCGGCCCGGCCTGGCTGTTCCTGATCGCCGCCGAGGCGATCTCGTCCGATTCCGGCCTCGGCTATCGCATCTTCCTCGTTCGCCGCTACCTGTCGATGGACGTGATCTTTCCTTATGTCGTCTGGATCACCCTGCTTGCCGTGCTCATGAACTACCTGCTCGATCGCATCCGCGTCGCCGTCTTCCCCTGGTCCGAATTGGAGAAGCAGGCATGAGCGAACTCAAAATCGAAAAAGTCTGGAAGGAATATGGCGACCAGATCGTGCTCGAGGATGTCTCGCTGACGGTTGCGTCGCGTGCCTTCGTCGCGCTCGTCGGGCCCTCCGGCTGCGGCAAGTCCACCTTCCTGCGCATGCTTTTGGGGCAAGAGCAGCCGACACGCGGGACGATCCTGCTTGATGGCGCGGCCCTGCCTGCGGAACCCGGCGCCGATCGCGGCGTGGTCTTCCAGCGCTATTCGGTCTTTCCGCATCTGACGGCGCTCGGCAACGTACTGCTCGGCAAGGAGCTTGCCGGCTCGCGCTACCACGCAAAGCTCTTCGGCTCGGCGCGCAGGAACGCCATCGAAGAGGCACGCAGGCTTCTCGCCGAAGTCGGCCTTGCCGGCGCCGAAAACAAATATCCGGCCCAGCTTTCCGGCGGCATGCAGCAGCGCCTGGCGCTTGCCCAGGCGCTCATCATGCGACCGAAAGTGCTGCTACTCGACGAACCCTTCGGCGCGCTCGATCCGGGCATCCGCGCCGAAATCCACACGTTGATGAAACGCCTCTGGCACGAGACGCAGATGACCGTCGTCATGGTGACCCATGACATGCGCGAGGCCTTCACGCTTGCGACCCGCGTCGTCGCCTTCGAACGCCGCCGCGACCGGCCGGAGGAAAAGGAGCGCTACGGCGCCACCATTACCAAGGACATTTCCATCTGGCCGCCGCGCATCGCCGGCGGAGCCTCGATCTTTAGCCCCGACCGGGACGGCCCGGTCTCTTCCCTGGGGCACCGCCGGGACGACCTGGCACCATCGGGAGATATTTAGCCATGCAGCATGTGAGACGTTCACCGGAAGACATCGCCGCCAATCGAGCGCGGTATGAAGACCATCAAAGGAAGGGGCTGGAATTCGCGCCAAAGGCATTGCCGGCGACAAGCTCGCTTCCCGCCTCGCCCGTCGACCCCGCCCTTGTCCTCCACCGGGAGACCGTCCCCGGCGGCTGGTACTGGTCGACACGTGTCAAGACGGGCGAGACGTTGCGCATCGCGCAGGAGCATGGCTTTTCCACCGTATCGCTGATCGCCTGGAACGCGGCGGATCCAAGCGAACGGCTGAACCTCGTCGACACGGTCAAGGTGCAATGGACGACGGCGCTGTCGAAGGGCCGGGTGATCTTTTCCGACATGGGTCGCGTCATGTTCTCGGTGACGGAAGATTCCTCCGGCGTCCATGATTGCCTGATGGGAGGCTCCACCGCTGCCTCTAACGAAGCAAAATATGGCCAAGGCCTGCGCAACAGCCGCGATAACTTCATCCTGCTCGCAACGAAAGCAGGCTTGGATCGGCGCGATATTCCCGCCGCCTTCACGCTTTTCGCGCCCGTCCGGGTCGATGCGGACGGCAAGTTCGCCTGGAAACCGGAACTACTGCACGATGGCGACTATATCCATCTTCGCGCCGAAATGAACATGATCGTCGGCTTTTCCAACTGCCCTCACCCGCTCGATCCAAACCCGCATTACGCACCGAAACCGGTGACCGTGACCCGCATTGCCGCCCTGCCGATCGCCGAAGACGATCTGTGCCGCACGGCCACGGCCGAAGCCGTGCGCGGCTTTGAAAACAACGCATTCGCCAATCTTTGAGCCGGGAGAACGATCATGAGCGATTTCATTCAGACCGCGCCTTCCCGCACGCTCGACAAGGCGGTGCAGGATCATTTCATCGCCGCCGAGGCTCCCTTCTCGACCATCGTGCGCAAGGGTCAGACGCTGCGTATCGAGGATAGCTACGGCCAGCAGGCGATCGACACGCTGTTCTACAATGCCGGGGATTATTCCGAGCGCTACTCCAACCAGGACACGATGCGCGAACAGGGCGCCGCCTATATCACCACAGGCACCCGGATCATCTCGAACGATGGGCGCGTCATGCTGACGATGACCGCCGACAGCTGCGGCCGTCATGACACATCGGCGGGCGCCTGCTCCTGCGAGAGCAATACGGTGCGTTTCGGCCACGGCACGAAGTATCTTCACGCCTGCCGTGACAATTTCGTGATGGAAGTCTCAAAGCATGGCATGGGCAAGCGCGACGTCGTGCCCAACATCAATTTCTTCATGAACGTGCCGATCGAACCATCAGGTGAGATGACGATCGTCGACGGCATCTCCGCGCCTGGCGATTATGTCGAGCTCAAGGCCGAGATGGACGTGCTCCTCGTCATCTCCAATTGCCCGCAGATCAACAATCCCTGCAACGGCTTCGACCCGACGCCTATCCGTGTCCTCGTATGGGACGGTGAGGCCTGAGATGTTCAAGAAGATACTGATCGCCAATCGCGGCGAGATCGCCGTCCGGATCATCGGGACGCTGCGGCGCATGGGCATTGCCTCCGTCGCCGTCTATTCCGATGCAGACCGTTTCTCAAAGGCATCCCTGATGGCCGACGAAGCCGTCAGGCTCGGCCCGGCGCCGGCCTTGGAAAGCTATCTCAATATCGAGGCCGTCATTGCCGCCTGCAAGGCAACCGGCGCCGAGGCGGTGCATCCCGGCTATGGCTTTTTGTCGGAAAACATCGGCTTTGCCGAACGGCTGGCAAAGGAAGGCATCGTCTTCATCGGGCCGACGCCGAACAATATCGCCGCGTTCGGGCTCAAGCACACGGCGCGCGAATTGGCGCGCACAAGCGGGGTGCCGCTGCTTCCGGGCAGCGGCCTCGTCGAAACCAGCGAAGCGGCGCTTACTGCCGCGGCGGAGATTGGCTATCCGGTCATGCTGAAATCGACGGCCGGCGGCGGCGGCATCGGCATGCAGCTCTGCGAAGATGCTGCCAGCCTGAAGACCGCCTTCGACAGCGTGCAGCGCACCGCAAAAGCAAGCTTTGGCGATGCCCGCGTCTATCTGGAGCGCTTCGTTTCCAAGGCTCGGCATGTCGAGGTACAGATCTTCGGCGACGGCAAAGGCCGTGTGATCGCGCTTGGCGAGCGCGATTGTTCGTTGCAGCGCCGGAACCAGAAGGTGATCGAGGAGACGCCCGCGCCCGATCTTTCGCCTTCGGTGCGAGAACGTCTGCACGCAGCTGCGGTCGCACTCGGCGCCTCCGCCCACTATCGGTCCGCCGGCACGGTCGAATTCATCTATGATCCCACGCGCGAGGAATTCTACTTCCTCGAGGTCAATACTAGGCTTCAGGTCGAACATCCTGTCACCGAGGCCGTCTACGGCATCGATCTCGTCGAATGGATGATCCGCCAGGCGGCTGGCGACGATGTAATCACAGGCAATGACCGGCTTGTTCCGAAAGGCGCCGCGATCGAGGCGCGCATCTACGCCGAGATGCCGCATGCCGGCTTCCGGCCGAGCGCCGGCCTTTTAACCGAGGTGGCCTTCCCGGAAGGCACGCGTGTCGACGGCTGGATCGAGACGGGTACGGAGGTCACGCCCTATTACGATCCCATGCTTGCCAAGGTCATCGTGGCAGCAGAAGACCGGCCAGCCGCAATCGAGAAACTCAAAGCCGCACTTTCGCAAAGCTCCGTCTCCGGCATCGAAACCAATCTCGACTATCTGAAGGCGATCGCCGGGTCGGAGCTGCTCGCTAGCGGCAAGGTGGCGACGACGGCGCTGAAGGATTTTCCCTTCGTGCCCGACGTCATCGAGGTGGTGGCGCCCGGCGCGCAATCGAGCATTCAGGAGCTCCCCGGCAGGCTGGGGCTCTGGCATGTCGGCGTGCCGCCGAGCGGGCCGATGGATGAGCGCTCGTTCCGCCACGCAAACAGGCTGGTCGGCAACGCCGACGAGACCGCGGCGCTGGAGCTGACAGTCTCGGGACCGGTGCTCAAGATCTTCTCCGACGTCACGATCGCACTTGCGGGCGCCCATATGCCGATGACCCTCGATGGCCTCCCGCTAACCCATAATGAGGCCGTCATCGCCAAGGCAGGGCAGACGCTTGCCATCGGCGCCATAGAAGGCCCGGGCCAGCGCTCCTATCTCGCCGTTGCGGGCGGTTTCGCCGCGCCGCTCATGCTCGGCTCCAAGGCAACCTTCGGCCTCGGACGGTTTGGAGGTCACGCCACCGGCACGCTCCAGACCGGCCATGTGCTGCGACTGGCACGCGCACCCCAGCCTCAAGCCAAGCCGGCGGACGTGCCCGCAGCCCTCACGTGCACCTGGGAGGTCGGCGTTGTCTATGGGCCGCATGGCGCGCCGGACTTCCTTCTGGACGAGGATATCGAAACGCTGTTTTCGACCGAATACGAAGTGCATTTCAACAGCGCCCGCACGGGTGTTCGTCTGATCGGCCCTACGCCCAAATGGGCACGCAGCGACGGCGGCGAGGCTGGTCTTCACCCCTCCAATCTTCATGACAATGCCTATGCGATCGGCGCGATCGACTTCACCGGCGACATGCCGATCATTCTCGGCCCGGATGGACCGAGCCTCGGCGGCTTCGTCTGCCCGGCTGTCATTGCGCGCGACGAGCAATGGAAGATGGGCCAGTTCAAGCCGGGCGACAAAATCCGCTTTCACCCGGTGGCGCGCAGTCAGGACGCTATCGCCGGTCCGACAGTTCGCCGTGCACCCGAGGAAACCGGATCGGCGATCGTCGGCCAAAACCAGGATGGGCCGGTGCCTGTCGTTTATCGCCGGCAGGGCGATGACAACCTGCTTATCGAATACGGGCCGATGACACTCGATATCGCGCTTCGCCTGCGTGTGCATCTGCTGATGCAGGCAGTCGTCGAGGCACGGCTGCCTGGGATCATCGACCTGACGCCCGGCATCCGTTCGCTGCAGATCCATTATGACGGTACGACGCTGACGCGGAAACGCCTCCTTGGCCTTTTGACCGAGATCGAGGCAAAACTGCCGCCGGCGCAAGAGGTAAAAGTCCCAAGTCGGATCGTGCATCTGCCGCTTTCCTGGAACGATCCGCAGGCCGAGCTTGCTATGCGTAAGTATCAGGAGCTCGTGCGCCCGAATGCGCCATGGTGCCCCTCCAACATCGAGTTCATCCGCCGCATCAACGGCCTGCCCGACGAGCAGGCGGTGCGCGACATCGTCTTTGATGCCAGCTATCTTGTGCTTGGCCTTGGCGATGTCTATCTGGGTGCGCCGGTTGCCACGCCGATCGATCCGCGGCACAGGCTGGTGACCACCAAGTATAATCCGGCGCGCACTTGGACACCGGAAAACGCCGTCGGCATCGGCGGTGCCTATATGTGCATCTATGGCATGGAGGGACCGGGCGGCTATCAGCTTTTCGGCCGCACGATCCAGGTCTGGAACAGCTGGCGGCCAACGCCGGTCTTTGCCAAGGACAAGCCATGGCTTCTCAATTTCTTCGACCAGATCCGCTTCTTCCCCGTCACGCATGAGGAACTGAATGAGGCGCGTGCGGCCTTCCCGCACGGTGGCTATCCGATCAGGATCGAGGAGACGGAATTCTCCTACGCTGCCTATGAGGCGGACCTCGCACGCGAGGCTGCGGCGATCGGTGCTTTTAAGTCCAGGCAACAGGCAGCCTTCGAGGCGGAACGGCAACGCTGGAAAGAGTTAGGACTTGACAGCTTCTCGGTCGACGAAGGCGCCGGCCCTGCCCTTGCAGGAGATATACCGGAAGGTTGCTTCGGCATCGAAAGCGCGGTGCCCGGCAATGTTTGGAAGATACTGGTCGAGGAAGGCCAGCCGGTTGCGGCCGGCGATACTTTGGCCATCATCGAGTCAATGAAAATGGAAATCAACGTCACCGCCCACGCTGCGGGACGCGTCCGCGACCTGCGCGCAGCACCTGGGCGCAACGTCAAGGCCGGCGACGTGCTTGTCATTCTGGAGGAAATCTGATGCTGCCTACCATCCTCGACCTAACCTCGTTGAAGGAAGCTTATGGAGCAGGTCTATCGCCGCTCGACCTCGTGGAAGAGATCATTGTGAGATGCAAAGCATCGGACGATCCAGCAATCTTCATCACGCCGACATCTCCAGAGGCGCTGCGAGCTGCAGCTACGGAATTGCTGGCGACGGCACCGGAGCCAAACAGCCTGCCGCTTTGGGGCATACCCTTCGCGGTCAAGGACAATATCGATGTCGCAGGTCTGCCGACGACGGCCGCCTGCCCGGCCTTTGCCTATCACCCTGAGGAGGACTCGGCGGTGATAGCGCGTCTGAGGGCTGCCGGCGCCATCATCATCGGCAAGACCAACCTCGATCAATTCGCAACGGGCCTCAACGGCACGCGCTCGCCCCATGGTGCACCCCGCTCCGTTTTCGATCGCGCCTATGTCTCCGGCGGTTCCAGTTCCGGTTCGGCCGTTGCCGTAGCCGCTGGTCTTGCCAGCTTCTCGCTCGGAACCGATACGGCTGGCTCCGGCCGGGTACCCGCGGCTTTCAATAATCTCGTCGGCATAAAGCCGACGCCAGGCCTCGTTCCCAATGTCGGCGTGGTGCCGGCTTGCCGCAGCGTCGACGTCGTCACGGTGTTCGCCGCAACCGTTGGTGACGGGATCACCATTCGCCGGATCATGGAAGGTTATGACGCGCGAGACCCATTCTCCCTGGAAGCAACTCATGCGAGCCTACCATCGGTGCGCCCACGCGTCGGCGTGCTCGAAGACGCCGAACGTGAGTTCTACGGCAACAGCCAAGTTGAGTCCCTCTACGATGCCGCCATCGACAGGGCGAGATCGCTCGGCGCGGAGATCGTGCCTTTCGACTACACCCCTTTCCGGCAGGCCGCCGAACTACTCTACAGCGGCCCCTGGGTTGCCGAGCGTCTGGCGGCGGTCAAGGATTTCCTCGCAACTAACGCCGGCGATTTCGATCCGACGGTCAGAACCATCATCGAAGGGGCGAAAGGCTACGACGCAGTCGCCGCCTTCGAGGGCAAGTACAGGCTGGAAGCATTGCGGCAAAAGACGAAGGTGGAGTGGGAGAAGGTCGATTTCCTGATGCTGCCGACATCCCCCACGACCTATACGGTCGAGGAAATGCAGGCCGATCCGATCGGCAAGAACAGCCATTTCGGCCGTTACACCAATTTCGCCAATCTGCTTGATTGCGCGGCAATTGCCATACCCGCAGGCTTCGATGCCGACGGCCATCTGCCAGCCGGGGTCATGCTGGTCGGGCCTGCCTTTACCGACGATGCTTTGGCGCCTTTCGCCGATGCCATGCATCGAGCGGCAAATAGCGGTATGGGCAAGGACCGCACAGCGGCATTGCCGGACAAAAGCCGTGTGACACCCGAAGCCGCCGACGTCGTTCCAATCGTCGTTGTCGGCGCGCATCTGACCGATATGCCGCTCAACCACGAGCTCACCGGAAAAGGCGGATACAGGATAAAGGCGGCCCGAACGGACGGCAGTTACCGGCTTTTCGCCCTTCCCGGGACGGTGCCGCCAAAGCCGGGGCTGGTGCGCGACCCGAGCTTTGCCGGCAACGGTATCGAAATCGAGGTATGGGCGTTACTGCCTGCCGCATTTGCCCACTTCGTCCAGAATATCCCCGCGCCGCTAGGGATCGGCAAGATCCTGCTTGAGGATGGCAGCCATGTTTCCGGATTCCTCTGCGAGAGCCACGCCGTAGCTGGCGCTAGAGACATCACCGAATTTGGTGGCTGGCGAAATTTCATTCGCGCTGCGAATACCACGACGTGAAGGAGATACGAGATGAGAAAGATCTTCTTACGGGCATTGCAGATCATTCTTCATGGCCTGACGGCGAGAACCCAGGCAATTGGCAGCCTTGATCGGCCTCAGTTTCACTCCGCTCGTAGTGAGGCATCGTCAGAGACCGATTAAACGCTTCGGACGAGAGCATCTCGCAAATTGAGGGATGGCCGCAAAAACACCAGCAAGCGAGTGCGGGCATAGAGATGGCTGCACTCGCTCGGCCAAGGATTCAACTCGGCATCCTTGCCATCGGGTTGAATCGACAACTTTCAAGGAAAGTCGCAAACGGCAACTTTGCTCCCGATGGGCTTGCATCGGCAACCCATAGCGAAGGTGCGTCGACAAGGCCTGACAACAGATCAAAGAGACCTGTGCGCGGGTAGGCTTTCTGCTTGAATTTGCTGTATTTCCTCGGATGGGAAGCGTATCGCAGGCGTCGGCATACGCGGCTTGGAACACGA
>NZ_JAQJCG010000045.1:0-15173 GCF_030182565.1 Rhizobium centroccidentale | reverse complement strand
ATGAAACCGGAGGCTGTTCTAACCCCATCGCAGATGGGGGTCCCGTTTGGACGCCGATCACCCCATTTGCGGGGTCCTTATTCCATGCCTAATCACATTTGCGGCAGCGACCTGAGCCTGTGCCTGCTCCAGAGCTGTTTGATAGTCACGATCATCGATCCGGGCGATCACTTCGCCGCTCGTGACGTGCTGGTTGTCGGTGACAGGGACGGAAGAAATATAACCGGCTACCCGCGAAGTGATGGCATATTGCCGCGCAGCGATGAAGGCATCGTCGGTGCTCTCATAATGAGAGGCGTTGTCCCAATAGATAAAGGTCACCACGGCTGCGGCAGCGAGCGCACCTCCGCCGATCAGGAGCATACGCAGGCGTCGGGAGGGGCTGCCAGTCGCGTCCTTCTGGCCGGGATCATCCGGCGTCTCGGTTTCGTCGGGAATTCGGGTTTTGTCGCCGGGTTGCGGCGCTTCTGCCCTTTCCTGTGGGGCCGAGAGGCCGCCTTGCTCATGATTTACCTTGCCGCCGCCAGGCGCCTTCGGCTCCAGCACGATCAATTTTCCGAGAGTCTCATCCTGAGGCGTGCTCATCTTCTACCTCTTCTATCACAAGGGTATAAATTGAAACGAAACGTTCAATTTAAATATTGACGTAGAACTGATCGGGATGTTAGTCAAGAGCTGCAGAGGGTGCTAAACCGCGTCCAAGCCGATCAAAAAGCAGTGAGGTCCGTCATGCCGCGAGAAATGGCAAAACCCCAGATTACGCCGGCAAAGACAAATGCAACGCGACGTGGCCGTCCGCCGCGGGAGAGGGCCGGAGAGGTCGAGGACAGAATTCTGCAGGCCGCCCTCCAGGTCTTCATCGCCCGAGGTTATGAGGGCGCCAGTATTGACGAGATTGCCGAGGTGGCGAGAGCCGGCAAGCCGAGCATCTATGCGCGCTTCATCAACAAGGAGACCTTGTTCAGAGAAGTCGTCATCCGCTGGGCGCAAAAATCCGGTGAAATGGTGGCCTCAGCCACGTCGGGCAGCATCCTTGAACGCTTCCAATCCGCAGGTGTCTTGATCGTCCAGCGCGCCATAAGGTCGGAGACCATCGGGCTCATACGCAGCGTGATCGGTGAAGCGACCCGCCATCCGGATCTAGCAACGACGATCCACTATGCCATGCGGGCACATGGAACGGCTACCGCAATGAAACTCGTGGCAGAATTGGCGGAGGCCGAAGAACTCAAGCCATTGCCTGCCTTCGCGCCGGCTAACCTTGAAGCCACCACTCGATACTTCATCGATCTGGTGTTGCTGCCGATGATGATATCCTCGCTGTTTCATGCCGATCTGACGCCCGTGAAGTCGCAGATGGAAGATCATGCACGCGAGGCTGCCACTTTTTTCTTGCGCGGCTGTGGCTATAGCGGCGTTTGACGGATTCTCCAAACCGCTCCAGCTCTTTGTTTTCAAGCAATTCGGGACGGAAAATCGCTGCGCTCTCTTTCTGGAACTGCTCCAATCTTCAATAGGCGGCGAGCAAGTTCGACCCGAAATCGGGCTCGACGCCGAGCAGCGGCGCGGCGTGGCTGATGATATCATGGACCATGGGTGCTGCTGTTTCTGCAGCGAGGTTCAGGTTGTGCACGCCCGTCAGCGGCTGATCGATGAAGGCCAGCACCACGTATTTCGGGTTATCCATAGGGAATGCGGCCAGGAACGAATTGAAGCTGAGCTTGTGCGAGTAAACGCCGTGAATGACCTTGTTTGCGGTGCCCGTCTTCCCGCCGACATGATAGCCGGGGACGTCGGCGGCTCGGCCTGTGCCCTGTTCGCCGTTCAGCCGGAAGAGATAGCGGATCGTGTCGCTGGTGCTCTTCTTGACGATCATCGTCTCGGTCTTTTCCGCCTCTTCCTGCGTGCGCGGAAGAAAGGAGGGTTCGATCAGCTTGCCGCCGTCAATGAGGGCTGCGCCGGCAACGGCGGTCTGCATCGGTGTGGTGGCGACGCCATGGCCGAAGGCGATGGTTATGGAGTTGAGCTTCTTCCAAACCTTTGGCTGGCTGGGCGCCTTCACCTCGGGCAGTTCGGTCTGCATCTTCGTCAACAGCCCGAAGCGGGTTAGATAGCTCTTCTGGATGGTCATGCCCACCTTGTCCATCATCTTGGCCGTGCCGATGTTGGACGAATAGCGGAAGATTTCAGGGATCGACAGGACGCGCCGCGGCACGTCGCGGTCGTCATGGATGGTGAAGCCGCCATAATGCAGGGGAGAGCTGGCGTCGAAGGTATCCGTCAGCTTGACCATGCCCGTGTCGATGGCCATTGCGATCGAGAAGGTCTTGAACACTGAGCCCATCTCGTCGGTGCCGTTCGACATGCGGTTCAGCCAGCCTTTGACATCAGCCTGCGGATCGTTCGGATCGAAATCGGGGGCCGAGGCCATGGCCAGGACTTCACCGGTGTGAATGTCGAGAATGACGGCGCCGGCCGCCTGACTCTGGTATCGGCCGATCGCATCCGACACCACGTCATGGACGATGTTCTGGACGCGCAGGTCGATCGAAAGCCGCACCGGTTCCAATTGATCGCGGCTCGTCAGGCCCGTGGACGCGAGATCCGACAGGCCTTGCATGTCGAGATATTTCTCCATGCCGGCAACGCCATGATTGTCGATATCGACATAGCCAAGAATATGGGCGGCGGTTCGCCCGCCCGGATAGAAGCGCTTGACCTCGGGCCGAAAGCCGATCGCCGGAATGCCGAGCGCCAGGATTTCGCTCTGTTCCTTCGGTGTCAGCTGCCGGCGCAGCCAGGCAAAATGCGAGCGGCGGTCGGCAAGCTTCTTATAAAGGGATTTGCGGTCGATATCGGGAAAGATCGAGGCGATTTTTTCCACCGCCTCGTCCGGATCGATCACGCGGTTGGGCTCGGCAAACATCGAAACGGTGCGGATGTCCGTTGCAAGCAGTTCGCCGTTTCTGTCGACGATATCCGGGCGCGCGGCGCTGACATGATCCGGCGGAATCGCCGAGGTGTCGGTCCTCGGCTCCATATCGAAATAGGTAAGCCTGGCAAAGATCGCCACATAACAGACGAGCAACCCACCCGCGAGCATCATGATGCGAGCTTTGGCGAGTTTTGCTTGGCCCGTTGCGCGTACCGGCGGGCGCTCGCGTCCGCCGGGACCAAAGGTGATTCTGATGAGGCGACCGCTATTTGCGCCGAGGGCGTGGATGATCGACATGAACGATTATTCGCAAAAACTGGGAAGGCGGACGTGCCTCTGGATCAACAATCTCTAAGCTCAAGATGGTTAACAGGGGCCTAATTATAAGTTTTTCTTACTAACGTTGTGTTTGAGGCGTACCTCGCGCGTTGCGCGCATGGCGATTGCCAGCCAGACGGCTTGCCTGACTATATCCGCGCCAGAACTGTTTGGATGTGGTTCAGACCGCGAGCTGCTCGGCACCCTGAGATCGAACCAGAGCCTCGAGCTCCTCATAAAGCGATTCCGCAAAGCTGCGCAGCACAGTCAGCTCGAAATCGTTCATGTTGGTGCGCGTGAGCTGCACCGAGATATGACCGAAAAGCGTCACGGCACTGCACCCCTCCGGGAAGCTCGATGGATGCAGATCGACGGCCGTACCTTTGTTGAGCACCTGGGGGGCGTTCGGGCCGGAAATGAGGATGCGGATACGGCCGTGGCTCTGGTCGCAGATGAAGGCACGGCCGGCCAGGGCATCGGCAAGAGCCTGCCTTTCGGATTCGGCGAGCGGCTCATTGCCGGCAATGAACCATTGCCGGTATCCCGCCGGGCGTACGGAACTTTGCTCGAGGCCGGCCTCGGGAAGATGGGCCGCAAGCTCTTCGCTGGTGGTTGCGCCCATCACATGCAGGAGATGGCCCTCGGGCAGGGCTGCAAGCCGGATGGCCCCGCCTTGCAGAACGGCCTTTCCGGCAAGGACCGGCTTTGATATCGGCAAATCAGGCATGGAGTTTCTCATTCTGGGGGTCGATGAAGACCGGGCTGCAGATCACTGCATCCGTGTATTCGTTTCTAAGCCCGTTCCAGACGACGACCTTTTCGCCGACGCGCGCCGGTCCGTTCTTGATAAGAGCGAGCCCGATCGTATGGCCGAGGCTGGGGGAAAAGGCGCTCGATGTCACATAGCCCTGATCGTTTTCGAGCGTCGCCGCCGCACCTTCCGCAAGGATATGGGCGCCGGTGCGGAAGCTTGTTGCCGGGTCTACCGGTTTGACACCGACGAGGCGAGGCCGATCAGCGGCCTGCAGGCCTTCGCGTTGAAGCATCGCCTTGCCGATGAAATCTGGCTTCGTTGCCGAAACCATGCGGGCAAAGCCAAGATCGCCTGGTGTTACCGTGCCGTTGATCTCGGCATGGGTGACATGGCCCTTCTCAATACGCATGACGCCAAGCGCCTCGGCGCCATAGGCACAGATTTCATGTTTTTGACCCGCCTCCATGATGGCGTCGGCGACGAACTCTCCATAGGCCGCCGGCACGCCGAGCTCGTAAGCGAGCTCGCCCGAAAAGGATATCCGGAAGAGGCGGCCTTCAAGCTTGCCGCTGAACAATGAGACCGCGCGCGCGCTCATGAACGGGAAGGCGGCGTCGGAAATATCTTCGTCGACGATCTCGGAGAGGATCGTCCGCGATTTCGGTCCGGCGACCGCCATCTGAGCCCATTGATCGGTTGACGACGCAAAATAGACCTCCAGCTCGGGCCAGAGCGTCTGGGCGCAGAATTCCAGATGGGTGAGCACGCCGGCGGCAAGCGCCGTCGTCGTGGTCATGAAGAAATGGTCTTCGCTCAAGCGGCTGGTGGTGCCGTCGTCATAGATCATGCCGTCCTCACGCAGCATGATGCCATACCGCGCCTTGCCGACCGAAAGCTTGGCGAACCCGTTGCAATAGATGCGGTCGAGGAAGGTCGCGGCATCCTTGCCGAGGATCTCGATCTTGCCGAGGGTCGAGACATCGCAGATGCCGGCATTTTTCCGGATATTCAGCACTTCGCGATCGACACTTTCGCGCCAGATCTTCTCGCCTTCGCGCGGGAACCAGGAGGAGCGGTACCAGAGGCCGGTCTCGACGAAGACTGCGCCGTTCTTCTTTGCCCATTCGTGCAAGGGGGATTTTCGCGCCGGCTGAAAATGCTTAGCCCGCGAAGTACCTGTCAAGGCACCGAAGGAAACAGGGGTATAGAACGGTCGAAATGTCGTGGTGCCGACCTCGGCCGGGGAAACACCACGGGCCTCGGCCAGAATGCCGATGGCATTGATGTTGGAAAGCTTGCCCTGGTCGGTCGCCATGCCGTTTGTCGTATAGCGCTTGGCAAGCTCGACATCGCCATAACCTTCGCGCACGGCAAGGTCGAGGTCCTTGAGGTGGACGTCGTTCTGATAGTCGACGAAGGCCTTGCCCTTGCCGCCTTTGACATACCATAGCGGCGCGGCGGCAGCCGATGTCTCTTCTGCTGAAGCAAAGGCGGGGTCAACCTTGCCAAAACCAATTGCTTCCAATGCCTCGGCAGCCTTGATCGCTCCGTCGCCAAGGCAGCTATCCGTAGAAGTAAGCCCTGCTGCGGACCCGGCAATCATCAACCCTTCCTGCTTTTCAGGAGCCAGGAAGGCTGCATGCTTTTCCGACCAGGTCGGCTTTGCACCCCGATGGCATGCTAGATGGATGATCGGGCTCCAGCCGCCGGACATGGTCAAAGCATCCGCATCGATCTCATGCATGCCCGACCCGCTCGCAATCTTGACCCGGCGGACCTGCTTGGAGCCAAGCGCATCGAGGACGCATGCGCCGGTCAACACCCGCGCCTTGCCGCCCCAGTATTCGCCAGCGGCACGCGTGTCGACGATGGCGGCCACGTCTACACCTGCGGCCTCGAGGTCGGCGGCGGTCCGGTAGCCGGAACTGTTGGTCGTGAAGACGACCGTGCGCTTGCCGGGAGCGACAGCCTGGCGGTTCAGATAGCTGCGCATGGCGCCAGCCATCATCACGCCTGGAATATCGTTGCCGCCAAAGACAAGCGGTCGCTCTTCGGCGCCTGTCGCAAGGATCGCCTGCTTGGCGATGATGCGCCAGAGGCGTTCGACAGGCTGGCGGGGGTCGGGTGTTGCCACATGCTTCTGGACGCGTTCGACCGCGCCGAAGACATTGTCGTCGTACCAGCCGATAACCGTCGTGCGCGACAGGCATTGCACGTTCGGCAGGCTGTCGAGTTCGTCCAACATGTCGTTGAGGGGCGAGCTGCTCTCCGAGAGCAAGCTGCCGCCGAGATCAAAGCCTTCGTCCGCGAGAATGACGCGCGCTCCGGCACGTCCCGCTGTCAGCGCCGCGGCAAGGCCCGTGGGCCCAGCGCCGATCACGAGCAGATCGCAATGTGCCCAGCACTTTTCGTAGGAATCAGGATCGGCCTCATAGGATGCCTTGCCAAGGCCGGCTGCCTTGCGGATCAGCGGCTCGTAGACTTTTTCCCAGAAGGCGGCAGGCCACATGAAGGTCTTGTAGTAGAAGCCGGCGCTCAGGAAGGGTGAGAGCAGGCCGTTGACGGCGCCGACATCGAAATTGAGCGACGGCCAGCGGTTCTGGCTGCGGGCGATCAGCCCGTCATGAAGCTCGATCATCGTGGCACGGCTGTTGGCTTCCGTTCGCCCGCTTGTGCCTGTTGTGACGAGCGCATTGGGTTCGGCGGCACCCGCTGTCAGGATGCCGCGCGGCCGGTGATATTTGAAGCTGCGGCCGACAAGCTGGATGCCGTTGGCAAGAAGCGCGGAGGCAAGCGTGTCGCCCGGATGGCCGGTCAAATCTCGGCCATCGAAACTGAAGGCAACGGTTTTGGAGCGGTCGATCCGGCCGCCGGAGGAGAGGCGATAGCTGCTCATGCCTCACCTCCGAGCTTGGCAAGTGCCGCGTCGCTGACGCCGTGAACCTTGTGAGTGACCGTGTCGCGCTCGACGATCAGCCAGCGGCGGCAGCCGGAAGAATGGTGCCAAAATTCCTTGTGCCGCCCCCTGGGGTTGTCGCGCAGATAGACGTAGTCGTACCAATCTTCAGCGTCGGCATTTGGGGCAGGGCGGCTGATACTTGCATCCCCCTTGATGGTGAATTCTTCCTTGGGACGTGTGCCGCAGTGAGGGCAGGAAATCAGGCTTGCCATGTCGTCATGTCCTCAATGCAGGTTCGGCTGGGCGCCGACGCCCTTTTCATCGATCTGAAAGCCACGCCGGAATCGGTCGAGGCGCAGCTGTGTCGCCGTTTCATGCGGCTCGTTGCGGGCGATCAGATGGGCGTAGCAGTAGCCCGAGGCCGGCGTGGCCTTGAAGCCGCCGTAACACCAGCCGGCGTTCAGATAGAGATTGTCGATGTGGGTCCGGTCGATGATCGGGGAGCCGTCCATGCTCATATCCATGACGCCACCCCATGTGCGCAGGTAGCGCACGCGGGTCAGTGCCGGGATCATCGCAACGCCGGCTTCGGCGACGTGTTCGACAGTCGCGAGATTGCCGCGCTGGGCATAGGAATTGTAGCCGTCGATATCGCCGCCGAAGACGAGGCCGCCCTTGTCGGATTGCGAGACATAGAAATGTCCGGCGCCGAAGGTGACGACGCAGTCGATGAACGGCTTCAGGCCTTCCGAGACGAAGGCCTGAAGCACATGACTTTCGATCGGCAAACGCAGCCCCGCCATGTTGGCGACGACGGTGGAATTGCCGGCCGCCGCCAGTGCCAGCTTGCCGCAACCGAGAAACCCCTTCGTCGTCTCGACACCTGTCACGCGACCCTGGTCGGTGCGGATGCCTGTGACTTCACAGCCGGTGATGATGTCGACACCACGGCTATCGGCTCCGCGGGCATAGCCCCAGGCGACCGCGTCGTGGCGCACCGTGCCGCCGCGCTGCTGCAACAGGCCGCCCATGATCGGGAATCGTGCGTTTTCGAAATCCAAGAAGGGCAGCTTTTTGCGAACGGCTTCGCGGTCGAGCAATTCGGCATCGACTCCATGCAGGCGCATGGCATTGCCGCGTCGCGTATAGGCATCGCGCTGCGCATCCGAATGAAAGAGATTAAGCACGCCGCGCTGCGAGACCATGGCGTTGAAGTTGAAATCCTGCTCCAGCCCTTCCCAAAGCTTCATCGATAGCTCGTAGAAGGGATTATTGCCGGGAAGCAGGTAGTTCGAGCGGATGATCGTCGTATTGCGGCCGATATTGCCTGAGCCGAGATAGCCCTTTTCCAGAACGGCGACATTGGTGATGCCGAAGGTCTTGGCGAGATAATAAGCGGTCGCCAGCCCATGGCCGCCGCCACCGACGATGATGACATCATAATGTTGCTTCGGTTGCGGCTGGCGCCAGGCAGGCGCCCAGCCGGCATTGCCGCGAAGGCCGTTGAGAAAAACAGAGAAAGCCGAGTAGCGCATGGTCAGGTCCGCTTTGAACTGCGCTCATGATGACAGAGTGCAAAATGCCGACTTGCCAAATTAGGACCTATTTCGATAGAAAAGGGACATGACGGCGATCGATAGCAAAAATAGCCAGAATATTGGTTTCATCCTGATCCCGGGATTCGCCTTGATGTCCTTTGCCTCGGCAAGCGAGCCGCTGCGGGCGGCCAATCTCTTGGCTGGGCGCGAAATCTATCGATTGTCGATCTTCTCGCCGGACGGAACCCCGGCGGTCTCGTCGGGCGGCGTGCCGGTGCCGACCGGGCCTCTTCCCGGTCGAGGCTCAGGTCTCGGCACGGTTTTCGTCTGCGCCGGCGGCTCGCCGCGAGACTGGCACTATCCAGCGGTTCTTGCCTGCCTGCGCCAGCTCGCACGCGAGGGCGTGCGCATCGGCGGCATCTCGGGCGGTCCTTATCTATTGGCCGCCGCCGGTCTTCTGGCCGAGCGCGATTTCACCATTCATTGGGAACATGCTCCGGCTCTGCTGGAAGCCTTTCCGGCACTTGCGCCACGTCAGGCACGCTTCGTCATCGACGGCAGTCGTATCACCTGCGGCGGCGGTATTGCGCCGCTGGACATGATGCATGTGCTGATATCAGAGCGCATGGGCGCCGATTTTGCTCGCCGCGTCAGCGACTGGTACCTGCATACGGAGGTGAGCGAGCCGACTGCGCCGCAACGCGGTTCGCTCGCCGAGCGTTACGGCGTTCACCATCCGGGTTTGCTGGGCGTGCTCGAAAAAATGGAGGAAACGATCGAGATGCCGCTCGATCGTGCCGCCATGGCGCGCATTGCCGGCGTCACGCCGCGTCATCTCGACCGGCTGTTTGCCAGTCATCTCGGCTCGACGTTCCTGGAGCAGTACCGACGGATAAGGCTGCAGCATGCCCGACGTCTGCTGGAGCAGAGCCCGCTTTCGATTTCCGAAATCGCCGTCGCCACCGGCTTTTCCAGCGGCGCGCATTTCTCCAGGGCCTATCGCTCTCTTTATGGCACGGCGCCCAGCGAGGCTCGCCAGGGATGACTTTCGCCGCAGTTGAGAAAATTTCACTGGGAAGATAGAGTTCTTCCCGGCAAGCCCTGTCGGCAAAAAGGATACGGAATGAAAACCAAGGCAGACACTGTATCGGCGGACGATCAATCCCACGCTGGACGGTCGGCTTTTTCGCAAGACCCGCACGCGGTTCGCGAGCCGAAGGAAAACAACCTCGAAATGGCGATCGGCCACGAGGTTCGTGCCTATCGCAAGAAGCTAGGCATCACCGTGACGGATCTCGCCGCCGCAACGGGCATCTCGCTGGGCATGCTGTCGAAGATCGAAAACGGCAATATCTCGCCATCGCTGACGACATTGCAATCGCTGTCGCGCGCGCTCGGCGTGCCGCTGACTGCCTTCTTCCGTCGCTACGAGGAACCGCGCAACGCCGTTTTCGTCAAGGCCGGCCAGGGCGTCGAACTCGAGCGGCGTGGCACGCGCGCCGGCCATCAATATAATCTACTCGGTCATATCGACAACAATTCGAGCGGGGTCATCGTCGAGCCCTACCTCATCACGCTGACGGCCGATTCCGACGTCTTCCCCACCTTCCAGCATGAGGGCATGGAGTTCCTCTATATGCTCGAGGGCGAAGTCATGTACCGCCACAGCGATCAGCTTTACCCCATGCAGCCGGGCGACAGTCTCTTCTTCGATGCCGATGCGCCGCACGGCCCTGAAGTCTTGGTGAAACTGCCAGCCAAATACCTTTCGATCATCAGCTATCCGCAACGGGGCAAGAGTGAATAACTTGCTTCAAAAGAAAAATTTATTCTTTTGAGTTGAAAATGCTGAGCGGACCTGATAGCCATTTTTGCAGATGCGAAAACGGAGGGTTTGGGCATGTGCGGAATTGTCGGTCTCTTCTTGAAGGATAAGGCGCTGGAGCCGAAACTCGGCGCCCTTCTGTCTTCCATGCTGATCACGATGACCGATCGCGGACCTGATAGTGCAGGCATTGCGATCTACGGCAGCGATAACGGCAACACGGCAAAGATCACCGTTCAGTCGCCCGATCCGGCAAAGGATTTCGACGGATTGGAATATGAGCTGAGGCGAGCGCTCGACATTCCCGTGGCCGTGGTGGTCAAGAGCACGCATGCCGTCATCACGCTTGCCAAGGACAAACTTGACGAGGGTAGAGAAGCACTGGCGGCTCTGCGCCCGAATATCCGGGTGATGAGCAGCGGCGATACCGTCGAGATCTACAAGGAAGTCGGCCTGCCGAAGGATGTGGTCTCGCGCTTCGGCGTCACCGCCATGTCCGGTACGCACGGCATCGGCCATACCCGCATGGCGACGGAATCTGCCGTGACCACGCTCGGCGCCCATCCCTTCTCCACCGGCTCGGACCAGTGCCTGGTTCACAACGGTTCGCTCTCGAACCACAACAACCTGCGCCGCGAGCTGAAGCGCGAGGGCATGACCTTCGAGACGGAAAACGATACCGAGGTCGCGGCTGCCTATCTCACGGCCGAGATGGCCAAAGGCAAGGATCTCGGGGCGGCACTCGAAAGCGCCGTCGACGATCTCGATGGCTTCTTCACCTTCGTCGTCGGCACCAAGTCCGGCTTTGGCGTCGTGCGCGATCCCATCGCCTGCAAGCCGGCCGTCATGGCCGAGACCGACCAGTATGTCGCCTTCGGCTCCGAATATCGTGCGCTCGTCAATCTCCCGGGCATCGAGGATGCCCGCATCTGGGAGCCGGAGCCGGCGACCGTCTATTTCTGGGATCACGAAAAGGCTGCCTGATCAGAAGCGCCGCAATCGAGAGAGATCTTACATGCCAGTTTTCGACCTATCCGTCACGCCGCTGCGCGAACTCAATAGCGCCCTTCATGGCCTTGCCCCAGGTGCCAACGATCTAGCCTTCGAAGTCGTCAATCCGCGCGGCCATCATGCTGTTGCCGCCGGCATTGATGCGCCCGTCACCGTCGATATCAAAGGCTCCGTTGGCTATTACTGCGCCGGCATGAACGATGGCGGTAACGTCACCGTGCATGGCTCCGCCGGTCCCGGCGTCGCCGAGAACATGATGTCCGGCAGCGTCGTCATCGAAGGCGATGCCAGCCAGTATGCCGGGGCGACCGGGCAGGGGGGCCTGCTCGTCATCAAGGGCAATGCGGCGTCGCGTTGCGGCATCTCGATGAAGGGCATCGACATCGTCGTCTACGGTAATATCGGCCATATGTCCGCCTTCATGGGCCAGTCCGGCCATCTTGTCGTGCTGGGTGACGCGGGCGATGCTCTGGGCGACAGCCTCTATGAAGCCAAGCTTTTCGTTCGTGGTTCGGTGAAAAGCCTCGGTTCGGACTGCATCGAAAAGGAAATGCGCCCGGAGCATCTGGAGAAGCTTGCCGAGCTTCTCGAGAAGGCCGGCGTGCGCGGGGTCAAGCCTGAGGAATTTAAGCGCTACGGATCGGCCCGCAAACTCTACAATTTCAACATCGACAATGCCGACGCGTATTGAGACGAAGGGGACCTCATGAGCTACCACAATCCATATACGCCACCCCGCAAATCGGCGACCTTCGATGATCATACGCTCGCGGAAATCCGCCGTGCGGCGGCAACCGGTATCTACGATATCCGTGGCGCCGGCACGAAGCGCAAGGTGCCGCATTTTGATGATCTGCTCTTTCTCGGCGCGTCGATCTCGCGCTATCCGCTCGAAGGCTATCGCGAAAAATGCGATACGACCGTCGTCCTCGGCAGCCGTTTTGCCAAGAAGCCGATCACGCTGAAGACCCCGATCACCATTGCCGGCATGAGTTTCGGTGCGCTTTCCGGCAACGCCAAGGAAGCACTGGGCCGCGGTGCGACGATCGCAGGGACCTCGACCACGACAGGCGACGGCGGCATGACCGATGAAGAGCGCGGCCATTCGCAGACGCTGGTCTATCAGTACCTCCCGTCGCGTTACGGTATGAACCCTAGAGATCTGCGCCGCGCCGACGCAATCGAAGTCGTGGTTGGCCAAGGCGCCAAACCCGGCGGCGGCGGCATGCTGCTCGGCCAGAAGATTTCCGATCGCGTCGCTAATATGCGCAACCTGCCGAAGGGCATCGACCAGCGCTCGGCCTGCCGCCATCCGGATTGGACCGGCCCCGACGATCTCGAAATCAAGATCATGGAGCTGCGCGAGATCACCGATTGGGAAAAGCCGATCTACGTCAAGGTCGGCGGTGCGCGGCCCTATTACGACACGGCGCTTGCCGTGAAGGCCGGTGCCGATGTCGTCGTACTTGACGGCATGCAGGGGGGAACGGCTGCGACCCAGGACGTCTTCATCGAGAATGTCGGTATGCCGACGCTCGCCTGTATCCGTCCCGCCGTCCAGGCGCTGCAGGATCTCGGCATGCACCGCAAGGTGCAGCTCATCATCTCCGGCGGTATCCGGTCCGGTGCTGATGTGGCGAAGGCGCTCGCACTCGGCGCTGATGCGGTTGCCATCGGCACGGCGGCGCTGGTTGCGCTCGGTGACAACGATCCCAAGTGGGAAGAAGAGTACCAGAAGCTCGGCACGACGGCCGGCGCCTATGACGACTGGCACGAGGGCAAGGACCCGGCCGGTATCACGACGCAGGACCCGGAACTGGCAAGCCGGCTCGATCCGATTGCTGCGGGCCGGCGCCTTGCCAATTACCTCAAGGTGATGACGCTGGAGGCACAGACGATCGCGCGCGCTTGCGGCAAAAATCACCTGCACAATCTGGAACCTGAGGACCTCTGTGCGCTGACGATGGAAGCTGCCGCCATGGCGCAGATTCCGCTTGCGGGCACCAATTGGTACCCGGGCAAGGGAGGTTTTTAAGATTTCGGCCGGGCTAAGAGGCCCGGCCGCTGCATGCATCATCGAAGTGTCTCGAAGAAATCCAAAGGGGAACGAGAATGACACTGGATCTTGCTGCCTTTGCAAAGGACAAAGGCATCAAATATTTCATGATCAGTTATACGGATCTTTTTTCCGGCCAGCGTGCCAAGCTGGTGCCGGCCCAGGCGATTGCCGGGATGCAGGAAGAGGGCGCCGGCTTTGCCGGCTTCGCCACCTGGCTCGACATGACACCCGCCCATCCCGATCTTTTTGCCGTACCCGATGCTTCCTCCGTCATCCAGCTCCCATGGAAGAAGGATGTTGCCTGGGTCGCCGCCGATTTGCTGATGGATGGCGAGATCGTCGCCCAGGCGCCGCGCAACGTGCTGAAGAAGCTCGTCAGCCAAGCCGAGGCCGAAGGCAAGCGGGTGAAGACCGGCGTCGAAGCCGAATTCTTCCTGATCACCGCCGATGGCTCGAAGATCTCGGACGAATACGACACCGCTGAAAAACCCTGCTACGACCAGCAGGCCGTCATGCGCCGTTATGACGTCATCGCCGAGATCTGCGACTATATGCTGGAGCTCGGCTGGGGCGCCTATCAGAACGACCACGAGGATGCCAACGGCCAGTTCGAGATGAACTGGGAATTCGACGATGCCTTGAAGACGGCGGACAAGCACTCCTTCTTTAAGTTCATGGTCAAGTCGATCGCCGAAAAGCACGGTCTCAGGGCGACATTCATGCCGAAGCCCTTCAAGGGCCTGACGGGCAACGGCTGCCATTGCCATATTTCCGTATGGAGCAATGACGGCGGGACCAATGTCTTTGCCGACAGGGAAGCCGAATTCGGCCTGTCGACCGAAGGCAAGCATTTCCTCGGCGGCATCATGAAACATGCCTCGTCGCTGGCGGCGATCACCAACCCGACGGTCAATTCCTACAAGCGCATCAATGCGCCGCGGACGACCTCGGGCGCCACCTGGTCTCCCAATACCGTGACGTGGACCGGCAACAACCGCACCCATATGGTGCGCGTGCCCGGTCCCGGCCGCTTCGAGCTGCGCCTGCCCGATGGTGCCGTCAATCCATACCTGCTGCAGGCGGTGATTATCGCTGCCGGCCTGGATGGCCTGCGCAGCAACGCCGATCCGGGACCGCATCACGATATCGACATGTATGCTGAGGGTCACCTGGTGAAGAATGCGCCGCGCCTGCCGCTCAATCTGCTCGATGCGCTGCGGGCCTATGACGAGGACGAGGGGCTGAAGCAGGCGATCGGCTCGGAATTCTCCGAAGCCTATCTGAAGCTCAAGCACCAGGAATGGAACGCCTACTGCTCGCACTTCACGCAGTGGGAGCGCGACAGCACGCTCGATATCTGAGCGCGCAAAAAGACACGAGAATTGACCCAAATGCCGCGCTTTATCGCATATGGCGGGATCATCCTCGGAAACTCCTTCTCCCCAGCGGGGAGAAGGTGGCCCGAAGGGCCGGATGAGGGGGCTTTCCGATTTGAATTCATGGACTTTCGTGCTCGTGGCGGGTACCCCCTCACCCGCCTGACGGCACCCTCTCCCTGCTGGGGAGAAGGGGTGTGCGGCAGCGTACCTGCCCCATATGCGATTGCCTGGGACACATGAGGCGGAGTTTTGGCCGCGGACGGCGGAGGAAAATCAGCATGACGAGCTATGTATTGACAGTGACGTGCCAATCGACGCGTGGGATCGTTGCGGCGATCTCGAACTATCTGGCCGGTGAGGGCTGCAACATCGTCGACTCCAGCCAGTTCGACGATCTCGACACCGGCATGTTCTTCATGCGCGTCTCCTTCATCTCGGAAGAAGGTGTGGGCCAG
>NZ_JAQJCG010000044.1:0-17930 GCF_030182565.1 Rhizobium centroccidentale | reverse complement strand
ATATCTCGGCTCACTCGTCCAGACAATCAGTCCAGACGAGTGCACCAATTATCTTGTCAATGCAGGATACGCTTCAAACAAAACATGAAACGCTCTAGACCGATCGGCGGCTGACTTTCGTTTTCGAGAGCTGCTCGGGAAAGCCGCTATGGCTCTCCCGTTCTATTGCTGGGCGACTTTCCTGCTGTCGCCGCTGGCGGCAAGCTTCTGCCAGGAATTCTGCTGTGCCAGCATGCCGCGCAGATAGGCGACGTTGGCATTTGCCTGTTGCGGCGTCAGTTCCTGGCGGGCGATTTGTTCGGCTTCCGCAAAGCGACCCTGTAGCCCGACGACCAGCGCCAGGTTCTGCCGCACGCGGCTGTCGGCGCCCGGCTGGGCGACGGCCGTGCGGAGATAGCTCTCCGCATTCTTGAGGTCGCCGGTCAGCACATAGGACATGCCAAGATTGGAAAGAACGGTCGGTTCGTTGGGGGCGAGCACCAGCGCATCGCGATATTTGGCGCGTGCATCGGTGGAGCGCCCGAGCTGATCGAGGATGGCGCCCTGCGCCGAAACCAGCCGCCAATCCGGCCGATCCGGCAGCTGTGCGCGGTCAATGGTCGAGAGCGCTTCGTCGAGCTGCCCTGCCGCCGCTTGCGCCTTGCCGTAGGCGGCCAGGACGCCGCGATCGCTCGGATTGGCGATTGCCACCTGCTGCATGACGGCAAGCGCCTGATCGTTGCGGCCGCTCATGCGCAAGGCATTGGCATAATTGACGCCGGCATCGCGATCCCTAGGATTGGCGTCATAGGCCTTGCCAAACGTCGCGGTCGCCTGTGCGAGATCGGTGCTGTTCATCGTGTCGAGAGGCCGCGACGCCGTGGGGATCGAGCCCGTCGTCATCCGATCTTTTCCGGTTGTCGAGCAGCTTGCGAGCGCGATCGCCAGAAGCGCAGACGAAGCCCCCCGGAAAAGAAAGGTTCTGAATGAAGACGCAGCTGAGACGGCGGGCATGTCGCTTATCCCTGTATTCCTATAGTCTTGCGCCCGGCCTAGAATCGGAACAGGGAAAGGTTCGACGCAATGTTCGCTCCAGCAATAATCTGTTAACCCTAACAGACGGTTAACTCTCGATTCCCTGAAGTCCCCGATTCCCTGAAGTCATCGTCAAAGGATAGTCATGGCCCCCTATCAATTCATCGAGCGCGCGACGCCCTTCAATTCGAAGGGTGGCGCGACCCTGCCGATCTTTGCCGTTACCCCCGCGCATATCGAGACCGGTACCATCGATCCCATCGCGCTCGATTGGGCACGCAAGGCGGGTTACAAGGCGGAGAGCGGTTCGTTGCTGCTGATCCCGACCGCGGAGGGGCATCTGGGCGGCGCTCTCTTCGGCCTAGGCTCTAACCCATCCGAGCAACCCTTCCTCACGGGCAAGCTGGCGCGCAGCCTGCCGGCCGGCGACTGGCATATCGAGACGGCGCCGCTGACGGCGAACCGGCTCTCGCTTGGTTTCGGTCTCGGCAGCTATCGCTTCGACCGCTACAAGTCGGAAAAAGCCGCGGCACCCACGCTGATGATCCCGCGCGATGCCGATGCTGCCGATATCAAGCGCCAGCTGGCAGGCGTCTTCCTTGCCCGCGACCTCATCAACACGCCGACCAACGACATGGGTCCGGAACAGCTGGAAGCCGCCTTCAGGGCGCTTGCCGAGCACTACAAGGCAGATATGTCCGTCATTATCGGCGACGATCTCCTGAAGGAGAATTTTCCGCTGGTTCATACGGTGGGACGCGCGAGCGCCGATGCGCCGCGCCTTCTCGAAATGCGCTGGGGCAAGAAGGGCCATCGCCGCATCACGCTGGTCGGCAAGGGTGTGTGCTTCGACACCGGCGGCCTCGACATCAAGCCGGCATCCTCGATGCTACTGATGAAGAAGGACATGGGTGGCGCGGCCAATGTCATGGGCTTGGCGCTGATGATCATGGATGCCAAGCTCAAGGTCGATCTTCGCGTTATCATTCCGGTCGTCGAGAACTCGATTTCATCCAACGCCTTCCGTCCCGGCGATATCTACAGGAGCCGCAAGGGCCTGACCGTGCAGATCGACAATACCGATGCCGAGGGACGGCTGATCCTCGCCGACGCGCTCGCCTATGCCGACGAGGACGCGCCGGACCTGATGATCGACATGGCGACGCTGACGGGTGCTGCTCGCGTCGCGCTCGGCCCCGACCTGCCACCCTTCTTCACCGACGATAGCGACCTTGCCAGCGACCTGACGGAAGCGAGCCTGGAGATGGACGACCCGCTCTGGCGGATGCCGCTCTATATGGGCTACGACAAGGATATCCGCACCAAATTCGCCGATATCACCAATGCTCCATCAGGCGGCATGGCCGGCTCCATTACTGCTGCCCTGTTCCTCAAGCGCTTCGTGACGAAGACGCCGAGCTGGGTGCATTTCGATATTTTCGGCTGGGCGCCGAGCGAACGTCCGCATTCGCCCGGCGGCGGCGAGGCTCAGGCGATCCGGGCGCTCTATCACTATATCAGGCAGAGCGTGCGGTAGGGGCTCTAGTCCCCTCTCCCCGCATGCGGGGAGAGGGTTAGGGTGAGGGGCCAGGCACAAGAGCGCCACAGCGACGGACTGACCTGACCATTACGAATAGTGGTCCGAAAAGACGAAGACTCTGATTTTCCGGTTGCTTTCGAGAAAGCCCCTCATCCGAGCCCTCGACATATCGCTTTGCTCAATGTCTCGGTCCCACCTTCTCCCCGCATTGCGGGGAGAAGGGGTTGGTGAATTCCCCTTGAAACCGCCATGATCTTGGCCGAGACTGGAACGGCAGCGTAACGAATTTCGGGGTTGCCCTTGCCGCTTGAACTCACCGCCTCGCAGGCTCTCGGCCTCTGGCATGGCGTGACGCTCGCTCAGGTGCGCCGCGAGGATCACGATTTGACGCTGCGGCAGACGGCGATCCTGCTGCAGATCTATCTTGTGCCGCCGCCGCACACGGTACGCGGTCTGGCCGCGACCCTTGGCGTCACCAAGCCCGTCATCACTCGGGCGCTTGACACCATGGGGGTGATGGGATTGGTCGACCGTGTGCGCGACGATCGCGATCGCCGCAACGTCATCATTAAGCGAACAGTCACCGGCGCGCTTTATCTTGAAAAACTCGGCGATCTCATCATCGAGCACGGCCGAAAATTGTAACCCCAGGAATTTCACCATGATGCTCGACCGCCGTCTCAATGCTTTCAGGCCCGATCTCGCAGAGGCTTCTCTCAAGGGCAAGATCGAGGCCGAGCGCTTCGTCGAGGGCAGCAGCGCACGCATCACGGTACCGGTCGTTGCGCTTCGGCCGAAGCCGGATCTTGCCTCGGGCATTGATACCGAGCTCTTGATGGGCGAAGAGGTGACGATATTCGAACGCCGCGATGGCTGGTGCTGGGTCAAGGCTTTGTCTGACGGTTATGTCGGCTATCTCCCTGAAACGGCGATCAAGGAGGGTGCGGCAGCGTCGACCCACGTCATCGTTCCGCAGCGCACCTTCCTCTATCCCGAGCCGGAGTTGCGCAAGCCGCATGCTGCGATCCTCTCCATGGGCAGCCTCGTGCATGTGACCGGTACGGCGGAAGCGCGGGGCAATCATTACGTGGTCCTGGAGGATGGCACTGCCATTTTCGCAAAACATGTCCAGCCGATCGGCTACAACAGGGGCGGCGATTTTGTCGATGTCGCCTTACGCTTCATCGAGACGCCCTATCTCTGGGGCGGCCGCTCGGGCCTCGGTATCGATTGCTCCGGCCTCGTGCAGTTAGCGCTGTCGATGACGGGCCGTGCCGCACCGCGCGATACCGACATGCAGGCCGCCGGCCTCGGCCAGCCGATCGAGCGCGAGGAGCTGAAGCGAGGCGATTTCGTCTTCTGGAAGGGGCATGTCGCGATCATGGAAGATCCGGAAACCATCGTCCATGCCAACGGCCATACCATGACCGTCGCCCGGGAGAATTTTGCCGCCGCCATCGAACGCATCGGCTGGCTCTATGAAAAGCCGACCGGCTATCGCCGCTTCGTCGACTGACTACGCTCCGAAACTCTGTAGCGGCAACCCATCCGGCATTTGTCCTGGCGGCGGTCTTACGGCGTACGCGGACGCGCGATCCAGATGCCGGCGACGATGACGATGCCGCCAAGCGCCTGCAGCAGCGTGACGTTTTCGCCGAAGAGGAACCAGGCGAAAAGGGCGGCTGCGATCGACTCCAAGAAAATGACGAGCGAGGAAAACACGGTCGGTAACCGTCCGAGCGCCACCGAAAGCAGTCCTTGTCCGCCGGCATGGCTGATGAGGCCGAGCGCGAGAAGCACGCACCATCCCGAGATCGACTGCGGCAGGATACGCGGTTCGAAGAAGAAGGCGATCAGGAACAGGATCGCCGAGGTTATGATACTCAATTCGAAGGTGACGCGCGCGGCATTGGTTCCGGGGCGCGCCGCGCCGACCGCCAGGAAATAAAGGCCGAAAAAGGCGCCGGTGATGATGGCGAGCGCATCGCCAACGGCGCGGTCCGGATTGAATGCCAGGCTTTGAACAACGAGTGCCGTGCCGCCCCCAAGGCAGACGAGAAGCCCGAGAAGCGTGGCGCGGCTGACACGCTGTCTCAAAAGAAGCCAGCCGAAGATGACGACCCACAGCGGCGCCATCGTCGCGAAGAAGGTAGCATTGGCGATCGTCGTCCGCATGATGGAGAGATGCCAGAAGAACAGGTCACCCGTGAAGGCGATGCCGGCGAGAATCGTCGGTATCGTAAAGCTGGCGCGGGGTGCATTGGGCTCCGCCGCCTCGCCATATCGCATCCATATCCAAAGGATCGGCAGCGCCAGAAAGACACGCCAGAAGGCGCTGGCGAAAGGCCCGACATCGGCAAGCCGCACGAGGCTCGGCGAGATGCTCATCGCCAGCGCCGCGAGAAGCATCGCTACCACGCCAAGAAGAAAGCCCTTCGTATCTTCGCTTTCTTCGAGGCTCGCGCTACGCATATCGTATTCGGTGTCCGGCTGTGACATTCTCGTGCCTTTACAAAGTCAGATGATGTGTGGCGCAAAGCTAGTACATAAGGGAAGAGTATTTGGCTCCATTTTGACGGCTTTCATGCAATTTTGTTTCCTCATTGCGGTAAGGATCTATTGAAATGCGCAAACCCGCCGATCTCGATGAGTTCGACCTGACAATTCTCGAGATTCTTCAAAGGGACAGTACGGTTCCGCAACGAGAGATCGGTGAACGGATCAACTTGTCGGCGCCGGCCGTGCAGCGGCGCATCAAGCGCATGCAGGAAAGCGGCGTCATCCAGGCCAATATCGCGGTCGTCAATCCGACAGCCGTGGGTTTGCCGATTACCATCGTCGTCGAGGTCCATATCGCAAACGAACGCTATGACCTCATCAATGCGATCAAGCGCAGCTTCCTCGAAGCTCCGGAAGTCCAGCAATGCTACGGTGTCACCGGCGAGGCCGATTTCGTGCTCATCATCGTCGTCCCGAGCATGTCCGCCTATGAGGAGGTGGCCCGGCGTCTGTTCTACGACAATCCGAATGTCACGAAGTTCAAGTCGCTCGTCACTATGGACCGGGTCAAGGTCGGTCTTTCCCTGCCGTTGTCGCTGGACTAGCTGGCTGTCTCCAAGTTCGGTTCACGCCGGCCGCTTCGGCCAGTTCGTCACGCCGCCGCTCCAGTCCTCGAAGGCCTTCGAGAGGCGAAGCACCAGCATGTCGTCGAAGCGCGGGCCGATGATCTGCATGCCGATCGGCATGCCGGAGCGGGAGAAGCCGCAATTGATCGATGCGGCCGGCTGTTCCGACATGTTCCACGGAACGGTGAAGGCGATGTGCTCGAAAGGCCGGGCCGGGTCGTTGGTGGGCGAAGCCCATTCGGCGGGATAGGAGACGATCGGATTGGTCGGCGAAAGCACGGCATCCACCTCTGCGAAGAGCTTGGCGCAGCTCTTGCGCATCTCGTAGGTCTGGTTGAAGCCGCGAACGGCATCGACGCCGCTGATACCGGCGCCGCCCTTCGCCCAGCTGTAAATATAGGGCAGGATGCTGTTGCGGCGTTCCTCGCTCAAGGCCGTCATGTCGCCCCAGAAGCGGGCGCGCCAGAGGGCATCGAGCCCGTCCAGCATCTGCCTGGTCAGCACCGGCGCGACATCGACGATGATGGCGCCCGCTTCCTCGAAGCGCTTGGCGGCAGCGATGACGGCATCGCGTATCTCGTCCTCGACAGGCAGCCCGCAGCCAGCATCCAGCATCAGGCCGATCTTCATGCCTCGGACGTCGATATCGAGATCCATCCAGTCGATCCCGTTCGGCTGTAGGCTGGTGCTGTCGCGCCAGTCGGGCCGCGAGAGCGTCGCCATGGAAAAGGCGGCATCCTCGACCGTGCGGGTCATCGGTCCGGCGCATCGCCCGAGATAATAGGGATCGATCGGAATACGGCCATTGCTCGGCTTGAAGCCAAAAATACCTGTCCAGCCAGCGGGCAGGCGTATCGAGCCGCCGATATCGGTGCCGATATGCAACGGTCCGTAACCGGCAGCCGCGGCGGCGGACGCACCGGCGCTGGAGCCGCCCGGATTCCGGCTTGGGTCCCAGGGGTTGCGGCTGAGCTTGTGAAAGCTCGAAAGGCCGGAGGAGAGCATGCCGTAATCGGGGCAGGTGGTTTTGGCGAAAATCACCGCGCCATCCTCGCGCATGCGGGCGGCGATGGGAGCATCTTCGGCAGCAGGGATGAGCTCGACGGCCGCCGTGCCGAGCGGCACCGGCTGGCCCTTGGTGGCGATCAGCTCCTTTAACGTTACCGGAATACCGTCCAGGGTCCCAAGCGGCGCACCCTTCGCCCAGCGCTCTGTCGAAGCAGCTGCCTGCTTGCGGGCATCTTCAGGATCATAGGCATAGAGAGCAGCGATTGTCGGCTCCCATGCCTCGATATGCGCCTCGAGCGCCAGCCAGTACTCGCTGGGAGACAGGCTTTTATCGGCAAATTGGCGCCGGAGGTCACGGATGGAAAGATCGGTAGGTTCGGTCATGATCTATACTCTTCATATCTCAATCAGCGCGTCGCCTCGCGGGGGTCGAGGAGATCGCGCAGCCCGTCGCCGAGCAGGTTGAAGCCAAGCACGGAAAGCGCGATGGCGAGCCCCGGAAGCAGGGCGAGCCACGGCGCGACGTGAAAATAGGTCTGTGCATCGGCCAGCATCCGTCCCCAGGTCGGTGCGGGCGGCGGTACGCTCAAGCCCAGGAAGGCAAGCCCGGCCTCGGTCAGGATCGCAAGGCCGAGCTGGATGGTCGCCTGGACGATGATGCTGCCCATGATGTTGGGCAGGACATGGCGCAGCGTGATGGAAAGCTGCGTATTGCCGATGGCACGCGCCGCCAGCACATAGTCGCGGCTCCACGCCTGCAAGGCGGAACCGAGCGCGACGCGGGCAAAGACCGGCACCATGAAGACGGCAATGGCGATGATCGCCGTCGAGCGCCCGGTCCCGAGAAATGCACCGAGGATCATGGCCGAAAGGATCGGCGGCAGGGCGAAGATCACGTCACAAGCCCGCATGACCAGGGCCTCGAACAGGCCGCGTTGGGCGGCGGCGGAGACGCCGATGATCGTTCCGATCGTTCCGCCGATCGCGACCGATGACACCGAGATCGAAAGTGAATTCCAGCAGCCCGCCATCAGCATCGACAGGACGTCGCGGCCGATCTGGTCGGTGCCGAGAGGCCCGAAGCCGAGGGGCGGCTGCAGCTTGTGAAGGATCTGCATCTTCGCGGGCGGCACCGGCGTCCAGAACTGCGAGAGGAGAGCAACGCAGAAGAGCGCAAGGATGATGACGGCGCCGACGATGAGATTCATTCGCCGCAGCGCCCGAAAACGGCGACGGGAAGGTGGCGCGGCAACTTTGGTCTCGACTGTAGTCATCGCGCACCTCCCGCTCGCAGCCGCGGATCGATGGCGAGATAGGAGAGGTCCACCACAAAGTTCACGACGATGACGAGGCCGGCGAAGAACAGCACGACATCCTGCAGAACGATGACGTCGCGCTGGCTGAGCGCCTGATAGGCGAGACGGCCAAGGCCTGGAAGGGTGAAGACATTTTCGATCAGCACGGCGCCGGCGACAAGAAAGGTGAATTGCAGTCCGAGAATGGTCAGCACAGGCACCAGCGCATTCGGCACCACGTGCCCCCAAAGCACGCGGCTGCGCGATAGACCCTTGGCGATCGCCGTGCGGGCAAAATCCTCATGCAGCGTATCGAGCACGGCCGAGCGCGTCACACGGGTCAGCACCGCCGCTTGGGGCAGAGCAAGGGCAGCGGCCGGCAGCACGAGCGACTTCGCAGCGGGCCAGAATCCGCTCTCCCAACCGGGAAAACCACCGGCCGGCATCCAGCCGAGCGATGTGGCAAACAGAAGCACCAGCAAGAGGCCGACCCAGAAGCCCGGAACGGCGATGCCCATCTGCGAAAATAGTGTGGCGATGATATCGAAGACACCGCCGCGCCGTGCCGCTGCCGCAACACCGAGCGGCACGGCGACAAGAACCGACAACAGGATGGCAAGCAGCGCAAGCGGCAGGGTGACGGCAAGCCGCTCGGCAATCAGACCGGCGACCGGAACACCATAGGTATAGGACGTGCCAAGATCACCCGTCAGCGCGCCGGCGAGCCATTGCCCATAGCGCACGATCAGCGGCTGATCGAGCCCCATATCATGCCGGAGCGCGGCAAGCGTTTCCGGCGTCGCCGAGGTGCCGAGCGTGATCGCGGCCGGGTCGCCTGGCAGCAGCGCCATGACGGCAAAGACCAGCAGCGAGACGGCAATCAGCGTCAGCACAAGTCCGAAAATCCGGCGGGTGAGCAGTACGATCATAGCAAGTCCATGGCCGATCATGCCCGGCATCGAAATGGTTGGGTTCGAAATGGTTCGCGGCGGGCGAAGCGATCCGCCCATCCGCGCCTGCAGGCAAAGAACTCAGTCTTCCCAGGAAACGTTGGTCAGCACGTTGGACGGGATCGGTTCGTTCTCCCAGAGACCCTTCAGCTTCTTGTCCCAGACGCCGAGCTTCGGCATCACGAACAGGAAGAGCGACGGCACATCCTCGGCAAGAATGCTTTGCGCCTCGCCATAGAGCTTGTTCTGCTCGGCGGGATCGGCGGTGAGCTGAATCTTCTTCATCAACTCGTTGAAGGCCGGGTTCTTGTAGTTGAAGTAATAGGGATCGCGCGAATAGATATCGATATCCATCGGCTCGGCATGGGCGACGATTGTCATGTCGTAATTGCGGCCGGTGAAAACGTCCTGCACCCATTTTGCCGGGAATTCCGTGGGCTCGATATTCATCGTCACGCCGACATCGGCAAACATCGCCTGCATCACCTGGGCACTGCGAGGCGCATAGGCCATTTGCGGCGTCTTGATGGTGAAGGTGAAGCCATTTGGATAGCCGGCTTCGGCAAGCAATGCTTTGGCCTTGGCGGCGTCATAGGGCAGCGTGCCGGTCAAATCTTTGTAGCCGGGGTCGTTCGGCGTGTAGTGGCTGCCGATCGCGGTGCCTAAACCGGACCACGCGCCTTCGATGATCGTCTTGCGGTCCAGCGCCATCATCAGCGCCTGGCGCACGCGCTTGTCGTCGAAAGGCTTGCGGGTGTTGTTCATGCCGGCCACGACCTTGAGCTCGGTATTGCCGATCTTGGTCGTCAGCCTGGCATCGCCCTCGAAGGAATTCATGAGCTCCGGCGCTGCGAATTCAGGAAAGGTATCGAGATCGCCGGCTTTTAATGCGGCGGCCTCAGCCTGCGGATCGGAAATGAAGCGGAAGGTCACCTTCTCGAGCTTCACGTCGACCGACTTATTCCAGTAGTCCGGGTTCTTGACGAGGTCGACATGGTCGCCCTTCGTCCAGGCGGAGAATTTGAACGGTCCGGTGCCGATGGGCGTGGTCTTGTCGTTAGCCGAGGACTTCGGCCCGACCATGACGGAGCTCGGCCAGCCCAGCCAATAGAGCAGGCTACCGGTTGGCGAGGACAGATGGAGCACCAGCGTTTCCGCATCCGGCGTGTCGATCGAGGCGATAGTCGAGAAGAAGCGCTTTTGCGGATTGACGGAATCTTTGCCACGGGCGCGATCGAGCGTGAACTTGGCGGCAGCCGAATCGAAGGCCTCGCCGTCATGGAATTTCACGCCGGTCTGCAGCTTGAACGTATAGGTGAGGCCGTCGGGCGAAATCTCCCAGCTCTTGGCAAGCTGCGGCACGATCTTGCCGTTCTGGTCGATGGCAACCAGACCTTCGAAAATATTCTGCCAGGTGACCTGGCCGATCGCGACGGGCGCGGCGATCGTCGGATCAAGGCCCGTCGGCTCGACGCTCATGCCGAGATTGAGTGTCGTCTTCGCGGCCTCGGCTTGTGTCAGGCCCATCATCAGCAGGCCGGCAGAAACTGCGGCGCCATAGGCAAGCCGGCGCGCGACGTCGCCCAGGCTCGGGCGTGAAAACTTGGTCATGTCGGTTCCCTTGCTTTTCCCCGCATGGCCGGCTTCCCTCCGGCTGCGGTCTTTTTCAGGATAGTGTCATCTCATAGGCGCACACACAATTCCGAAAATGTGTGCTCGGTGTAGCCGAAACCGCTACACTGGTTTTGTCTTCTACAGTGTTGGGTTCAATCCTGCCTCCCCTTGGCGGAAAGTTGTTCGCGCATGAAGCGCTCGATGAAATCGAGCAGCTTGCCGGCGGCGAAGGAGAGCTGGCGATCGGGCGCGACGCAGAGATCGACCGGCGTCCGCACCCCCATGCCGCCCGCGACGGGCCGCGCGACGAGCTGACCCGCCTCGATCTCCCTTTGAACGGTCAGCGCCGGCAACATGGTGATTGCTGCGCCGCGCAGCACCAGTTCCTTCTGCATTTCCAGCGAGCCGGTCTCAAAGACTGGATCGAGCCTCAGCCCCTCGCGTTCGAACAGCACGTCGAAGGCCTGCCTTGCGCCAAAGGAGCGATCGGGGACGGCAAGCGCGTGTGCCGAGATTTCCGCAAGCGTGATCTCGCTGGCGGCAGCAAGCGGATGAGAGGCGGCAGCGATCACGTCATAAATCAGTTCGGAACGCAGGCGCACCTTTGTACCGGAAAGCGGCGGGGCAAACAGCGTCACCGCAATATCGGCCTCGGCATTGTTGACGGCTTCGATGGCGCCGCGGGCGCTGGTGATGGTCACTTCGAAGCGCAGGCCCGGATAGCGCAGGCTGAACTCGGCCAGCGCCGGCGCAAGGATGTTGGCGACGGACGCGCCATTGGCATAGATGCTGACCGTCCCGCGCTGCAGGCCTTTCAGGTCTTCGATCAGCTGGTGGACATGATCGAGCTCGCGCAGCGTCCGGCCGGCGCGCTCCGCCAACAATTCGCCGGCAGCGGTCAATTTGATGCCGCGGGCGCTGCGCTCGACCAGCTGCGTACCGAAGTGATATTCGAGGTTCTCGATCTGGCGGCTGATGGCCGTCGGCGCCACGTTCAGGTTTTCTGCCGCCTGGCGCATCGAATTGGTTCGCACCAGTTCGTCGAAATAGATCAGCGCGCGGATCTGCATGCGCGGGATCTCCCTTTAGACGCCGGGCTGGGCGAAGCGATCCCGCCATGCGGGCTGCCCGCCTTCGACCGGCAGCGCCGCCGCCTCATAAACGCCGCGGGCGATGGCGCGCGCCATGGCTGTCGCGGCGAGGTGGCAGAGCTCCATGAAACCAGGCATATCGTCGCGGGAATGCTTGCCGGTGGATGCGGCAAACACGGTATCGCCGTCGAGCGGCAGATGCGTCGGCAAGAGCGCCCGGGCGAAACCGTCATGGGCTGAGATGGAGAGGCGATGTGCCTCCGCCTTGGTCAGCTGGGCGTCGGTGATGACGGCGCCGATGGTCGTAGCGGTGATGTTGGTGCCCTTCAGCCGCAGGCGAGAATCGACCACCTGCGGCATGCCAAGACCGCCGAATTCGCCGTTTTCTTCGAAGGGAGCCGCCCAGAAATGCGGGCCGTCGCCGATGGTGGCGGAGCCGAGTGCATTGACGGCGACGATGGCGGCGATCCTGTATCCCTGGCTGCTGACGGCGCTTGCCGAGCCGAGCCCGCCCTTGACCGTTGCCGTCGTGGCACCGGTGCCGGCGCCGACGCTTCCAAGCGCAAACGGCCCTTTATCTGCGGCCTTGAAGGCGGCATATCCCATGTCGCGATAGGGCGAGTGCAATCCCCAATCCTTGTTGCCGCCGTTGATCAGATCGAACAAAATCGCCTGCGGCACGATCGGCACCAGCGCATCGCCAACCTTTAGGCCTCGACCGATTTCCCTCAAGCCTGCCTGCACGCCGCCGGCGGCATCGAGCCCGAAGGCCGAGCCGCCTGAGAGTACGAGAGCATCCACCGTACCGACAGTCATAGCCGGGTCCAGCAACGCTGTATCCCGCCCGCCTGGCGCGCCGCCGAGAACGGTGCAGGAGGCAATAGCCGGCTCATCGAAGACGATGGCGGTGACGCCCGAGCCAAGCGCCAGATCGGTCGAGTGACCGACAGCGACGCCTTCGACATCGGTCAGGAGATTGAGAAGGTCAGCCAATGAAAAATCCTTCGCCGTTTACAACGCGAGGTCGTCATGGCGATAGGATCGTAAAGAGGGGAAAAAGACAAGATAGGTTTGGCCGACCCAAGCGGTCCGGGATTGGAGGTTTTGGAGCTTCGCGTTTCATAATGAGCCGGCGGAAGCTTCCTTCGGAAAAAGCCACGCGATGGCCTCAAATAAAGAAACCCCCACCCTGATTTTATCAAAAGGTGAGGGCTGGGGATGGGATTGGGTAAGAGCTTAGGCGAGCCGACCCATCAAACATGGATCGGTTTTGCCTGCTGGCGGGAAAGAAGGTCGCGGATCGCAAGCTTCACTTCGTCCGCATTTCTGAAATGCTGTTCGTCCAGATCATGGACATGATATTTTACAGCGATGAACTTGAGCCGATCCTGATCGGGAACGACGATGCCGACGGGGACGCCGGCGTATTCGATGACTTGCTTCTTCATAAATAGACTCCCTCTGCGCACGAACGGCGCAGACATGGCGAATTGACTGTCTTATTCCGGGAAGGAGGACGAACGTCACATTCGACAGCACGGGCGGGAGAGCGCGCCCGAACGGTCATTGCCAAGCACGGGCCGCCCAAGGAACGAAGCAATGACTTTTCTATTCAGCATGTCACTTCCTCAATTGGCGTTGTACTTGTTAGGGTCCCAGTTGCGGAACCCGCGGTGAGTGTACCATTATCCACTATATTAGTAGATAATAGCAATTGCATCCTCAGAAACATATTCCGAAAGATGTCAAAATATCGACGATCGGGAAAATAAAATTCCGAGCCTGGCGGATTGCGAGGAAGGTTGTCTTAAAACCTTCGTATTACTATCCATGTCGGTACGGCTCGCCGATCACCGAGCAACAGATAGGAACTGGCGCGAGATTCGACAATGCCCCGGCCGCATAAAATTCACCCGCCGCTAAAACACCTCAATGGTTAACGGCGTGACGAGAACGTCAAAATCCAGCCTCAAGCACTTTTTCCAGGGCCTTCACGAAGAAATCGGCGCTCTCGGCTGCGAGGCATAGCGGCGGCTTTATCTTCAACACGTTCAAGTGATCGCCGGTCGGCTGCATGATGACCCCGAGATCGAGCAGGTGCTCGCAGATCGCAGCCGTTTCTTCGGTGGCCGGCGTCAGGCCGTCACGGTCGCGCACGAATTCCACGCCGAGATAAAGCCCAGTGCCATGCACCGCGCCGATCAACGGGAATCGATCCATGAGAGCGATCAGCCCGGCCTTCAGCCGGTCACCGATGACGCGGGCATTTTCCTGCAGATTCTCATCCTTGAGGATATCGAGAACTGTGAGACCTACGACGCAGCTGACCGGGCTGCCGCCGGCGGAGGAGAAGAAATAGCCTTCCTTTTCCAGCGATTCTGCGATTTCGCGGCGGGTGATGACGGCGCCAAGCGGATGACCGTTGCCCATGCCCTTGGCGATGGTGATGATGTCGGGCACGACGCCCTGAGTTTCGAAGCCCCAGAAATGCTCGCCGAGCCGACCGTAGCCCACCTGCACTTCGTCGGCTATGCAAAGGCCGCCGCGCTGCCGTACTGCATCATAGGCGCCGGCTAGATAGCCATGCGGCAGTGCGATACCGCCTGCATTGCCATAGACCGGTTCGGCAATGAAGCCGGCAAGCCCATCTCCCTTTTCATCGATGGCCTGCAACTTGGCCGTGACATCGTTGAGATAATCGATCCCCGAATCCGGGCCTCGGAACGGGCCGCGATAGGTATTGGGAGACAGGACGGGATGAACCCAGCCCGGCCGCGTCGTCAGCGCCTGCGGATTGTCGGCAATCGAGGTGGAGACGGCGTCGCTCGCAACCGTCCAGCCGTGATAGGCCTCCAGGAGGCAAAGCATGTTCCTCTTGCCGGTGTACGCCCACGCAAGGCGGATCGCGAGATCGTTGGCTTCCGAGCCGCTATTGACAAGGAAGACGCTGTCGAGTCCTTCAGGTGCCAGCGTTGCCAGCCGCTCGGAGAGTTCGGTAACGCTGGCATAATGGAAGCGGGAGTTGGTATTGAGGCGAGACCATTGCCGGGCGATCGCTGCCGTCAGGCGCGGATGGGCGTGGCCAAGCGTCGTCACGTTGTTGACCATGTCGAGGTAGCAGCGCCCCTGCATGTCGAACAGGAATTCGCGCCAGCCGCGCTCGATCTGCGGCGGGAGCTCGTAATAATGCTTTTGCGGCTTGGCGAAATGGGCATTGCGCAGGGAAAGCAGCACGGAAGCGTCCGGCCGCGGCGCCTCGCAGGCCGGGTTCAAAAGAGCGGCGGGCGAGGGGGAGACGGCCGACCACCCCTCTGCCTGATCCGCCGTCGCAAAAAGCGGCGGCACAAGGCCGGGCACGCGGCAAAGCTGGATGCGCAGTCCTCCGATTGCCGAACCCTCGCTGCCGATCGTCCCCAGTGTCGCACCTTGCTCGACGGCCGCTCCGTCCTCGAGAGCACTCTCGATACCGTCGAGATGCAGGCTGATTTCGTCACCGACCAGCACGAAATGCTGACCCTGCCGTTGCAGAAGGCCAGGGAAGGGAGCCGCAACCGTCGCGCCCGCCGGCAGGCAGATATCGCAATGCAGGGCGAAATTCTGCGGCGGCGCCATGCTAAGCGGCGCCGCAACGGAGAGGCGGAATTCACCATAGCGCGTTGCCGCAGTCCCGGAGGCGATTGCCGCCTGGGCAAGCAGCCGCCAGTCCATATCCGGTTTCTGCCAGTTGCCGTCCGTGAAGTCAGGCCCGGTGACGGAAAGATCGATGGCGGCAATCTGCGAGGGGTCGATGTCGGGCAGCAGCGGCGACCAGCCGTCGGTCACGATCGGATCGACATCGAAACCGATCGTCCGCAGAATCGCCGCTTCCATCACGTCCGGCTGCGCCCCGGTTGCGACATCGAAGATTTCGCGTTCGAAATCGAGATTGCCGCGCACATAATCGTTGTCAGGGTCGATAGCGAGCTGCTGCTCGGTGCTGGCGGTGAGGATGACGGCGCGCGCGACGATCAGCGGCCACAGGGCCTTGGCTTCGACCTCCTCCAGCGGATAGATCGCATGATAGGCCCTGATCGCCGGAAGGATATGGAAGGGGTTGCCGCCTGCATGATGTAGCAGCGACGCACAGGTGACGGCAAGATCGCCCACCAGCCAGCCCTGGATGATATCGCCGAAGTCGATGACGCCATCGGGGACGAGCTGTCCATGCGCATCCGGATGGCTGACGACATTGTCGTCGGTGACATCGTGATGCACGGGCTGCACGCGCAATTCGCTCGCAAGCGGTTGGATGCGCTTGACGGCGGCGACCATTGCCTTGGCGATGCGGTCGCGCGCCTCGTGATCGCTTATGGCCGACAGCAGCTGCACGGCAACTGGTCCCGCCCGTCGCAGGTCCCATTGCAGGCTGCGGTGCAGGCCGGGATGATCGAAATCGGCAAGATCGCGGGCAAGCTTGGCCGAAAGCGCGCCGAGTCCGGCCACGGAAGCCTGCGGCAGGTAGTTGCGCCGCGTCAGCGTCTGGCCGGGGAGAAAGCGGAGCAGCCGGACGAGGTAATCCTGCTCGCGGAGAGTGGTGGCGAGGATATCGCGGCCATTTAGTGAGGGGATGACCTCGGGCACGCGCGGCGCATCCGGCTTGGCGTGCAGATGGCGGATCGCGGCATTCTGCGCCTCGAGCTCGACCAGCTCGTATTCCGCCCGGCAAATCTTCAGCACATAGGCATTATCGCCGGCATCGATGCGGTAGTTGCGGTCCTGCTGACTGCCGAGCTCGGTCAGCGTTCCGCTCAGACCGTAATGCGTCTGCAGGATCTCGGCCGCCTCCTCCGGCGTCACGTCCGGTCTCGGCAGTTGCATACGGTTTACGAGCGTGGCGTCGGCCATGGCATCCCCCCGGACGGTTCATTCGCATCGACACTAAACCATTCCATCCTAAAGAAAATTACCCAAAACAGATAGGGTAGTCGAGCGTGAGGAGGAAGATAGGCCGCAGAATGCAGCTGGCCAGGCGTTATCGCCTACCCGATGGAATAGCTGCAACCGGCCAGCGTCTTGCCTGGAAGATTGTCGACGGTGAAGACCCTAAGGGAAATGCGCATCGGCAGCGGGGGGTAAGCGTATCCGTGTTGCTCCTTGCTTGACGAGACTTCCTTGTCTCCAAGGAACTTATTCGGCCGATCGATCGTCGCGGTGACACCAAGTGACTTGGCGAGCGGATGGGGATCAGGCTCATCAAGCACGGCCAACAGTCCGCTGGAGGTAAAGACGATCTCGTTTGTTTGTCGTTCAAACACGGTGACAGGAGCCGAAAGCTTGAATTCTTGCAAGAATCGGTCGGATGATGGCATTTCGGTGAGACCGAGCTGCCTCATAGCTGTCGCGCTGTCCGGCCCGGCCAGCCACATGGCAAAATCGTAATAACCCGCGACATCGTAGGTCTTGCATTCGATCAGCTTGGCAAGATCGATCTTGGAAGGGTCCTGTTCTGCCGTTTGGGCATGGGATGCTGGCGCAGATAGCAGGAGCGCCGCCAGCAGCAGCGCACCGTTGCGGTAGAATGGCATGTCCTCTCCTCGATCTCCGGGCGATTCGATACCGGTGATATCAAATCGCGTGTTGGAGCGAAAAGGGAAAGAAGCCAGCCGAAATCGCGCGCTCGCGCCTCACCCCATGCGCTCTGAGGCATAGGATCCCGGGCTTGCCGGGAAGACGACGGTGCGGTTGCCGTTGAGGAAGGTGCGATAGTGGATATGGGCATGGATGGCGCGGGCGAGAACCTGGCTCTCCACATCGCGGCCGATCGAGACATAGTCCTCGGCAGACTGCGCATGCGTGATGCGCGCCGTGTCCTGCTCGATGATCGGCCCCTCGTCGAGATCGGCCGTCACATAATGCGCCGTCGCTCCGATCAACTTCACCCCGCGCTCATAGGCCTGCTTGTAGGGGTTGGCGCCCTTGAACGACGGCAGGAAGGAATGGTGGATGTTGATGATGCGGCCCGACATCTTCTGGCACATGGAATCCGACAGGATCTGCATGTAGCGCGCCAGCACGACGAGTTCGGTGCCGGTCTGCTCGACCACGTCCATGATCCGGGCTTCCGCCTCCGGCTTGTTGGCCTTGGTCACCGGAATATGGTGGAAGGGGATGTCGTGATTGACCACCACCTTCTGGTAATCGAAATGGTTGGAGACGACGCCGACGATGTCGATCGGCAATGCACCGATCTTCCAGCGGTAGAGCAGGTCGTTGAGGCAATGGCCGAAGCGCGACACCATCAGCAGCACCTTCAT
>NZ_JAQJCG010000043.1:0-19499 GCF_030182565.1 Rhizobium centroccidentale | reverse complement strand
CCTATCCGGCGACGGCTCATTACAAACCTCTATCTCTCGATAAAGGCATTGAATCATCAATGTTTCCATACGTCTACAAATATCCGCGCACAGGTCTCTTTAAAGCGTGTCAGGGGTCAGGCGATCGTGCTTTCCACCCTCGGGAGACCAGATGTTTTCGAGATGATAGGAAGACGGCTGCATTCTATCCCCCTGGCTACTCCCCTCTGGCAGCGAGCTTCAGTAGTGGTCGGACTGCGAGAAGGTATGGGCGAGCTCCGCCTGCCCCGCCGTCAGGCCGCAATCGACAGGCAGGCAGACGCCAGTGATCGCCGAGGCAAGCGGACTTGCGAGGAAGGAGACGGCATTGGCGACATCGGCCGGATCGACGACGCGACGCAGCGCATACCAGCGCTTCGCCTCCTCGAAGACATTCGGATTTGCGGCGGCCCGCGCTTCCCAGGCTTGGGTGCGCACCGTGCCGGGCGCGACCGCATTCGAGCGGATGCCGAACTTGCCGTATTCGACCGCAACCAGCCTAGTGAAATGCAGAAGCCCCGCCTTGGCGGCGCTGTAGGCCGGATGGCCGAAGACGGCCATGCCGTTGACGGAGGCGATATTGATGACCGACCCCTTCGACGCCTTCAGCATGTCCACGACAGCGCGGAAGCAGAGAAAAGCCGCTTCGAGATTGAGGGCATTGTCGGCACGCCAGATGGCCGGCGTGGTATCATGAAGGCTGACGGCGCGGGCGGCACCGGCATTGTTGACGAGCGTCTTCACCCCGCCGAGATCCGATGCGGCCTTCGCCATGGCGGCAACATCGGCATCGCTGGTGATATCCGCCTTGAACGTGACGAAACGCTCCGCCGGGCCGAGTTCTCCAACAGCCTTCTGCATGGCCGCCTCGTCGATATCGACGAGCAGGATGATGTCATGGTCATCCGCCAGGCGTTTTGCGATGGCACGGCCGATATCGCCGGCAGCCCCCGTGACGATGGCAACGGATTTGCTCATATCATATTCCTTCGATCGATTCCCCGAGCGACGATCCGCCACCCTATCTTGTTATTTTCGGCGGAGCCCAATGCGATAAGCGCCGACTTTCGCAAAACTGCTCTAATCTCCAAGAAGCTGGCGGTCGTCGCCATCGCGATGGGTGACAAGCTGCTGTTTGATACGGCGCAGCGTCACCGTTGCCTGCGGCTGAATGCGGTAGGCAATCAGGCTGGCAAGAATGTCCACCACGGCTAGATAGGCGATGCGGGTCGATGTCGGTCGATAGATATTGTCTCCTTCCGGCAGGTCGACAGGCACCGTAATCTCGGCGGCGCGGGCCACCGGGCTTTCACTCTGCGTCAGAGCGATGGTCGGCACCTTGGCTTCGCGTGCCAGCGCAAAGGCGCGCACCAGCTCGGCATTGCGGCCGGAGAAGGACGAGCCGATCAGCACATCCGTCGGCTTGGCGGCCGCAGCCATCATCAACTGCATGCTGTGGTCGGAACTTGCGGTTATGCGGAGGCCGAGCCGGAACAGGCGGTTCTGCAGCTCGGTCGCGATCATCGAGGAATTGCCGCCGGAGCCGAAGGCATAGATCATCTCCGCGCCGGCAAGCCGGTTCGCCGCCCGCTCGATGGCAGCAACATCCAGCCCACGATGCAGCAGGAAGAGCGCGTTCTGCGCCTTGGTAATAATATCCTGGGCGACGTCGGCCGGGGCAATGCTCTTCGGCTCGGGCTTCAAATAGCGCATGCCGACATAGGCGGTGCGCGCGAGCTGCACCTTGAAATCGGAAAAGCTTTCGCAGCCCAAACGCCGGCAGAAGCGCGTCACCGTCGGCGGCGAGACATCCGCCTTGCCCGCCAGCTCGATGATGGAAGCATTGACGGCGAATTCGAAATCATTGAGGACGATATCGGCGATGCGGATTTCCGATTGTGAAAGCCGGCCCCTCTCTTCCTGCATGGTCGTGAAGATATCCATCAGCCCCCCTTTGTCGCTGGTTCGCCCAGGTTTGACACGTAGTCAGCGACGCGATCCATCTCAATCTTCCCGATCCCGCCGGCGCCTGTGGACAGGCGCATGCGCAGATGCAGCTTGTCATTCGTTCCCATTCGGCCGGAACCGTGACATACATGGCCACCATGCGGTTCCTGCAAATTATTTTCTTGATAAGTTGACAAATGACCATAGAAAGCAGAATTTGACCAGTGAAAATCGCGAATTATGAAAAGAATTTAAATGACGGCGGATACTATGCGTGATCCTTTCAAGAATCCCTTCCCTGCCAGCGATACCGCCAGGCATTCGATCTGGGAGATGCTCGTTCCGCGTGATATCGATGCTTTTCTTGCCGCAGACTGGTCGATGGTTGCGGGCGATTTCGTCGAAGAGGGCTTTATCGGCATCGATGGCCAGCGCACAGTCAGCCCGGACAAATGGCGCCTCGCCTTCCCGACGCTATCGGCCTATCGCGACGAGTGGCTGCGCCAGGCGCGCGACTTCGCCACACAATCCTTCGCAGAAGATCCGCGCACGGCCATTTTCACCACGACGACGCTCGAAGATATCGAAATCGAGGGCGATATGGCGCTGGTGCGCAAGAAGTTCGACGGCAGCCTTAAGAAATCGGATGGCGGCATCGACGTGATGAAGTGGCAGACACTTTATTATTGCCGCCTGCATGAAGGCCGCTGGAAGATCAGCGGCTTCACCGGCTATCTGCCGAATCCCATGGAATAGAGGCGACAGCGTTGCGCATTTTCACCGCGGCCCTTGCGACCGAGACGAATACCTTCTCTCCCATCTGCGTCGACCGGCGCGCTTTCGAAGCCTCTCTTTATGCGCCGCCCGGCATGCATCCGGAAACGCCGACGCTATGTTCGGCACCGATCACCGTCGGCCGGCGCATCGCGGCGGAAAAGGGCTGGGAGGTGATCGAGGGTACCGCCACCTGGGCCGATCCGGCCGGGCTTGTCAATCGCCGTACCTATGAGGAACTGCGCGACGAAATTCTTGAGCAGCTGCGCGCGGCGATGCCTGTCGATGCCGTCGTTCTCGGACTGCACGGCGCCATGGTCGCAGATGGTTACGAGGATACGGAAGGCGATTTTCTGTCGCGCGTGCGCGAAATCGTCGGGCCGGATATCCTGGTGTGCGCCGAACTCGATCCGCACAGCCATCTGACGGCGAAGCGCCTCACGGCCGCTGATTTCTTCGTCTATTTCAAGGAATTCCCGCATACGGATTTCGTCGATCGCGCCGAGGACCTCTGGCGGATCGCTATCGATACGCTGGAAGGCCGCGTGAAGCCGATCATGTCCGTTTTCGATTGCCGCATGATCGATGTCTTTCCGACCTCGCGCGATCCCATGCGCTCCTTCGTCGACAAGATCATGGCGATGGAAAAGAGCGACGCCGATATCCTGTCCATTTCGGTCATTCACGGCTTCATGGCCGGCGACGTGCCGGAGATGGGTACGAAGCTGCTCGTCGTCACCGATAATAAGCCGGGTAAAGGCTCTGAAATCGCCCGCAATCTCGGCCTGGAACTCTTCTCCAGGCGCGGCACCTTCATCATGCCGCAGATCGATGAAAAGCAGGCGGTGAGCGAGGCGATGGCTGCTGCCTCAGGTCCGGTCGTCATTGCCGATCTCTGGGACAATCCCGGCGGCGGCACCGCAGGCGATGCAACGGTCATCCTGCGGGAATTGCTCGACCGCGGCGCCACCGATACGGCGATCGGCACGATCTGGGATCCAATGGCCGTGCAGATCTGCATGGCGGCCGGTGAAGGCGCTGAAATCCCGCTCCGTTTCGGCGCGAAATCGGCGCCGGGCACGGGCAATCCGATCGATGGTCTTGTCAAGATCATCCGCCTTGTCCCCAATGCCGAGATGCGTTTTGGCGAGAGCTTCGCTCCCTTCGGCGATGCCGTGCATATTCAGTTCGATGGCATCGACATCATCCTGAACTCGACGCGCGCCCAGAGTTTTGATCCGAGCCTGTTTTCCGTCATGGGCATCGACCCGACAACGAAGAAAATCCTGGTCATCAAATCGACCAATCATTTCTATGCGTCCTTTTCAAAGATCGCATCGCAGATCCTTTACTGCTCCGCAGGAACGCCTTATCCCAACAATCCGGCGCGCACGCCCTACCGCCGCGCGCGAAAGGATATCTGGCCGATGGTGGCGGACCCCTTTGCAGAAGAACGGAAAGACGCCTGACATGGCACATGATATCGCCTCGGAAATCAGCCCCAAGCCCGGCGACAGCATCGAGAGCCTCTCCACGCCGCGCCCCGTCATCGACGAAGACCGGCTGGCTGCGAACATCGCCCGCGTGCAGTCCTATATGGATGAGCATGGTCTGAACTTCCGACCGCACATCAAGACGCACAAAATCCCAGCGCTGGCACGCGCCCAGATCGTCGCCGGTGCCAAGGGCATCAACTGCCAGAAGATCACTGAGGCGGAAGTCTTCGCCGATGCGGGCTTCGATGATATTCTGATCACCTTCAATATTCTCGGGGCTGAAAAGCTCGCACGGCTTTCCGCCCTGAACGACCGTATTTGCGGCCTCAAGGTCGTGGCCGACAGCACCGTGACGGTTGACGGACTTTCCGACTGGTTCGCCACCCGCAAGCCGCTGAACGTGCTGGTGGAATGCGATACCGGAGGCGCCCGTTGCGGCGTGCAATCGCCCGCGGAGGCGGCAAGGCTCGGCAAGCATATCGCCGGCAAGCCAGGCCTCGTTTTTGGCGGCCTGATGACCTATCCGAAGCCGGATAGTGCTGCCGCGACACAGGAATTCCTGTCGGAAGCCGTAGGGCTCCTGAAAGCGGACGGTATCGAATGCCCGATCGTCAGCAATGGCGGCACGCCGAGCCTTTTCGAGGCGCATCTGGTAACTGCTGCGACGGAACATCGTGCCGGAACCTATATCTATAACGACCGCTCGATGGTACGTGCCGGCCATTGCACGGAGGAGGATTGCGCCATGCACATCCTCGCCACCGTCGTCTCGCGGCCGACCGAAGATCGCGCCGTCATCGATGCTGGCACCAAGGCCCTGACCTCCGATCTTCTCGGCTTTGCGGATTACGGCCAGGTGGTCGGCTATCCCGACGCCGTCATCAAGGGTCTTTCGGAGGAACATGGCGTTATCGACCTATCGAAGTGCGCCGGCCCTCGTCCTGAGATCGGCGACAAGATCCGCATCATCCCGAACCACACCTGCGTCGTCTCCAACCTCTTCAACCAGATGGTCTTCCATCGCGATGGCGTCGTCACCCGCGTCGAAGACATAGCGGCTCGCGGTTTGGTCTGGTAGGGCGATCTGCCATCCACCGATTGCTTCCGTGGGCCACCCTCGTCCTTCGACGGGCTCAGGATGAGGGTGGAGCGAGTTCAGTTCTGAGCTATAGCTGGGCGAGATTGATCAGTCCTCATGCTGAGGAGGCCCCAGGGGCCTTCTCGAAGCAGGAGGGCGGATGGCTGCTTCCGGGGGCCGCTCTCATCAGGAAGCGGCTTGGTTCAGCAAATCCACGTCGATTTCGGTCAGTTCCACCCGCCGCTCGAAAGCCTGGCCGTTTTCGTCGAAGAGATGACAATCGCCGAGGCGGATGCCGGTCTTCAGTGGTGCGTCCATGCGGATGGCGGCACTGCCCTCCAGCGTCGCACAGAAATTCTCATCAATGCCGTCAGCCGTGGCATAGGCAACGGTTTGCGCGCCAAGACGCTCCACGACCGTCGGCACGATGGTCAGGGTCAGATCGCCATCGCCGAGCTGGACGTGTTCCGGCCGAATGCCGAGCGTCAATGCCTTGCCGGCAAAACCGGGACGTGGCGTGACAGGCAGCACGGCCTTCTGCCCCTTGTAGTCCACTTCCACACCGGCATCGCTGACATTGGTGCAAGTGACGGGCAGGAAGTTCATCTTGGGATTGCCGATGAAGCGGGCGACGAAGGTATTGGCCGGCTTGTGATAAAGCTCCAGCGGGGCGCCGACCTGCGATATTTCGCCGGCGTTCAGCACAACGATGCGGTCGGCCATGGTCATGGCCTCGACCTGATCATGCGTCACATAGATCATGGTCGCCTGCAGCTGGCGATGCAGCTTGGCGAGCTCGATACGCATATCAGCGCGCAGTGCGGCGTCTAGGTTCGACAGCGGCTCGTCGAACAGGAAGATCTTCGGCTCGCGCACGATGGCGCGGCCGATGGCGACACGCTGGCGCTGACCGCCAGACAGCTGACCCGGCTTTTCCTGCAGGCGTTTATCGAGGTGCAGGATGCGCGCAGCATGCTCGACCTTGGCCTTCAGCTTCTCTTCCGGCATCTTTTCAACCCGCAGCGGAAAAGCAATGTTCTCGAACACCGACATATGCGGATAAAGCGCATAGGACTGGAAGACCATAGCAATGCCGCGCTTGACGGGCGGCAGATCGTTGACGCGGGCGCCATCGATCTTGATGTCGCCGCTGGTCACATCGTCGAGGCCGGCAATCATGCGTAACAAGGTCGACTTGCCGCAGCCGGACGGACCGACGAAGACGATGAACTCACCGTCATTCACGTCGAGCTCGACGCCCTTGATGACCTCGAAATGACCATAGAATTTCTTGACCTGATGAAGGTGCAGCTTTCCCAAACTCTGTCTCCGCGCGGCGCCGCCATGGGCGGGCAGGGCTCCAAAGGCCGCGCGCATTGCGCGCGGCCCGGTGACTTGCAGACTTACTTATACTGCTCGAGATCGGCAGCGGCCTTCTTCAGCGCATCCGCCGGTTGAGCCTGGCCGGTGACGACCGATTGGACCATGGAGATCATCACGTTCTGGAAGCCCTTGTAGTCCTTGAAGAGCGGCTCGGGACCACCGTAGGCGATGCCGTCGATGAACGGCTTCCAGGAAGCGTCCTTCTTGACGAACTCGTCTACCTGCGCTGACGGACGCAGAGGCGTGAGGCCGGCGCCGCCCTGGAGTTCATACTCGCCCTGCGGGCCCGGAGAGGTGATGAACTTGGCCAAGTCGATCGCCTTGTCCTCGACGCCGCTACCCTTAAAGACGGCAAGGCTGTCGGTGATGAGCAGCGTGCCCTGGCCCTTGGCCGAAGGACCGAGCGGCAGCGGTGCGACACCCCAGCTGATCTTCGTTTCCTTCAAGCGGGCGGCGGCGCCGGAGCCGGCCTGGATCATGCCGACCTTGCCATCGAGGAAGATGGCGCGCATTTCGTTCTGCTCATAGGCCGTCGGTCCTTCGACCGAATAAGGCGTGATGTCCTTGTAGGCCTGAAGGGCGGCCAGCACTTCCGGGCTGTCGAGGACGATCTTGTCGCCGTCGATGACCTTGCCGTTGTTGGTGTAAACCCAATGCAGGAACTGGTGCATGGTATTGTCGAAGGTCTTGGCCGAGAGGCCATAGCCGGGAATGCCGGTCTTTTCCTTGATCGCCTTGGCGTCGGCGATTTCCTCGGCCCAGGTTGTCGGTGCCTTTTCAGGATCGAGCCCGGCCTTCTTGAAAAGGTCCTTGTTCCAGTAGAGCGCCTTGGTCGAGAAGGCGATCGGCGTGCCCCACTGCTTTCCATCGAAGGTTACCGTATTAACGATGCCTGGATAATAGGCCTTCTTCTCGTCGTCCGTCATCGGGATCGGAACGATCAGATCGTTGTCGGCGAACTGCTTGAGCGTGCGGGAACCGACATACGCCATGGCAACAGGCGTGCCGGCCGCAGCGAGCGTGGTTGCCTTGTCCTGGCACTGCTCCCAACCGACAACCTCGGGCTTGACGGTCCAGCCCGGATTCTTGTCTTCCCACTGCTTGATATATTTCACATGGATCGGATCGATAGTGTCACCGCAATAGATCCAGCTGATCTCCTTGTCGGCGGCCTGGGCGTTCACGGCGCCAAGCGCGGTGGAGCCGAGCAAAGCAAGGGCGAGAAGCCCCGTCTTGAAATGGAATGTCACGTTTAAGCTCCCGTTCTCTCTGGTGGTTGATTGATTTTATTGCTTCACCGCGCCAGCGGTCAGACCGCTGACGAGATACCGTTGCAGGAAGAAGATCACGACCAGAGCCGGCGCGATGCCGACGAAACTTGCGGCCATGAGCTCGTTCCAGACGACCTCCTGCCGGCCGAAATAGGCAAAGAGCCCAACCGGCAGCGGCATGTATTCCGTCTTCGAATTGAAGGTGAGCGCATAGATGAACTGTTGCGCGTAGGAACCGATGAAAGTGGTAATGGCGACCACGGTGATACCCGGCATGGCGATCGGCAGGATGACGCGACGCAGCGTATAGAAATGGCTGGCACCATCGACAAAGGCTGCCTCATCGAGCTCCTTCGGAATGCGCATCATATAGGTGCGCAGCAGCCAGATCCCGGAGGGAATGAGGAAAGCGACACCCGGTACGATCATGGCAAGATAGGTGTTCAAAAAGCCGAAGGAACGCATGAGCCGGAACAGCGGGATCAGCAGCACGGCACCGGAAAACATATTGACTGCCAGGAAGGCGCCGAGCAGGAGGCCGGAGCCTCGGAACTCGAAACGCGCGAACGCATAGGCGGCCGGCACGACGAGGATCAGCACGATGACGGTGCTTACACCGGAAATCAGGAAGGAGTTGAAGATATACCAGCCGAAACCGGGCACGCTGGTCCACATCGTACGATAGGCTGCAAACGAGCCATTTTCGGGAATGAACCGATAGGGCGAAGAGAAAAGCTGGCTGAGCGGCTTCAACGAGACCAGGAACCCTTCGACGAAGGGTGCCAGCACGAAGGTCAGGAACAGCAGGATCCCGGCATAGATGCCGATCAGCTCGTACCACTTGTAGCGATTGATCATGGCGGGCTGGCTCATCGCTGCTTGGCTCCCGTGGAAAAGCGGCTGGTCAGGCGGAAATAGGCAAGGCAGAAGATCGACAGGAAGATGCAGATCAGCACCGCGCGGGCGGCGCCTTCGCCATATTTGTAAGAGCCGATCGCGGTGCGATAGGTGTCGATGATCATCGTCGTCGTCTCTCCGTTCGGGCCGCCGCGCGTCAGGATCCAGATGATGTCGAAGGAATTGAAGGTGGCGATCAGCGACAGCATCGACATGGTGACCAGCGACGGCAGCAGCAGCGGCAGGGTGATGCGACGGAAGCGATAGAAGCGACCGGCGCCATCCGTCCAGGCGGCTTCGTAGAGATCATGCGGGATCGCTTGCATGGCCGCCAGCATATAAAGAGTGACCATCGGCACACCGATCCAGACGTCGGTAATGATCGTCGCCCAGAAGGCTGTGCTGCCATAGGCGAGGAACGCCACCGGGCTGTCGACGATGCCGAAACGCTGCAGCATGCCTGAAATCATGCCGAACTGGCCATTGTACATCCAGCCCCACATGAAGATGCCGATCGCCATCGGCACAACCCAGGGCGGCATTGTCAAGACGCGGAAAAGCGCGCGGCCGGGAACGGCGGAATTCAACAGCGCCGCGCCCAGCGTGCCGATGATCATCTTGATCGACACGGAGAAGAACGTCCAGATGAAGGTCCGAACGATGACGCCCGCGAAAGTGTCGTTGAAGATCTTCGCGTAGTTCTCGAAACCGACCCAATTCGTCACCTTCTTCAACGATGCATCGGTGAAGGATAGGATTATCGTGTCGACCAGCGGATAGGCGACGATGACGGTGACATAGAGGAGAGCCGGAAAAAGAAGGAGCCAGGCGAAGATGACCGTGCCGCGTTGAACACCCATCCTGCGCCCCTCCCTAGGCGGCTCTTGAATGAAGCGCTTCGTCGAACTCGTCCCAGATCGGCCGGAGATCGACAACGGTCTTCTTCATGCGGGCCTCGTCCATCGAGAGCGCTAGAATGCCCGCCTCCAGCGCATTCTGGGTCGACACCGGCAGATGCAGGCCCGTTTTGACATGCGCGATGATATCGGCGGCCATTTGCTCGTCGGCGCCGTAATGTTGCGAAAGCGTGGTGGCCGCGTAAGTGTTTTCGATCACCTTCTTGCCGGTCAGCATCTCATGGACATTGAAATAACCGCGGATGAAATCGCCCTCGGCCATGCCGCGCGAGCCCATGATGGCGAAGCGACGGAACTGGTCCGGCACATTGAGATTGGTATGGAAGTTCATGCCGACGCCATTGGCATATTCGATGATCGCCACCTGGTAGTCGATGATGTCGCCATCGCTGTCAAAGACCTTGTCGGACCCCATCCAACCACTCGGCTTGCGATGGAAGAGCTCGAGATCGTTGATGCCTTCCCTTGCCGGATCGTTTTCCGGAATGAAGCTCTTGCGTCCGCCAAAGCTTGCGACCCGCTCCGGCCGCGCACCGACGACGCCATTATAGAGATCGAGGTCGTGGCAGCATTTCTCCAGCATGAAGCTGCCGGAATAATGTTCGTAGCGGCGCCAGTCGCGCATGAAGAAGGCGCCGTGATAGGGTTCGATGTGCTCGGCAGCCTCGATGGAAACGACGTGACCAAGCTTCCCCTCGGCCTGGGCAGCCAGGAGATCACGGTACATCGGCGAATAGCGCAGCACGAGGCCGACATTCAGGCGCTCATGACCGAATTTCGCCATAAGGCGGGCAAGCTCGATGCTATCCTTGATCGTCGTGACGATCGGCTTTTCGCAGAAGATCTTGAGGCCGGCCTCGAGGCCGATGCGGATGTGATCGAGATGCATGTGGTTCGGCGAACCGATCATCAAGAGGTCGATCTTTTCGTTGGCGATCAGATCCTGGGGTGTTGCGTAAGCCTTTCCGGCTGAGATGCCTCGTTCGAGCAAACCGGGCAGACCCGCGGGTTCGGGATCGACATATCCGGCAATCTCGAAGCTCTCGTCGATCGCCTTGAAGACATAGCCCAGATAACCCAGGCGGAATCCCAGCCCAATGATTCCAACGCGCATGCTTTATGTTCCCATTACGTAATTTATTTTCGTAAGCTTGGGACAAATTTTCGCATTCGTCAACGACGTTCGCGCATTTAACCGAAAACATGAAATTTATTTTCAGATCGCCAATAAAACTTACACGGCGCCAACATGAAGCCACGCTCGCTTTGGTTGCGCTGCCGCTTAATGCGGCAGAATGCCTACGACTTATCTATCCGGGCCGTTATATTGCCAATACTGGTAGTTCGGCTTTCTGGTGCTGCTGGAAATAACGCCATTCTGATCGCAAACGTAACCCAGGCGCGGCAGGCCCCGGTAGAACGGACCTTCGTGAAAATAATCGGCGTACACGGTGGCGGTGCGACACTGGAACTTCTCGTCATCAGCCATTTTCGGCGCAGTTACGCCCGGAAGGTTCTTGTAAGGATAGACGGGAGCGACATATGGCTTGGGCAGGAGCGGATTATCGGCAAAGGCGGCCGCCGGCATCAAGACCGCAAAGGACAGGGCAGCAATGGCGATTTTCGACTTGATCCACATAAACTGCTACGCTCCTTTACAACTGCGAGCGCAACGACCACACGCCGCATATCATAAATATAGTGGGACTGCAGTCATGCGCCAACGGCTTCCCCGATCAAAATCGCGCACAAGTGACGGTTTACGCATCACCGACGCGGGCCATTCACGCTACGTTACACCAAAAAAAATGCTTTTATCTACAAATACAACACATGCGTGTGCCAGCCGTTTGCGACAAGTCATAAGCATGTTATATAGTATGAAAATTGTCATCTTGGTTGTTGCCGGCGCGATTTCTGTTTGAAGGAGTAGCAGTCATTCTCGAACAGATTAATCGTATCCCGCCTCTTGTTGACCCGGAGACTGCTGACGATGCCGCTCAGCAGGTTTCCATCTATGTCATCAATCTCGATCGCTCGCGTGATCGCTGGGAGCGACTGTGCAACCAGGCCGTCGAATACGATCTGCATATCACGCGCATTCCTGCCGTCGACGGCCGTCTCATCGCGGAGGCTGACCGCGTCGATTTTCAGCCGCATTCGTTCATCTATCATAACGGCCGCAAGCTTCTGCCGGGAGAGTACGGATGCTATCGCAGCCATCTGATAGCGCTTGAGCAATTCGTCGCCAGCGGCGACAAGATGGCGATCATCATGGAAGACGATGTCGAGCTCAACGAGAAGCTTATCCCGCGTGCGATCGCGGCGATGGACAGCGTCCAGGACGCGCGTCTCGTCAAACTCGTCAACCATCGCCTCGTCGGCTTCAAGTCGGTCTGCGAAACCAGTGAAAACGATGTCGTCGGCCGCTGCATGCATGGTCCGCAAGGGTCGGCTGCCTGTTATATCGTCAACCGCAAGGCGGCCAAGAAGCTGCTGACGACGCTGAAACCCATGCTTCTCCCCTACGACGTCGCCTTGGAACGCGGCTGGTCAACCGGCGTCGAGACGTTCACGACCTTTGAAAACCTGGTCGATTTCAGCCCGCACCGCGCCGACACCACGATCGGCAAACGCGTGCATTACCGCGCGGTAAAGCGGCATCCCCTGTTGCGGCTGACGGCACATTGGTTCCGCACCTGCGATCAAGTGCGCCGCTGGTACTACGCCGTCAAGATCAAACGGTAGCGATCAGCAATGCTTGGCCAAGGCCAAGCATAACACATGGAGAGCGGCCGCCTAGAGCGGTTCAACCTTTCGGGGAATCTCTGAGCCGCTCTATCTCTTAGCTTTCACGCAATTCCGGACGGAAAACCGCTACGGACTTTCCTGGAATTGCTCTAATGGCGGATACACGCCTATAGCTGCGCAACGTTGTCGAGGTTCGGTTGGTCGACCGTCAGATCCGTCTCGCGCTCGCGATAGACCAGATCGACCACTTCGCTGCTCGGCGCATAGCCGGAAACGAGCTTTTGCAGCAGGGCTCTCGCCAAGGGGATATCGTTTTCATCCAACGCCGCCTCGAGTGCGGCGAGCCGCTTCGACAGCTCCGGCCAGGGCAGGAAATCTTCCTTGGCCTGCATGATGCGCGGATGGCTGGTCGGCTGCGGGTTGTCGCCGATCAGCAGTTCCTCAAAAAGCTTCTCGCCCGGCCGCAGACCGGTGATTTCAAGCTCGATATCGCCATCCGGTTCGTCCTGGTCCCGTACGGTCAGACCGGACAGTTCCACCATTCGCCGCGCGAGATCGGCAATGCGTACCGGTTCGCCCATATCGAGCAGGAAGACATCGCCGCCGCCCGACATCGCGCCCGCCTGGATCACAAGCTGCGACGCCTCGGGAATGGTCATGAAATAACGGGTGATATCGGGATGCGTCAGCGTGATCGGGCCGCCGTCGCGGATCTGCTGGCGAAAGAGCGGCACGACCGAACCGGAGGAACCGAGCACGTTGCCGAAGCGCACCATGGCGAAATTGGTACCGTCGGTGCCGGGCTTGCGATCGGCGTCCATCGCCTGCAGCACCATTTCCGCGAGCCGCTTGCTGGCGCCCATGATGTTGGTCGGACGCACGGCCTTGTCGGTGCTGATGAGGACGAAATTTTCGACACCATGATCGCGCGCGGCTTCGGCCGCTATCTGCGTTCCCTGCACATTGTTGCGGATGCCTTCGACGGGATTGTATTCGACGAGCGGCACATGCTTGTAGGCAGCGGCATGATAGACGGTCTTCGGCCGCCAGACCTGCATGATCTGCCTGATCCGCTGGCCGTCGCGGACGGAAGCCAGGAAGGGAATGATGCGCATATCGGCATAGCCGGCGGAGGCGGCCGCCTTCTCCAGCTCGCCGTGAATCGCATAGAGGGCGAACTCGCTCTGCTCGATCAGCAGCAGGGCGGACGGCCCGTTCTTCAGGATCTGGCGGCAGAGTTCGCTGCCGATCGAACCGCCGGCACCGGTGACCATGACGACCTTGCCGCGGATATTCTTGTCGATCAGGCCGCGGTCGGGGGCGATCACGTTGCGGCCGAGCAGGTCTTCGATATCAAGCTCGCGCAGATCCGAAACCGCGACCCGGCCCTGCGCGAGCGCCGTCAGATCTGGCATGGTCCGCACGGTGACGCGGGCCTTGCGCATATCTTCAAGGATTTCGTTGCGCCGCTGCCGCGTGGCATTCGGCAGGGCGAGCAATACGCCCTTGATCTCGCCCGAGACCACAAGCGCCGGCAGATCGGCCGGATCGTAGATCGGCAGGCCGCCCATGATGCTGCCATGCAGGTTGCGATCGTCGTCGAGATAGCCGACGACGTTCAGCTCCGCGCTATTGGCAAGCGCGCCCGCAAGCTGACGCCCTGACGCGCCGGCGCCGTAAACCAGTACCTTGGCGAGCTGATTGCGATTGAGAAGGCGCTGATAGGCGTTGCCAAGCCAGTAGCGCGTCCACATGCGCGACAGGCCGATCGCGATCAGCAGCAGCAAGGGCTGCAAAATGCCAACGGTGCGCGGCACGCCCGGCACGCTGATCGCGGTAAAAATCGTCATGAAAGCGAGGGCATAGATCGCCACCGCCTTGACGACCGTAACGAAAGCCGAAAGACCCGCATAGCGGAATATGGCGCGATAGAGGCCGAGGACGATGAAGATCGGAATGGCAAGCAGAAGCGAAACGACCGCCGGCAGCCACTCGACACCTTCGAGGATGACCCAGTCGTCGAGGCGAAGACAATAGGCAAACCAGACCGTCAGCACACACAGGCTGGCATCGACCAGCAGCGCAAGCGCGCGCTTGGTGGAGCGCGGCAACGCCAGAAACGGCAGAACGAGTTTATCCGCGGGCACCATCGGTCAGCTTTCCCCGGCGCCAGTCATCGGAGCAACGCACCGCTTTTCTCGCATAGATTGTCTCACAAAGTATCGCACAACGCCTAATGACCGTATCGTGCTCCATTAGCAAGATCCAATCATTCCCAGCGCCGATTTACATTTAGAACAGTCGGCGCGCAATTGCACCATCGATGCTGAAAAAGGCCGCCGATGCGAAAGGGGAAAACGATGATCACTTGCCGAAATAGCCACGGATGACGGGATGCCGAAACAGGCCGAGGAGAATGGCAAACGCCATGCCAAGACCGGCACCAAATATTGCGCCGGCGATCAGGCCGGCCACCATCATCACCTTGCGGCTCGGCCCATCGGCTTTCAGCGGCGGCTCCGCCTCCGAGATCACGCGGATATTGCTCTGCGACAGATCCTTAGCATCGCTCGCCTGACCGGACCGCTTCAGCAGCGATTCATAGAGGTCGCGAGCCGCGGTCGCCTTGCGCTGCAGCTCGTTCAGGCCCACAAGCTTGCCCGAGGTGTTGACCTGCGAGGCCTTCTGCACGGCAAGTTCCTTGGCGATATCCTGTTCGGCCTTCTGCGCCTGCTCGTAATCGGCGCGGGCCGAGGTCATCTGCCGCTGCAGCTCCGCGCGAATTTCGGCGGCGAGGCTATCCAGCGACGATTTCGCGGCAAGCAGGCGCGGATGGCGAGCGCCGAGCTGGCTTTGAAGGCTGCCGACATTGGCCGCCATCGTCGCATATTGCTGCCGCAGGCTGCTCAAAGCCGTCGATGTCACCCCTGCGGACGGATTGTTGGAGACCACATCTTCAAAGCTAAGCTTGCCGGCCGCGTCCGCGCGGGCTCTTGCCTCGATCGTCTTCTGCTGGGCTGTCACCAATAGATCGTTCAAGGCGGTCAGGCGCTTGTCGGAGATCAGATTGCCCTCGACGGCCACCATGTCGTTGTCGGCGCGATAGGTTTCGACTGCCTTTTCGGCTGACAGTACCTGCTGGCGCAGATCCTCCAGGCGGGAATCGAGCGCCGTATTGCTGCTCTTGTAGGTGCTAGCAGCCGCCTTGCTCTCTTCCTCCATGAAGGAGCTCACCAGCTGGTTGGCGATCCCGGCCGATTTTTGAGGGTCGCCCGTCGTCACCTTCGCGTTGACGACGTAGGTGCTGGACTCGCGGGCGATCTGCACGGCTTTCGCCAAGGCAGCAGTGGCCACATATTTTGCCGCCTCGCCGGTGGCGCCGCCATTGAATTTCGGATCCTGATCGAGTTTCAGCGCATCGACGACGCGCCCCAGCACCTTGCCGGAAGACAGAATCTGCGTCTGGCTGTCGATCATCGTCGTGATCAATTCCGGCGGCGTCGGCGCCTGCTGGGCAGAATCGGAGCCTCCGACCGGCCGAGGGTCGAAATAGAGGCTGGTCTCGGCGGTGAATTTCTGCGGAATAAGGGGAATGACCGCTCCGCCCAGAACGGCGCCGGCGCCTGCCAGGGCAAGAACCACAAATTTCCTCGCCCAGATCGAAGCGATGGCCGACCGAAGATCAAGCAACGGCAACTTTGCCGGCAGTAGCGATGCCGCCGGAGCAGCGGCAAATACCGGAGCAACCGCAACCTGCTCCACGGTCGGGATCGCCGCAGCGACAACCGGCTCGGCAATGGGGCGCGGGACCACCGACTCCTTCACATCGGATCGCTTCGGCGGGCTTTGCGGAACGGCGGCTTCCGGAATGGGCGCCTCAAGCTCCTCGGAATCTGCTATGGGCTCGGCAGCGGCAACGAAATCCCGAGGACGCAAGACGGGACTGCGCAGGCGCACGCCATCGCGCCGTACATCAGACGGCTCGGTGTCGCGCCAACCCGCAAGTCGGTCCGATCGCTGGCTTCGTTCCATTGAGCTCATTGCAGACTTTCAGTGCTTCGCGGGCGGATTCCACGCAGCAGACGCCCGAAGTTTAGAAACGTTTGGCTAACGGAACATTAAGGACGCTTCCAGGAAATCGCGCCGCGACCATCAACGCAACCCATCCTTTCATTATTGCTCAACACCATACTTCCTATGAAAAGCAAGCCGCACGGAAGACAGGGGCATGCTATGACCGCATCGATGACGAAATCTCTGCGACGCCTGCTGGCCGCGGCCGTCATGCTCGCTTTCACGACGCACGCAGGAGGCGCATTTGCCGCCGCGCAACTGTGCTATCGCGGCGTCAATCTGTCCGGCGCGGAATATGGCGAACGCGGCGGGGTCATCAATGTCAATTACACCTATCCGTCAGAACAGACCGTGCGTTATTTCGCGGAAAAGGGCATGAACACGATCCGCCTGCCCTTCCGTTGGGAACGGCTGCAGCCCGTGCTCGGAGCGCCCCTCGATGGCGACGAACTGCAACGGCTGAAGGATGCCGTCGATCTCATTCAGAAACACGGAATGGCAGTCGTTCTCGATCCTCATAACTACGCCTATTACGACAAGACGCAGCTCAAGCAGCCGCCCGCGACCGATCTCGCTTTCGGCGATTTCTGGGCGCGGCTTGCAGTCGAATTCGCCAATCGGAAGGGCGTCGCCTTCGGCCTGATGAACGAGCCACACGACCTCAAGGCGCCCGATTGGCTTGAACTTGCCAATACCGCCATCCGCAGCATCCGCACCGTCGGCGCACGCAATCTCATCCTCGTACCCGGAACGAACTGGACGGGCGCACACAGCTGGTCGGCCGATGTGCTTGGCGGGGGCGCAAACGGAACGGTGATGCTCGGCATCAAGGATCCGATCGATTTCTACGCCTTCGAATTTCACCAATATCTGGATTCGGACAGCTCGGGCACGCACCCGGTCTGCGACGGCACCGACAATGCCGTGAAGGGCATGAGCGACGTCACCGACTGGCTGCGCAAGAACGGCAAACGCGGATTTCTGGGCGAATTCGGCGTCGCCGCCAATGATGGTTGCCTCGACGGTCTCAAGCAGGTTCTCGACATCATGAACGCCAACGGCGACGTATGGCTCGGCTGGACCTACTGGGCCGCTGGCGACTGGTGGCCGCCGGAGGAGCCGCTCAACGTCCAGCCCCGCAATGGCCGCGACAAACCGCAGATGAAGGTTCTTGCCGAAGGCCTGAGCCGAAAGGTGTCGCTGGCGCCTTCATGCGCGCTGGTCAAGCCTGCGAAATGATCGGTAACGGAGAGCCGGCTCTTTGTCGCGAATCATCGGGCTGATATGCTGCCGCGGCCAGTGAAGACGCCACGACCTCGGATATCTCATGCAACGTTCAGGCGAAAAGCAGCCGATCAATTTCGTCATTCTCACGATTTCGCTGCTTGCGGTCTGCTATAACTGCATCCTTGCCTTCATCAATCACAATGTCACGCCGCTGACGCCGAGCGCGGTCGTCTTGTCCGAAATATTGCTGCAGGTCGCCGCTTTCACCTATCTGCTGACGAAAGGCATATATGAGGAGGACATAGCACCGCTCCTTTACCTGCTGCTGACGATCGTGCTGACGGTTTTCGTCATCGCCATCAACAAGCAGGCCTATATCGATCATCTCCGCAACGTGATGATCATTTTTGCCTTTTCAATCATGGGGCGGCTGGCCAACGAGCGCACCGTCAAGCTTGCTTTCAAGATTTCATGCTTCATCGTGCTTGCCGTGCTTGTGCTGGAAATCGTGTCGGTCAAGGAATATGTCGCGCTGTTCCATCCGGCCGAATATTTCCAGAATACGCGTGGCGTGCCGCCGGCGACCTACAGCGATATCGGCCTGTTTCGCGGTGCGCTCGGCTTCGAGGGCCGGTTTTCTTTCGGCCTGATCGACCACCGGTCGTCCTCCATCTTCCTGGAGCAGGTCTCGCTTGCCAATTTCTGCGGCGTGATGGTGCTGTATCTGATCAGCTTTTCCAATCGCCTGGGATTGCTGGAACGGCTGCTATTCTTCTCGACGGTCGTGCTGATCCTGTTGACGAACGACACGCGCACGATGCTGATCTTCAGCCTCATCTGCGTGGCCGGCTACTTCATCTATCCGTGGCTCCCGAAGACGCTCGACCTGCTGACAATGCCCGGGATCATCGTTGTCGGCTTCGTCATTCACGCGCTCGAGCCGAGCGTGACGGGCGATAATTTCGTCGGGCGCATCAATGGCACGGTGAAAGCCTTCCTAGGCATGGATCTGCAGAGCACGATCGGCTTGCAGCTCGATCAGGTCGGCATCTTCTTCGACAGCGGATATGTCTACATCATCTATGGCGCCACCATCTTCGGCCTGATCCTGTTCTGGCTCTACGCCTCGCTCTATCCGGGCGGCGAGACGGTCAATCAGCGGCGCCTCGGCCATGCGCTTTCCCTTTTCCTCTTCCTCAATCTGATGATCGGCTCGACGGCCATCTTTTCCATGAAAACGGCCGGGCTCGTCTGGCTTCTTGTGGGATTCCTGAAATTCAACGAGGGAAGCCTGGCAAAACGGCCACAAGAGCTTTCGCTGGCAACCAGCGGCTGAGGCGGGGATACGCCGTTCGAAGACGCAACGGGAACGGCTTTTTGCCCGCCATCCTGCCTAAATATCCGTCGAAACATGGCTGGGGGGAGGTATTTCCCAGACCTCCGATTTCATCTAAGCAGGCGGACATCCTCGGGATAGAAGAGAAGAGACATGACGAGCTATGTATTGACAGTTGCGTGCAAATCGACGCGTGGGATTGTTGCGGCGATCTCGAACTATCTGGCCGGCGAGGGCTGCAACATCGTCGACTCCAGCCAGTTCGACGATCTCGACACCGGCATGTTCTTCATGCGCGTCTCCTTCATCTCGGAAGAAGGTGTGGGCCAG
>NZ_JAQJCG010000042.1:0-20960 GCF_030182565.1 Rhizobium centroccidentale | reverse complement strand
TGATCGCTGCCGTCAAGGACGTCTTGCCGTGGTCAACGTGACCGATCGTACCAATGTTAACGTGCGGCTTATTGCGCTCAAACTTACTCTTTGCCATTTTCGGCTCTCCGTTTTCCTGTCCCCTGAGGGATCAATTCTTGTTATCGGTCAATTGGTATTCCGGTCACTTCTGACCGGAATACTTTGCCTGGATTTCCTGTGCGACGTTCGACGGAACCGGCGCGTAATGATCGAAGGTCATCGTGTACTGTGCACGGCCCTGAGACATCGAACGCAGGTTATCGACGTACTTGAACATGTTCGCCAGCGGGACGTTCGCGTTGATGACAACAGCGATACCGCGGCTTTCCTGGCCCTGGATCTGGCCACGACGCGAGTTCAGGTCGCCGATGACGTCGCCGACGTAATCTTCCGGCGTCACGACTTCGACCTTCATCATCGGCTCGAGGAGCTGGGCGCCAGCTTCGCGGGCTGCTTCACGGAAGCAAGCGCGGGAAGCGATTTCGAAGGCCAGAACCGACGAGTCAACATCGTGGAAGGCGCCGTCAACGAGCGTCGCCTTGACGCCGAGCATCGGGAAGCCAGCCAGCGGACCAGAAGACAGGACGCTTTCGATACCCTTCTGAACGCCCGGGATGTATTCCTTCGGAACGGAACCGCCGACGATCTTGGACTCGAACTTGAAGTCGTCGCCGTCCGGGTTCGGTTCGAACACGATCTTGACGCGAGCGAACTGACCGGTACCACCCGACTGCTTCTTGTGGGTGTAGTCCTTTTCCGTCTGACGCGTAATGGTTTCGCGGTAAGCAACCTGCGGCGCGCCGACAGTCGCTTCAACCTTGAATTCACGACGCATACGGTCGACGATGATGTCGAGGTGAAGTTCACCCATGCCGGCGATGATCGTCTGACCCGATTCCTGGTCCGTCTTCACGCGGAAGGACGGATCTTCAGCAGCCAGACGGTTGAGCGCGAGGCCCATCTTTTCCTGGTCGCCCTTGGTCTTCGGCTCGATCGCGATCTGGATGACCGGCTCGGGGAATTCCATGCGCTCAAGGATAACCGGCTTCAGCGGATCGCAGAGCGTATCGCCAGTGGTGGTTTCCTTGAGGCCGGCCAGAGCAACGATGTCGCCAGCGAAGGCTTCTTCGATGTCTTCACGCGAGTTCGAGTGCATCTGCAGCATACGGCCGACGCGCTCGCGCTTGTCCTTGACCGTGTTGATGACCGATGCACCCTTCTCGAGCTTGCCGGAGTAGATGCGGGCGAAGGTGAGCGAACCGACGAAGGGGTCGTTCATGATCTTGAATGCCAGCATGGACAACGGCTCGCTGTCGTCAGCGTGGCGTTCGATTTCGGCTTCCGTCTTGAAGTCGATGCCCTTGATCGCCGGAATGTCGAGCGGCGACGGCAGGTAATCGACAACGGCGTCGAGCAGCGGCTGGACGCCCTTGTTCTTGAAGGCGGTGCCGCAGAACATCGGATGGAACTTGACGTCGATCGTGCCGCGACGAACGAGCGCGCGGATCTGATCGTTGTCAGGCAGGTTGCCTTCGAGGTAGGCTTCCGTCGCGGCTTCATCGATCTCGACAACGGTCTCGATCAGCTTTTCGCGGTATTCGGCAGCCTTGGCCTTCATGTCTTCCGGGATCTCGACCACGTCCCACTGAGCGCCGAGCGACTCGTCGCGCCAGATGAGGGCGTTCATCTCGATCAGGTCGACAACGCCCTTGAAATCGCTTTCAGCGCCGATCGGCAGCTGCATGACGACGGCGGTTGCGCCGAGGCGGGTCTTGATCATCTCGACCGAGCGATAGAAGTCAGCGCCGGTCTTGTCCATCTTGTTGCAGAAGATCATGCGCGGAACATGATACTTCTCGGCCTGACGCCATACAGTTTCCGTCTGCGGCTCAACGCCGGCATTGGCGTCGAGCAGAGCGATGGCACCGTCGAGAACGCGCAGCGAACGCTCGACTTCGATGGTGAAGTCGACGTGGCCGGGAGTGTCGATGATGTTGAAGCGGCGGGTCTTGCCGTCGCGGCCCTTCCAGAAGGTGGTCGTGGCAGCGGAGGTGATCGTGATGCCACGCTCCTGCTCCTGCTCCATCCAGTCCATGGTGGCTGCGCCGTCGTGCACTTCGCCGATCTTGTGCGACTTGCCGGTGTAGTAAAGAATACGCTCGGTGGTCGTGGTCTTGCCGGCGTCGATGTGCGCCATGATACCGAAATTGCGGTAGTCTTCGATTTTATATTCGCGAGCCATAATGGACTGCCTTTCCGAAACCGTTCGGGATTACCAGCGATAATGCGAGAACGCACGGTTGGCATCAGCCATCTTGTGCGTGTCTTCGCGCTTCTTGACGGCAGCGCCGCGGTTGTTGGAGGCATCGAGAAGTTCGCCGCACAGACGGTCGACCATCGTCGTCTCATTACGCTTGCGAGCGGCGGTGATCAGCCAGCGGATGGCCAGAGCCTGACGGCGCTCAGGGCGTACGTCGACCGGAACCTGATACGTAGCACCACCAACGCGGCGCGAGCGGACTTCAACGTGCGGAGCGATGTTATCCAAAGCCTGATGGAACACGCCGAGCGGCTCCTGCTTTGCCTTGCCCTGCACGGCGTCAAACGCGCCATATACGATGTTTTCAGCTACGGACTTCTTGCCGTCGAGCATGATGGCATTCATGAACTTGGTAACGACCAGATCGCCGAACTTCGGGTCCGGGTTGATCTCGCGCTTTTCTGCTCTGTGACGTCTGGACATATAACTTCTCGTCTCTCAACTTTTGCGGCGCTTCACCACGCGGAGAACCTCGCGCAGCACCGGATTATCTAAAAAACCGAATTACTTCGGACGCTTTGCACCGTACTTGGAACGGCGCTGCTTGCGGTTCTTGACACCCTGGGTATCGAGAACGCCGCGGATGATGTGGTAGCGAACACCCGGAAGGTCCTTAACGCGGCCGCCACGGATCATGACGACAGAGTGCTCCTGAAGGTTGTGACCTTCGCCGGGGATGTAACCAATGACTTCGAAGCCGTTGGTCAGGCGGATCTTTGCGACCTTACGCAGAGCCGAGTTCGGCTTCTTCGGCGTCGTCGTGTAGACGCGGGTGCAAACGCCGCGCTTCTGCGGGTTCTCCTGGAGAGCGGGAACCTTATTACGCTTTACCTGCGCCTGGCGAGGCTTGCGGATCAGCTGGTTTACGGTAGGCATTCAACCATCCCTTGTAAATCTATGTCGACACCCTTACGGGCTTCACTTGCGCCGTCACCGGCAACGACACACGTTCGTCTCAATGCGCAAAACGTGGCCCGATCCGCTCTCGCAGATGGACCACAAAAAAGCAGAGGACACCAAAAGTGGCGTCGTGCGTGCAGCATTCGTGTCTTCAACGTGCGTTTAGAACCTTGTTTGAGGTGAACTCCAGGGCGCGTCGCCCCGAATAGCCATGCCTCACATGGGTTCCGATGGCGGCGGTACTACTGGTTTCCCGCCGGTTCGTCAAGGCCGGTTAAGAAATTATCTTTGTCACAAAGCCCTGAAACCCCGGCCAAACCAGCCATTTGGCGCATTGGATACGGAAATGCCGCCCCTTCGGCAAGATGGACTTTGGTATTTCGTCAAAATCCCTATAAGGAATCACCGAAGAACATTTCCATCCGACGGACCCGCGCGGCGAAAAGGAATCGCCGGGTCGATTCGACACTCCCGAAGGAAGACTCATGATTACAGCGCCAGACAACGACAACAATTCCGACGGTCCCATGGTCTTCATCATCATCGGCAAGGGTTACGAGACCGATGGCGGCGAAGGCATCGACCTGCACGTCATGCTGAAAGCGCCAGACGATGATACCGCCGTGCGTGAGGCACTGAACGCTCTTGCCGAAGAAGGCTTCATCGAGGCCGACCTCGACCAGATTGGGCTCTTGACGGATATTCCGGACGAAGAGCCGCATGCCTCCGCCTATCAAGGCGCGCTCGAAGGCGAAGTCGCGATCATCCGCTTCCGCTGATCGGACGCCGCCTGATGAAGGCGGCATCCCCTCACCTCATCGATTTCGTTATGCACAAAAAGAAACCGCCCGGATCGCTCCGGGCGGTTTTGATTTTTTCACATTCGCTGCCGGCTTATTCGGCCGGGCTGTTCTCGCTGGCGAGATCCTGCAGCATCGGCGTTGCTACGCCGGCGCCCGTGCCCTTGCGACGCTCTTCGAGGATAAGCTCGTCGCGAGCCGTAGCGATACGGCGGATCTGCGTCATGGTACCGCCGGTACCGGCCGGGATCAGGCGGCCGACGATGACGTTTTCCTTCAGGCCCTGCAGACCGTCGGTCTTGCCGGCGATTGCAGCTTCGGTCAGCACCTTCGTCGTTTCCTGGAAGGATGCAGCCGAGATGAAGGACGGCGTCTGCAGCGATGCCTTGGTGATACCAAGCAGAACCGGATCGCCATAAGCGGGCTTCTTGCCTTCTTCGATCAGGCGGTCGTTGGCGTCTTCCAGCTCGATACGGTCGACGTTGTCGCCGACGATGTACTGGCTGTCGCCTGCATCGGTGATCTCAACCTTCTGCAGCATCTGACGGACAATCACTTCGATGTGCTTGTCGTTGATGACAACGCCCTGCAAGCGATAGACTTCCTGGATTTCGTTGACCAGGTAGGAAGCCAGAGCCTCCACGCCCTTGATCGCCAGGATGTCGTGCGGAGCCGGGTTACCGTCGAGGATGTAATCACCCTTTTCGATATAGTCGCCTTCCTGAAGGTGGAAGGGCTTGCCCTTCGGGATCAGGTATTCGACCGGCTCGACACCGTCTTCCGCCGGCTCGATGATGACGCGACGCTTGTTCTTGTAGTCGCGGCCGAGGCGGATCGTACCATCGATCTCTGCGATGATAGCATGGTCCTTCGGACGACGAGCTTCGAACAGTTCGGCAACGCGCGGCAGACCACCGGTGATGTCCTTGGTCTTGGCGCTTTCCAGCGGCGAACGGGCGAGAACGTCACCCTGCGACACCTTCGTGCCCGGCTCGACCGACAGGATAGCGTCGACCGAGAGCAGGAAGCGGGCTTCGCCACCGCGCGAGAGCTTGGCGACATTGCCGCTGGCGTCCTTGACGACGATCGCCGGTTTCAGATCGGAACCGCGCGGCGTCGAGCGCCAGTCGATAACCTGACGCTTGGTGATGCCGGTAGACTCGTCCGTCGCTTCGAGAACCGAGAGACCGTCGACGACATCTTCGAAGTGAACCGTACCGGCCACTTCCGTCATCATCGGACGGGTATAGGGGTCCCACTCCGCCAGACGCTGACCGCGCTTCACCTTGTCGCCGTCGTCGACATACAGCTTCGAACCGTAGGCAACGCGCTGCGAGGAGCGCTCGACACCGCGTTCGTCCAGGATCTGGACCGTCATGTTGCGGCCCATGGCAACCAGGTTGCCGTCGGAGTTGCGCAGCATGTTGCGGTTCTTGATCTGAACAGTGCCTTCATACGAAGCTTCCAGGAACGACTGGTCGACCACGGTCGCCGTGCCGCCCAAGTGGAAGGTACGCATGGTCAGCTGGGTGCCCGGCTCACCGATCGACTGTGCGGCGATAACACCGACAGCTTCACCGATGTTGACAGGCGTACCGCGAGCAAGGTCACGACCGTAGCAGACCGAGCAGACGCCCGTCTGGATTTCGCAGGTCAGGGCCGAACGGATGCGGATCGACTGGATACCGGCCTTCTCGATCTCGATGACATCCGGTTCCAGGATCATCTTGCCGGCGTCGACGATGCGCTCACCCGTGACCGGATGATCGATATCGTCCAGGGCCGTACGACCGAGGATGCGGGCGCCGAGCGAGGCAACGACCTGACCGGCATCGACGATAGCGGTCATGGTGAGGCCGTTTTCGGTACCGCAATCGACGTGCGTGACGATGCAATCCTGCGCGACGTCGACAAGACGGCGGGTCAGGTAGCCCGAGTTCGCGGTCTTCAAGGCGGTGTCGGCCAGACCCTTACGGGCACCGTGGGTCGAGTTGAAGTACTCGTTAACGGTGAGACCTTCCTTGAAGTTCGAGATGATCGGCGTCTCGATGATTTCGCCCGACGGCTTGGCCATGAGGCCGCGCATGCCGCCCAGCTGGCGCATCTGGTTCGGAGAACCACGAGCACCGGAGTGGCTCATCATGTAGATCGAGTTCATCGGCTTCTGGCGACCGGTCTTCTCGTCGAATTCAACGGCCTTAATGCGGGCCATCATCTCTTCGGCGACCTTCTCCGTGGCCTTACCCCAGGCGTCGACAACCTTGTTGTACTTTTCGCCCTGGGTGATGAGACCGTCATTGTACTGCTGCTCGTATTCCTTCACGAGTGCTTCGGTATCGCCGACAATCTTAACCTTGGTGTCCGGAATGACCATGTCGTCCTTGCCGAACGAAATGCCGGCGCGGCAGGCATGCGAGAAGCCGAGCTGCATGATGCGGTCGCAGAAAATGACCGTGTCCTTCTGGCCGCAATGGCGGTAGACCGTGTCGATCATCTTGGAGATGTTCTTCTTGGTCATTTCCTGGTTGCAGATGTCGAAGGTCACCTTGCCATGCTTCGGCAGGAGTTCGCCGATCAGCAGACGGCCGGGGGTCGTTTCATAGATCTTCGAATAGGGCTTGCCATCTTCGCCGATCGACTTGAAGCGGCCACGAATCTTCGAATGCAGCGTCACGACCTTGTTTTCAAGCGCGTGATGCAGCTCACCGAGATCCGAGAAGGCCATTCCTTCGCCCGGTTCATTCTGGTTCAGGATCGACAGATAGTACAGGCCAAGAACCATATCCTGCGAGGGAACGATGATCGGCGCGCCGTTTGCCGGGTGCAGAATGTTGTTGGTCGACATCATCAGCACGCGGGCTTCCAGCTGGGCTTCCAGCGAGAGCGGCACGTGAACGGCCATCTGGTCACCGTCGAAGTCGGCGTTGAAGGCCGTGCAGACGAGCGGATGCAGCTGGATGGCCTTGCCTTCGACCAGCGTGGGTTCGAAGGCCTGGATGCCCAGGCGGTGCAGCGTCGGTGCGCGGTTCAGGAGAACGGGATGCTCGCGGATGACCTCATCGAGGATATCCCAGACTTCCGGCTTTTCCTTCTCGACCAGCTTCTTGGCCTGCTTGACGGTGGAGGAGTAACCCTTCGCGTCGAGGCGGGCATAGATGAACGGCTTGAACAGCTCGAGCGCCATCTTCTTCGGCAGACCGCACTGGTGCAGCTTCAGTTCCGGACCGGTCACGATGACCGAACGGCCGGAATAGTCGACGCGCTTGCCGAGCAGGTTCTGACGGAAGCGGCCCTGCTTGCCCTTGAGCATGTCTGACAGCGACTTCAGCGGACGCTTGTTGGCGCCGGTGATGACGCGGCCGCGACGGCCATTGTCGAACAGCGCATCGACAGATTCCTGCAGCATGCGCTTTTCGTTGCGGATGATGATGCCCGGAGCGCGCAGTTCGATGAGGCGCTTCAGACGGTTGTTACGGTTGATGACGCGGCGGTACAGATCGTTCAGATCCGAGGTCGCGAAGCGGCCGCCATCGAGCGGAACCAGCGGGCGCAGGTCCGGCGGGATGACGGGGACGACCTTCATGATCATCCATTCCGGACGGTTGCCCGACTCCATGAAGTTCTCGACGATCTTCAGGCGCTTCATCAGCTTCTTCTGCTTGAGATCCGACGTGGTGTCGGCAAGCTCGGAACGCAGGTCGCCGGCGATCTTTTCGAGATTCATGCTGGCCAGCATCTCGTAGATCGCTTCAGCGCCGATCATGGCGGTGAACTGGTCTTCGCCATACTCGTCGACAGCGAGCATGTACTCTTCTTCAGAGAGCAGCTGATGCTCCTTAAGAGCAGTCAGGCCCGGCTCGGTGACGATGTAGTTTTCGAAGTAGAGCACGCGCTCCACATCCTTCAGCGTCATGTCGAGCAGCGTCGAAATGCGCGAAGGCAGCGACTTCAGGAACCAGATGTGGGCAACGGGAGCGGCGAGCTCGATATGGCCCATGCGCTCACGGCGAACGCGCGACAGCGTGACTTCGACGCCGCACTTTTCGCAGATGATGCCCTTGTACTTCATGCGCTTGTACTTGCCGCACAAGCATTCGTAGTCCTTGATCGGCCCGAAGATTCGTGCGCAGAAAAGACCATCGCGTTCCGGCTTGAACGTACGATAGTTGATCGTTTCCGGCTTCTTGATCTCGCCATAAGACCAGGAAAGAATCTTCTCCGGCGACGCAATCGAAATCCGGATGGAATCGAAATTCTGCGCAGGCACCTGCGGATTGAAAAGATTCATGACCTCTTGGTTCATGCCTATCTCCTTTAGGGGCGAAACGCCCTCGAATTGCGAACAGTGCCGGCAAATCCCGGGAACCGGACTGACGCTTTAAAACCGCCTTGCGGCGCCATGCATCCAGGAGGACGCCAACGGCGCTGCAATATTCCAAGGAGTGCGCGCTGACCGACAGCGCGCACCCGCAGGCTATTACTCGGCTGCGTCCGGAAGCTGGCTTGCCGTCTGCAGATCGTCGACCTTGGAATTTTCCAGTTCGACGCTGAGGCCCAGCGAGCGCATTTCCTTGACGAGAACGTTGAAGCTTTCTGGAATGCCCGCCTCGAAGGTATCGTCGCCACGCACGATGGCTTCGTAGACCTTGGTACGGCCGGCCACGTCGTCCGACTTGACCGTGAGCATTTCCTGCAGCGTGTAGGCTGCACCGTAAGCTTCAAGCGCCCAGACCTCCATTTCGCCGAAGCGCTGGCCGCCGAACTGCGCCTTACCGCCCAGCGGCTGCTGGGTGACGAGCGAGTACGGACCGATCGAACGGGCGTGGATCTTGTCGTCGACAAGGTGGTTCAGCTTCAGCATGTAGATGTAGCCAACCGTAACCTGGCGGTCGAACTGCTCGCCGGTACGACCGTCGTACAGTGTCGACTGACCGGTCTGCTTGAGACCTGCCATCGCCAGCATGTGATTGACATCCGCTTCGCCAGCGCCGTCGAAGACCGGGGTCGCGATGGACACGCCGCGCTTCCACTGATCGGCCAGACGCAGCACCGATGCATCGTCGTACTCGTGAACGTCGTCGCTCTTCGGGCCATCGCCGACGACCAGATCGATCGTCTTGCGCAGAGGCTCGATGTTGCCGCTTGCCTTGTAGGCTTCGATCAGTTCGCCGATCTGACGACCCATGCCGGCGCAAGCCCAACCGAGGTGCGTTTCGAGAATCTGACCGACGTTCATGCGCGAGGGCACGCCCAGCGGGTTCAGCACGATATCGACATGCGTACCGTCTTCCAGGAACGGCATGTCCTCGACCGGAACAATGCGCGAGACCACGCCCTTGTTCCCGTGACGACCTGCCATCTTGTCGCCCGGCTGGATCTTGCGCTTAACAGCGACGAAGACCTTGACCATCTTCATGACGCCCGGAGGCATTTCGTCGCCGCGCTGGACCTTTTCGACCTTGTCCATGAAGCGCTGTTCAAGGCGCGACTTGGATTCGTCATACTGGCCACGCAGGGCTTCGAGCTCGCTCTGGACCTTTTCGTCCTCGACGGCGAACATCCACCACTGCGAACGCGGATACTCGGAAACGACGGCGTTCGACAGTTCCGTGCCCTTCTTGAAGCCCTTCGGACCAGCAAGAGCAACCTGACCACGCAGCATTTCGACCAGACGGCCGTAGACGTTACGGTCGAGGATTGCCTGCTCGTCGTCGCGGTCCTTGGCAAGGCGTTCGATCTCTTCGCGCTCGATCGCCATGGCACGTTCGTCCTTTTCGACGCCGTGACGGTTGAAGACGCGAACTTCGACGACCGTACCGTAGGTACCGGGCGGCATGCGCATGGAGGTATCGCGAACGTCCGATGCCTTTTCACCGAAGATGGCGCGCAGAAGCTTTTCTTCCGGCGTCATCGGGCTTTCGCCCTTCGGCGTGATCTTGCCGACAAGGATATCGCCCGGCTGGACTTCCGCACCGATGTAAACGATGCCGGCTTCGTCCAGGTTCTTCAGCGCTTCTTCCGAAACGTTCGGAATGTCGCGGGTGATTTCTTCCGGACCGAGCTTGGTGTCGCGTGCCATCACTTCGAATTCCTCGATGTGGATGGAGGTGAACACGTCGTCGGCAACGATACGCTCGGAGAGCAGGATCGAGTCTTCGTAGTTGTAGCCGTTCCACGGCATGAACGCGACGAGCACGTTCCGGCCGAGAGCCAGATCGCCGAGGTCGGTCGACGGACCGTCTGCCAGGATGTCGCCCTTGTTGACCACATCACCGACGGTGACCAGCGGACGCTGGTTGACGCAGGTGTTTTGGTTCGAACGCTGGAACTTCATCAGGCGGTAGATATCGACGCCGGACTTCGACGGATCGAGGTCTTCGGTGGCGCGGATAACGATACGCGTTGCGTCGACCTGGTCAACCACACCGCCGCGACGGGCGCCGATAGCAGCACCGGAGTCACGCGCGACGACCGGCTCCATGCCGGTACCGACGAACGGAGCTTCGGCACGCAGAAGCGGCACGGCCTGACGCTGCATGTTCGAGCCCATGAGCGCGCGGTTGGCGTCGTCGTTTTCCAGGAACGGGATCAGAGCGGCAGCAACCGAAACCAGCTGCTTCGGCGAGACGTCCATCAGGTTGATGTTGTCGCGCGGAGCGAGCATGACTTCGCCGGCATGACGGCAAACGACGAATTCCTCGATGAAGGAGCCGTCGGCGTCGAGCTCGGCATTGGCCTGAGCAACGTAGTACTTCGCCTCTTCCATGGCGGAGAGGTAGAGCACGTCGTTGGTCACCTTACCGTCGATGATACGGCGATAAGGGCTTTCGATGAAGCCGTACTTGTTGACGCGGGCAAAGGTCGCCAGCGAGTTGATGAGACCGATGTTCGGACCTTCCGGCGTTTCGATCGGGCAAATACGACCGTAGTGCGTCGGATGAACGTCGCGGACTTCGAAGCCGGCGCGCTCGCGGGTCAGACCGCCCGGGCCGAGAGCCGAAAGACGACGCTTGTGAGTGATTTCCGAAAGCGGGTTCACCTGGTCCATGAACTGCGACAGCTGCGAGGAGCCGAAGAATTCGCGGACGGCAGCAGCGGCCGGCTTTGCGTTGATCAGATCCTGCGGCATGACCGTGTCGATTTCGATCGAGGACATACGTTCCTTGATCGCACGTTCCATGCGCAGCAAGCCGAGACGATACTGATTTTCCATCAGCTCGCCGACCGAACGGACGCGGCGGTTGCCGAGGTTGTCGATGTCGTCGATCTCGCCCTTGCCGTCGCGCAGCTCGACGAGCATCTTGACCACGGCCAGGATGTCGTCCTTGCGCAGGATGCGGACGGTGTCTTCGACGTCGAGGTCGAGACGCATGTTCATCTTCACGCGGCCAACGGCGGAGAGATCGTAACGCTCCGCATCGAAGAATAGCGAGTTGAACATGGCTTCGGCCGATTCCATGGTCGGCGGTTCACCCGGACGCATGACGCGGTAGATGTCGAACAGAGCGTCCTGGCGGTTCTCGTTCTTGTCAGCCGACAGCGTATTGCGGATGTAGGCGCCAACATTGATGTGATCGATGCCGAGGATCGGGATCTCGTCGAAGCCGGCCTTCAGGATGACAGGCAGGGTCTTCTCGTCGATTTCGTCGCCGGCTTCGAGGTAGATCTCACCGGTCTGGAAATTGACGATGTCTTCCGCCAGGAAGAGGCCATACAGCTCTTCGTCGGTCGCCTTCAGAGCCTTGAGGCCCTTGTCCTGAAGCTGACGCAGCAGGCGCGGCGTGAGCTTCTTGCCGCCTTCGACCACGACTTCACCGGTGTCGGCATCGATCATGTCGGCAACGGTCTTGGCGCCCTTCAGCGTTTCCGCCTTGAAGGGAATGCGCCAGCCATCGCCGTCGCGCTGGTAGAGCGACTTCGTGTAGAAGGTCGACAGGATTTCTTCGCCATCCATGCCGAGTGCCATCAGCAGCGACGTCACCGGAATCTTGCGGCGACGGTCGATACGGGCATAGACGATGTCCTTGGCGTCGAATTCGATATCGAGCCAGGAACCGCGATACGGGATGACGCGAGCGGCGAAGAGAAGCTTGCCGGAAGAATGGCTCTTGCCCTTGTCGTGGTCGAAGAAGACGCCCGGCGAACGGTGCATCTGGGACACGATCACGCGCTCGGTGCCGTTCACGATGAACGTACCGTTGTTCGTCATGAGCGGCATGTCGCCCATGTAGACGCTCTGTTCCTTGATGTCCTTGATGGACTTCGCGCCCGTATCCTCATCAATATCGAACACGATCAGACGGAGGGTCACCTTCAGCGGCGCGGCATAGGTCAGGTCGCGCTGGCGGCACTCGTCGACGTCGAACTTCGGCGGCTCGAATTCATAGGACACGAACTCCAGCATGGAAGCGCCGGAGAAGTCGGTGATCGGGAAAACCGACTTGAAAACGGCCTGAAGACCTTCGTCCGGGCGGCCGCCCTTGGGTTCTTCGACCATGAGAAACTGATCGTAGGACGCCTTTTGAACCTCGATGAGGTTCGGCATCTCTGCGACTTCGGGAATCTTACCAAAAAACTTGCGTACGCGCCTGCGACCGTTGAACGAAAGGGTCTGAGCCATCGTCGCTCCTTTAAAATCCTGCACCCGGGCCTGCAACGGATGGGAATCGCTGGCCAGGCGACCCCATCAATCAATGAGTAGTTCAATCTCGTCTATCTAACCGAAAACCGCTCAGCCGGATTGCGTCGCGGTTCGGTTTGAGACCATCCTCTTGAAGAACCCATTACCCAAAAGCCGTTTTGCCCGCGGCTTTTGGGTAATTCGTTCAGAAAAACGGCAAATGGGAGGTAGCAAAATGCCACCTCCCAAAGCAGTTTCAAGCTTACTTAACGTCGACCTTAGCGCCGGCGTCTTCGAGCTTCTTCTTGATGTCAGCAGCTTCAGCCTTGGAAACAGCTTCCTTGACAGCCTTCGGAGCGGCTTCAACGAGGTCCTTGGCTTCCTTGAGGCCCAGACCGGTGATGGCGCGGACTTCCTTGATGACGTTGATCTTGTTCGCGCCGGCATCCGTGAGGATGACGTCGAACTCGGTCTTTTCTTCTTCAGCAGCTGCAGCAGCGCCGCCAGCACCACCAGCAACGGCAGCAACAGCTACCGGAGCAGCGGCGGAAACGCCCCACTTTTCTTCGAGAAGCTTCGACAGTTCTGCGGCTTCGAGAACGGTCAGCGAGGAGAGGTCGTCTACGATCTTTGCGAGATCAGCCATTTTTGTAGTTCCTTTTGTTCGGTTCGAACTGGTTGGTTATAAACAGCGAAAAACCGCCTTACGCGGCTTCGTCCTTCTTGGCGTAGGCCGAGAACACGCGAGCAAGCTGGCTTGCCGGCGCTGCAACAACACCTGCGATGCGGGTAGCCGGAGTCTGGATCATGCCCAGCAGCTTCGCGCGCAGCTCGTCCAGCGAAGGCAGGGTCGCGAGCGACTTTACACCTTCGGCGTTGAGCGTTGTTGTTCCCATGGCGCCGCCCAGAACAACGATCTTGTCGTTGCCCTTGGCGAAATCCACGACGACCTTCGGAGCGGTAATCGGATCAGTGCTGTATGCGATCAGCGTCTGACCGGTGAAGAGATTGGAAATCCCTTCCGCATCCGTGCCCTGAAGAGCAATTTTGGCCAGGCGGTTCTTCGCGACTTTGACGGTGCCGCCAGCAGCGCGCATCTTAGAACGAAAATCGTTCATCTGAGCGACTGTAGCACCAGCATAGTGGGCCACGACAACCGAGCCCGAAGCCTTGAAGACTTCGTTCAGTTCCGTGACGAATTCGCGTTTTTCCGCTCTTTCCACTGCTTTTCTCCAGTTGACAGGACCGGGTTAACGGGCCTGCCGGGTTGCCTTTTGCCTCCTGGGATCAATGAGATCCCAAGCGACGCTTGAGGATCCTGTCCCCTCGCGCTCGAGCCTGACGGCTCCAAGGCACAAGGCATCCAAGGCTCGAACCGAGTTCATCGAAGCGAAGCTTCTTCAAAATTCGGGTCTTACCCGTCTCATGCAGGCTTGAGTGATTAAGGGATAACCACCTGCAATCTCGGACAGGAATTCCGGATTTCTCCGGAAATCCCAGCCCCGAAGGGCCGGGAATTCTTAAATACCGGGCACAAAGCCCGGTATAATTATTAGGCGCTCGGCGCCGTAACCGTGGACGGCTCGATCTTGACGCCCGGACCCATGGTCGAGGAGATCGCTACGCGCTTGACGTAGTTGCCCTTGGCGCCAGCCGGCTTCGCCTTGATGACGGCGTCAGCGAAGGCGCGGATGTTTTCTTCCAGAGCCTTGGCGTCGAACGAAGCCTTGCCGATACCGGCATGGACGATACCAGCCTTCTCGACGCGGAACTCGACGGCGCCGCCCTTGGATGCTTCGACAGCACCCTTGACGTCCATCGTGACGGTACCGACTTTCGGGTTCGGCATCATGCCGCGCGGGCCGAGAACCTTACCGAGACGGCCGACGAGCGGCATCATGTCCGGGGTCGCGATGCAGCGATCGAAATCGATCTTGCCGCCCTGAACGATTTCGACCAGGTCTTCCGCGCCGACGATGTCTGCGCCGGCCGCCTTGGCTTCGTCAGCCTTGGCGCCGCGAGCGAAGACGGCAACGCGAACCGTACGGCCCGTGCCGTTCGGCAGGTTGACGACGCCGCGAACCATCTGGTCGGCGTGACGCGGGTCAACGCCGAGGTTCATCGAGATTTCGACGGTTTCGTCGAACTTGGCGACGGCACGTTCCTTGACCATGCCGATGGCCAGATCCAGAGCGTAGAGCTTGGTCGGATCGACGCCTTCACGAATCTTCTGAATACGCTTAGCTACCATGGTCTTAACCTACCACTTCCAGGCCCATGGCGCGGGCGGAGCCCTCGATCATGGCCATTGCGCCTTCGATATCGGCGGCGTTCAGATCCTTCATCTTGGCTTCGGCGATCGCCTTGACCTGAGCCTTGCTCAGGGTGCCAGCCTTGGCGCCCTTGCCCGGGGTCTTGGAGCCGGACTGGATCTTCGCTTCCTTCTTCAGGAAGTAGCTGACCGGCGGCTGCTTCATGATGAAGGTGAAGGACTTGTCCTGGTAGTAGGTGATGACGACCGGAATCGGCATACCCTTTTCCATTTCCTGCGTGGCGGCATTGAACGCCTTGCAGAATTCCATGATGTTAATGCCACGCTGACCAAGCGCAGGACCGATCGGCGGCGACGGATTCGCCGAGCCGGCCTTAACCTGCAGCTTGAGCTGGCCTGCAACTTTCTTAGCCATTTCTCTCTGCCTTTCTACATGACCGGTTGCCCGGCCCACTATGCCGGATCGCTCCGGCGGCTGCGGTTGCGTGGTGCGGATCACCAGGCCCGGCTAAGACCCTACCCTTCCACGCGGATTGCGGCTTCGCCGCGAGATATAAGTAAGCGATCACTTATATCCAAATTCGAACGAAAGACTAGCCGCGAAGCCAACCTTTCGTAGAAATCACAATCAGACCTTCTCGACCTGGCTGTACTCCAGCTCGACCGGCGTAGCACGGCCGAAAATCGACACTTCCACCTTCAGGCGCGAACGCTCTTCGTCCACATCCTGAACCGTGCCGTTGAACGATGCGAACGGACCATCGGAAACGCGGACCTGCTCGCCGATCTCGAAGGATACGGAAGCCTTCGGCCGCTCGACGCCTTCCTGGACCTGACCGAGAATGCGCTCGGCTTCATAATCCGGAATCGGAACGGGCTTATTGTCGGAGCCGAGAAAGCCAGTGACCTTCGGCGTGTTCTTGATCAGGTGGTAAGCTTCATCCGTCAGGTTGGCGCGCACCAGCACGTAACCCGGGAAGAACTTGCGCTCGCTATCGACCTTACGGCCACGACGAACCTCGACGACCTTCTCGGTCGGCACAAGGATCTTCTCGAACAGATGCTCGAGACCCTTCTGCCTGGCTTTCTCCTCTATGGATTCAGCCACCTTCTTTTCAAAATTAGAATAAGCGTGGACGATGTACCAACGTGCCGCCATGTTCATCTCCACCCGATATCAATTGCCGGTATTCAGCACGTAGCCGAGAATCCAGCCGATGAGCTGGTCAGCAGCAAAGAAAAACAGCGAGGCGAAAACGACCATGACGAGCACCATCACCGTCGAGATCATCGTCTCGCGGCGTGAGGGCCAAGTGATTTTCGACGTCTCGGAGCGCACTTGCCGCAGAAACGCTAGTGGATTCGTTTTGGATGCCATTGACTGCCCACGCAATTACGGCGCGTAAAGCTGAAACTATCAGCCCCACGCACCGCGTGTCTGTTAAACCCTACATAAACACCGATTCCCGATTTAACAAGAGGCAATACGGCGTTTTCTAAAATTTGCCGACAATCCGGCACAACCCTCGACCCAAGAAGCTGCGAAACGACGCGCCAGTCAAATCAAGGAAAATGGCAGGGGCAGCAGGGCTCGAACCTACGACCTGCGGTTTTGGAGACCGCCGCTCTACCAACTGAGCTATACCCCTTCTTCCTTCGAATATTCGCTTTAAGCGGTGGACCGCCCGAGCAGTTCGAAGACATGGCGCTCCCTTTAAGGCGGGACGAAACGATTGGCAAGAGCGTTTTTTGCTTTTTCCCAAGCGGACCCGCAACTTCACATGGGACATGCCCGAGCGGGCAGATCCGCCGGACGGGCAAAGCCGCCGCGAATGCTGCGGAAGAGGATGCCCTCGCCTTCGTTATTCTCCGGGGGAGCCTTTCGGCTTGCGCTTGAGAAATTTCGGCCTGAGGTGACGCATAAAATTGTCGGCGGAGCGAATCACATTGGTCAGGGAGATCAGCTTGTCTATTTCGGCATCGGTATTGCCCAGCCGTTCCGACAGAACATCGGCTGCGGCCAAGGCAATTTCGGCCGGAGGCACCTCCGTGAAGCGCTGGGCAAGGCTGATATAGGGGTTCAGTGCGACCCCACCATGGATGGTGATCTTGCCCAGGCGGGCAAACAGGCGCAGGAAGGTCTGCTCGAAACTCCAGTCATGGGCGGAAACCACCCTCCACTTCTGACTGCGCCTGGCCGAGAAGCCGGCAAGCACGATCGCGCCGGGCAATTTCAGGTCACTGAGCCAAAGCGCCATGGCAAAGCCGCTCGTCGGCGTCTTGCCGTCCGTGTAGAAATCGGAGCAGAAGCCTACGAGATCGAGGTGGCCGGTCGGCGCAGCCTGGAAGTCGGCGGCGGGGTTGAGCTTCTCTTCCAGACCGAGACGCATGTTCATGATGCCGAGGAAATATTCCTTCGGAAAGAATTTGACCACCTCGCCCACTTCGCCGCGATAGACGATGTTGGCGCCACGCGGCTGACCACGGGAGATCAGCAGCGAATGCCCATGGAACGGGCGATCCAGAACCTTGTAGACCTTGTTGAAGAAGACGAAGAGCGCAGTCTCAGGAAACTGCGCCTGGAGGCTTGCGATATCGACCGCGTCGCTATTGGCGACCAGGACGATATGGGAAAACCCCATCAACATGGTCCGCCATTCGTCGGCGCTGTTCAAACCGGCCGCGGAGCCCGCAGCCGGTATGCCGACATCGATGTTTCCTGTCGTCTTATGATCCAAATCGCTCACTTCTGCTGGACATGCAGCATGCGGTCGCGCATGGCAAACCATTCTTCAGCGTAGTCGTCGTTGCGATATTCATCGAAATACGGGCCGCCATCGGTGAAATGCACGAGCTTGGCATCTTCGCGATAATCGTATTCGTTGACGAGATAGTTCCAGACGACCGGCACCTCGCCGATCTGGTCGTCATTCTCCAGCCACTTGAACTGATGAAGCTGAAGACCTGTCGCCGTATTGACGAAATCCTTCGTCAACGCCGTGCACTTGGCATTGTTGAACAGGATCATGCTCGACCAGTTCTTCTTTTCATACTTCGTCTGCGTCTGGCCGAGGAACTTGGTTTCGATCTTCGGCTGATAGTCGTGCTTGACGCACATGGCGGCATAACGATCGTCACGCAGCGCCCAAAGCTCGGCGATATCGGCGCGGGCGAGCATGTCGCAATCCATGAAGATGCTCCAGCCCTGGTAATCGCTGAGATAAGGCACGAGGAAGCGCGAGAAGGAAAATTCGGTCGACTGCAGCGGGTTGCGCTCGCGCGTGAAGATGCCCTCGAGATTGTTGAGCACGATCGGCGAGAACACCACCGGAATAGACGAGCGCTCGATGATGCTCTGGGTCAGGACGTGATAGGCCACGACCTCCTTGGAATCGAACCCGACGAAAATACGTGCAACATTATCCTTCATGATACCTCCGAAACGGCTGGTCTGTTTTGAATCAGCCGGCAAATTATCTTTCGCCGTGACGCAAGCAAGGCTCAATTCATCGCATGAAGCCTATAGGCTGCGGGATGAGGGTTCAACACATGTGCCCGAATATGCCGCACGGCGCGCCGCAATCTACACGAGATGCCGCGAATCTGAACCTACTTAAAGAAACGAGGATATTTGTCGAGTGTTTGCGGAAGCATTTTTGGTTATGCTGCGTAACAAATGGAGAGATTTCCGCTTGTCTCTCTCCCGGACGCCGCCAGCGAGCAGCGCCCGGGGTATTTCTCAGGCTTTGCGCCTCAGACCTTCACATACTTCCGCCAGTCATGTTCTTCCTTGAAGCCCAGGACCTCGCGGATCTTGCGATTGGACAGCAGGCCCTCATATTCGCCGATCTCGCGCGTGAACGGGACGTTCGGAAAGTGCTTGGCGGCCAGCTCCCGCGACGGCGTGTTGGCCGAAACCGTGTCATTGGCGGCATTGAACACCTGGAAGCCGAGGCCGCTCTTCTCGATGCAGAGATGGACGATCTGGCCGAGGTCGCGAGCGTCGATATAGCTCCAGGCGATACGCTTGCGGATTTCGCTATTGGCGAAAAACTCAGGGAAACGCTCATATTCGTGCGGCTCGATGACGTTGCCAATACGCAGCGCGTAGATGTCGATGCCGAAACGTTCCGCAAAAGCCCGAGCCGTCTTCTCGTTTATGACCTTGGACAGGCCATAGGAATCCATCGGATTGACATCATAGTCTTCTTCCAGTGGGAACTGATGGAAATCGCGATGGCCTTCGGCAAAACACACACCGTAGGTCGTCTCGCTGGAGGCGACAATGATCTTCCTCACGCCGAGCTTCGCGGCCGCCTCGATGACATTGTAGGTGCTCATCGTATTGATACGGAAGGTCTCGTTATCTGGCTTGATCAGGATTCGGGGAATAGCGGCGAAATGCACGACGGCATCGAAAGGCTGCACGCCCTTGCCCTGATCGAGATCCGGAAAATCGCGATGCATGCTAAGGACATTATAAACCTGTCCCGCATCGGTGACATCGGCCTGCAGATTGGTGACGCCAGGACTGTTCAGTGGCACGAGATCGACATTATGGACCTCGTAGCCGGCATTCACCAACCAAGGAACCGTGTGACGTCCAGCCTTGCCGCTGCCGCCCGTGAACAAAATACGTTTCTTCATGAAATCTCCTCCAGATAAAATCGAGCGATACATAGGCCGTTGCCTCCGTTTCGCAAGACACGGCTTGGTGACCTCACACTTTCCCGCCAAAATAATGGGGACGACTCGGTAAAGCATATGCCGCATGGCGAAAACGACAAAAGGAGATGAGTGGGATGCGGCCGATCACGCTTGTCGAATATGATCCGCAATGGCCCCTTCTCTTCAAAAGGAGAAGCAAGGCGATCGGCCTGATTCTCGGCCACCCCGCCCAATTCCATCATATCGGCAGCACTGCCATCGCCGGACTATGCGCCAAACCGAAGCTCGATATCGATACGGTGTTCCTCTTCTCCGAGAGTGCAAGACACGACGCGACGGAGCGCCTGAAGGAAGGCGGATATCGCTTTCACGGCGATCCGCATGATGCCGGCCGCTGGACCTTCACCAAGGATGAGACGCCTTACGGCACCCGACTTTATCTTTGCCTGCCTGATAACGAGGCCCACCGGGAGCGCCTTCTCTTTCGCGACTATCTGCGCGCCCATCCCGAACGTGCGGCGAATTATGCAACCTTGAAACGGCGTCTGGCCGAAGAGGCCGGTGGCGATTGGGACCACTACACCGGCGGCAAGAGCGATTTCGTTGCCGATATCCTGCGCCGCGCGAAGATGGAGATCTCATCGATCGAAAATATCACCGGCTGGTGATAGTGTCGTTGGATTAATCGATCAGGCGCCTCAGCACATTATCCACGCTCTGCTTCAGCGAAAGATGGCTCGTATCGAGAATCTCAAGACCCGATGCCTGAGCTTCGCGGCGCAGATAGGCGGCCCAGTTCATCATGTTCGCATCGGCAAGTTCCGGCTGCCCTCGCTGAGCGGACAAGCGATGCGTCCTCGTTGCGTCATCGCAATCGACCAATATGAGGCGATAGTCATCGATCCTGGCAGTCAAGGCGGCTTCGATGACGAAGGACGGCCGCATCTGCCCTTCGAAAAGAATGGCCTTGCCCTTGTGCGCTTGCGGCGCAAGCCGCGCCACCCATTCGATGGTCTTGTCGCGCTGCCAGGCCTCGGGCGAACCATGATCCCTGACCATGGCGTCAAGAGACGGTATGCCGATGCTGTCGAAATGATAGACGGCTAACCTTCCAGCATGATCCCTGGCTATTGCCTCCGCGATAGCAGTCTTCCCCGAACCGGAGGCACCGGTCAGAATAATCAAGCTCATGCGAACCTCCGAATGCGAAAAGGCCCCGCTGTTTCCAGCGAGGCCTTCTTATAAAGGAATAATCCGAAGATTACTCGACGATGGATGCCACGATGCCAGCGCCGACGGTACGGCCGCCTTCGCGGATGGCGAAGCGAAGCTTTTCTTCCATCGCGATCGGAACGATCA
>NZ_JAQJCG010000041.1:0-21331 GCF_030182565.1 Rhizobium centroccidentale | reverse complement strand
CGAAAACTGATCACCATCCTCAATGCCATCATCAGGGACGCACGCCCATGGCAAAACGCTTGACACGCAAGACAATCGCTCTCCCCGCTGGGGAGAAGGGGTCAGCTGCGATTTCAGTTCATATGCGATACCCCTGCCACTTGGGGAGATGTCCCGAAGGAGACAGAGGGGGGTGCGCACTCTCCGCGACAACCGCAGCCAGCGTCATCCCCCAATTATATCAATCGAAATCGTCCTGACCCGAGTTGCCGCCGCCATTGCGGTTACCGGAGATGATCTCACGCTTGCCGACATGGTTGGCGGGACCGACCAGGCCGTCCTTTTCCATGCGCTCGACCAGCGATGCCGCGCGGTTGTAGCCGATGCCGAGGCGGCGCTGGATGTAGGAGGTCGAGCACTTCTTGTCGCGCATGACGACCTTGATCGCCTGTTCGTAGAGATCGTCGCCGTCTTCCGAGGCAATCGCGCCCTTGTCGAAGACGGCCGTATCTTCTTCCTCGTCTTCCTCGTCCTCGTCAGCCGTGACCGTATCGAGATATTCCGGACGGCCCTGCAGCTTCAGATGAGCGACGACCTTCTCGACTTCCTCGTCCGACACGAAGGGGCCATGGACGCGGGAGATGCGGCCGCCGCCGGCCATATGCAGCATGTCGCCCTGGCCGAGGAGCTGTTCGGCTCCCTGCTCACCGAGAATGGTGCGGCTGTCGATCTTCGACGTCACCTGGAAGGAGATGCGGGTCGGGAAGTTTGCCTTGATCGTGCCGGTGATGACATCGACCGAGGGACGCTGCGTCGCCATGATCAGGTGGATGCCGGCGGCGCGCGCCATCTGCGCCAGACGCTGGATCGCACCTTCGATCTCCTTGCCGGCGACCATCATCAGGTCGGCCATTTCGTCGACGATGACGACGATATAGGGCATCGGCGTCAGGTCCATTTCCTGTTGCTCCTCGATCGGGGCACCTGTGCCCTTGTCGAAGCCGGTCTGGACCAAGACATGGATCGTCTCGCCCTTTTCCTTGGCGGAGGCAACGCGGCTGTTGTAGCCGTCGATATTGCGCACGCCGAGGCGCGACATCTTCTTGTAGCGATCCTCCATTTCGCGCACCGCCCATTTCAGCGCCATGACGGCCTTCTTGGGATCGGTGACGACGGGGGTCAGGAGGTGCGGGATGCCGTCATAGACGGAGAGTTCCAGCATCTTCGGATCGACCATGATCAGACGGCACTGTTCCGGCGTCATGCGGTAGAGCAGCGACAGGATCATCGTGTTGATGGCGACGGACTTGCCCGAGCCCGTCGTACCAGCAACGAGCAGATGCGGCATCTTGGCAAGTTCGGCGATGACAGGCTCACCGCCGATCGTCTTGCCGAGGCCGAGCGCCAGCTTATAGCCACTCTTCTCGAAGTCGGGCGAATCGATCATCTCGCGGAAATAGACGGTCTCACGGTTGACGTTCGGCAGTTCGATGCCGATCACGTTGCGGCCGGGAACGACGGCAACGCGAGCCGAGAGGGCCGACATCGAACGGGCGATATCGTCCGCAAGGTTGATGACGCGCGAGGATTTGACGCCGGGCGCCGGTTCGAATTCATAGAGGGTTACGACCGGGCCAGGACGGACATGGATGATCTCGCCCTTGACACCGAAATCCTCGAGCACGCTTTCCAGCAGCCCGGCATTCTGCTCCAGCGTTTCCTGCGTCATGATCACGCCGGAACGAACGGCAGGTTCCTGTAGCAGTTCGCGCGGCGGCAACTCGTATTCGCCGTCAGCGGTGCGGGCGATCGGCCGCCATTCGGGTGGTGTCAGCGATGCAGGCCGGCGCGGCGAGATCCGTGACGGCGGCGCGTCGATCAAACGCTGAGCGGCGGCCTCGACGACTGGAATGGTGGATGCCGCCTTGGCGACCGGTTCAGCAGCAGCCGGAGCGACGACCTTCGTCGGCATCGGGGCAACGACCATCACCGGGGCGGGGCGAGCCTCGACGGCAGGAGCGGTTTCAGCACCATAAACGGCGGTGACGAAGGCAGGCGGTACGAATGTCGCAGCTGGGGTTTCCACTGCAAGCTGCTGCCCAGCTTGGGAGACTTCCTCGGCAACCGGCGCAATTTCGATGGCCGGAGCCAGAACGGCCGCTTCCAGCGCTGCGAGCTCATCCATAGCCGGCGTGCTCACATCTGCCGTCGGCTGAGTGGAAATGGTTTCGGCTGGCTTTGCAGCTTCTACAGCCACAGACAGTGCAACGGTGGTGGGCTGCGGCTCGGCAGCGACTGCCAGGCGACGGCACTCGACGACCCGGAACTTGGCGATGATCGATTCGGCATCGACCGCCGGCTTGGGCGTCGCCAGCTGCTTCGGCTCACCCTTGAGGGCAGAGACGAATTCGCCATCGAACGGCATCGCATCCCAGAAAGCGAAATCGGAAAGATGGGCAAGACGCGACTCGACCACAGGCGCGGCTAGGGACTCGGGAACACTTGACTGAACAGGGGAAGCATCCAGCGCGATCGCGGGAGCTTTCGAGAATGCGGTAGCGATAACGGTCATCTCCAATGCGTCCGGCTCGGTTGCCGGGGAATTCTGAATTACTGTCGGAATGTAGCCTTCCACCACCAGCGGCATGTCTTCGAGCAGCGGCAGATGAAACTCGTCCTGCCGCATGGGCGGGACGACAATGGTTGCTGCCGGTGCTTCGGCCACAACAGGCGGCTCCATCACCCGCATCGCGGCGTGCGCGGCGGCTGGTGGACGGATCTCGGCCTTCGGCTCGGCAGGCGGACGACGACTGATGATTTCGTTTTCGCGCGTGCGGGTGAAGCGCACGTTCGGACCCATCAGGAAGGCATTCTGCCAGCCGGGCGATGCGAGATCTTCCGCGGAGATTCCCTGCGGCAGAACAGGCATTTCCTGCTCGCTCGTAACGGCGGCAGCTTGCAGCGCCTCCACGACTGGCGGCGGGGCTGCGGCGGTGCGCCTCCTTACCTCTTCGGCAAGACGCTGTTCCTCGGCGCGGCGCTGCTCTTCGGCCTTGCGCTTGGCTTCGCGGGCGTTACGAATCTTCTCTTCCAGAAACGCACGGCGAGCGGCGATCTGCTCGGCCCGGCGCGCCTCTTCGGCCGCCAGCTCCGGGTCGAGATCGCCCTCCGGCTGGACGCCTTGAGACGCATTGGAAAGTGTCGTTCGGGAAAGACGCATGAGACCTGCAACCCAGTCATTGATATTGCCGTTGGCTTCTCAAATCGAATAGGGCAAGGATGGTTAATAAGTTCCTTCCTGCCGTTGTGGAAAGCTGCCATTCTACCCCCGAAAAACACTTAGGAGTGTGCCCGGAAACCCTGTAGAAACAAGGACATGGCAAGCCCCTTCCGCGCAGGAACGCGACAGGGAGACAGATTAGATTTTTTGCGGGACCCGTTACCGCGACGAGGACAGCTGCGCGATGGAGAGCAGCGTATCGGCGCTGATGCCGGAGCTCGACGACGAGCCCGTGAGAATCGATAGCGCCGGCGATGTCGAAGAGGTCGTATTGTTCTGCAAGTCGTACATCGCCGAGAACCGCTGTAGCAGCTGGTTGAGCTTGTCGGGGTTATGCAGGTCGCTCACATTGATAAAATTGCCGAGCATCTTGGCCTGGGTATCGACGTCCATGTTGGAGATCGAACTCGGCAGATTATAGGTGGTGGTGATGACCTCATAAAGCGCCGAATCGCCCATGATGTCATAAATCGAGTTGATATCGGGCGCCTTGCGCTGGAAGTAGAGCGCCAGACGCACACCGGGGTTGCTCTCGCCTTGCTGATCTTCCAGCGTCTGATGCAGGAAGAGATCATTGGTCGCCGCAAGCGCGCCCTGGTTTTGCGCCGTGCCGAGCTTCGTGTCGGTCAGATTTCCGTCGGTACCGAAATTGAACGCTTCGACGATGCTCTTGAACTTGGCGCCATCGGTCGTGTTGATGAAGCTCTTCGAATCGGACGGATCGGAGGCGAAAGCCTTCTTCAGCGTCGCCGTATCGACGGTCTTCGGATCGATGCCGTTGGCCGTCAGGATGAAATTCGTAAGCTTGCTGTCGGCCAAAAGATCCGTGACGCTGGTCACCTTGACGATGTTGGTGGCGAAATAGGTGGCGGCGGTCTTGGCATCGCTGGTGGCTTTGGTCAGCTCGGCCCCCGACAGCCCCGCCGTGCTGTGGCTGGAATATTGCGAGATATAGCTGTTGATCTGCGTTTGCGACAAAGACTGCACCGGAGCCTTCAGATTGCCTTTGCTGTCGAAATTGAAGGCCTTGGCAAGCGCGGTGAAGCGGGAGTCCTTGAGCGAGTTGACATAGCTCTTCGGATCGTAGGGATCGCTTTCGAGAATCTTGGTCAGCTGGGACTTCGTGACTTCGTTCTCGCCGATGCCATAGGCGCGCAACGCCATCTGATAGAGTTCCGGCGCGCTGTCGTTGGCGGCACTGCTGTCGGACGTATTGCTCGCAAAGAAATCCTTGATGGTCTTCACGCTGGCGATGCGGTTCTTGTAGTTGTTGACCGCATCCGTGGTCAGGGTCGACTGCGACGACTGGTAGTTGGTCATATAGGCCTTGGAGGCCGCGTCGATCTCGTTTTGGGACTGGGCCGTCTGGCCGGAAGCAAGCGTGCCGTCCGACTGGAAATTGAACTGGGAGACGACGTCGGTCAGACCGAAGATGGCGGCGGTCGTCGCATCGCCGAAAGCGTTCTTGAAGACGACGGCTGGCGTCGTCGGATCGATGCCGTAGGCCGTCTTGACGTAATCGAAAAGACGCTTGTCCGACGTCAGCTGGTCGACTGACGTGATGGAGCCGATATGATTCTTGTAATAGAGATCATTGTCGGTTGCGCCGACGCTCGTCGTGAATGAGGGCACGGTGGAATTGTAGGCGCTCATCACATCGGCCTGCTGGCTGAGCGTCTGCGGCCCTCCGGGATAGTTCGTGGTGTAGCCTGCCGTGGTGGCGCTTATCTGGTCAGATGTCTGTGCTTGTGAACCGGATGCGACCGTGCCGTCGCTCTGGAAGTTGAATTCCGCCATGACGGCGGTCAGCCCGTTCGAGCTCGCGGTAGCGGCATCCTTGGCCGAAGCATTGAATTGATCCGCTGTGATATAGGACGGAATATTGAATGCCGTCTTCACGTACTGGAACAGCTGTGGATTGGACGTCAGCTGATCGACCGAGGTGACGCTGCCGATATTGGCCTCGTAATAGGCCGTGTCGCCGTCCGGCGTCGATGTCTTGATGGTGCCGTCGGCATTGAAATTGAATTCCGCCACCAGAGCCTTGTCGGCACTGCCGCCATTCTGATTGACGTAGCTATTGGGGTCGCTGGGATCGCTCGTCAGCATCTGCTTCAGAGCCGAATTCGACACATAGGTCGGGTCGATACCGTAGGCCTGCAGCACATAATTACGCAGGCGGGTATTGCCGAGGAGATCATCGACCGTCTTAACCGAGCTGATGTTCTGGCTGTAATAGGTCGTTTCGGTCGCCGCCGAGGTCTCCTCATTCGTAAATGACTGTTGGTAAAGCCCGATGAGGTCGTCTTCCTGCGTGCTGGTTTGCGCCGTATTCGTCGTACCCGTCGAGCTCGTGCCGAAATTGAACGCCGCAGCGAACTCTTTATAGCGCGGATCGGTGAGCTTATTGGCGAAACTGCTGGAGTCGCTGAGGTCGCTGGTCAGGACCTGTTTCATAAAGGCCTTGGCATAGGTCATGTCGGAAAGCCCGTAGGCTTCCATTGCGTAACTGTATAGTTGATAGTCATTCAGGAAGCTGTCGACATCAGTTACTTTGCCGATATTGGCGTTGTAATAGTCGATCAAACGCTTGCTTTGCGACTGCTGCGCCACCTGATTGAGCGAGGTCGCCATATCTCTGGTTGCGATCGTATAACCAAGATAAGTGGAAATCATCAGCAGAATCCCAATAAATCTCTAATAAAGGGGGCGAATCTGGCCGGCATTATTTCATATAAATCTTACCTGAGGCTTACACGCACTCACCTTATGCGTGTACTATACTGATGCACCACCTTGCCCTGTGTTCACCTTATGGAAACCCTGATGCATTCGACTTTGCTAACCATTTGAGGACGCAAAGTTTTCTTAACCTCGATTTTTAAGCTGTCTGGAAGGGACGGCACCTAATCTGCCCAACAACGAGAGGACAGAAGTTCTCCGAGAGAAGACCGGAACAACCGGCTCTCAGGTAAAGCAAGGGTAGAAAAATCGATGACTAATACCGTCCTGAAGCCCGATTGGGCTGGAACCACACTGCGGCTTGATCCGGCGCGCTTCCCGCAACAGGTCAGCTACGCCATGCGAGGTGCCGAAGGTGATGTCACCATTACGATCGACGAGCGCGGCGCAGTGCTGCGCAAGATCCTGCCGTCCAGCGGCCTGCCGCTGTCCGTCGCTTTGCCCAAGCGTGCGTTCCAGGGGGTAGCCGCCCGCGCCATAGACCATGGCGACGGCGAAGTTACCGTCACGCTGGAGCTGCATCACTCAGACCCGGATCTCTGCATCCCCCTTCTCGTCGCTCATGACTTGAGCGACATCGCCGCTGACTGGCGCTCCTGGTCGGAAGCCTTCCGCATTCCGATGCTGATGATCGAAGCCGATGGCGTGGCCCGTCCGCTGGAAGAACATCTCGGCGGCGTCCGCTCGCAGGACAGCCAGCCGCGTCGTCGTCATTCCTATTTCGCAAACCGCCGCCCCCGCTTCCTCGTGCGGCGCACGACCGGCAAGCTCGGCATCAAGATGAAGATTCAGGGCCGCGAAATCATCGCAAGGCATTGAGCCGATAGGGCTCGAAAACCGAATATCACCAGAAACCGGCCGTGGGAAAACCGATCTCGCGGCCGAAATCTTATGGTATCAGCGAGCGCTCCATGACGATCGTTCGTTCATCCCCATGGAAACTCTCGCCGACAGCATTGAAGCCGAGCTTTTCGTAAAAGCCCTGTGCGGTAATCGACGAGGGGACGGACAGGGTGGCATTGCCACCTGCTCTCGCTGACTGTTCGATTGCGGCCATCAGGCAGGCGCCAATGCCGCGTCGCTGCGCAGAGGGAGAGACGAACACCGTTCGCACGACGGCACGGTCAAGGCTCGCGGTGCCGACAATGCTTCCATCTTCGATCGCCACGAAGACCGTTCTGCCGCTCATGAGCCTACGCACGCCAGCGGGACTAAAGCTCTCCGCAACGCGCGCGATAACATCCGAAGAATAGTCCTGTGCGTTGCTCTCGTGAAGTGCGGTCAGGATCACGCCGCTGATCGCCTCGGTGTCCGCCTCTGAGGCCAGACGGATTTCGCATGCCATGACGCCCTCCTTCGGAACCTATACGGCGCATCCCTTCCTTCAGGGAGCAAGAAGCAGAAACGACAGGAAGAGCCCGGCAAAGATGATCAGCCCGACCCGGTTGTTCGATTTAAAGAGGGCAAGGCACTGTGCGCCGTCGTTGATGTCGAGCACGGCGATCTGATAGGCGAACATGCCGCCGGCGACGATCAGGCCGAGATACGCCAGCCAGCTTGTACCCGCGAGCGCAAAGGACAGCAGCATCAGAAGCAGCGTCGCCCCATAAAGCCCGACCAGCCAGAGTCGTGTCTGATCGCCGAAAAGCCGCGCGGTCGAGCGCACACCGATCAGCTCGTCATCCTCCTTGTCCTGATGCGCATAGATCGTGTCGTAGCCGATGGTCCAGAGAATGGCGGCGAGATAGAGCACGATCGGGGCAAGCGACAGGCTGCCGAAGAGGCCCGCCCAACCCATCAGGGCGCCCCAGGAAAAGGCAAGGCCGAGGAAGAATTGCGGCCAGTCGGTAAAGCGCTTGGCAAAGGGATAGAGCGCGACGATGCCGAGCGACAGCACGCCGACGATAACGGCAAACCAATTGAACTGCAGCAGCACCAGCAAGCCGACGAGAGCCTGCAAAGCGATGAACACCTTGGCCTGAAGGCGCGTCACTCGGCCCGATGGCAGCGGGCGCGAGCGGGTGCGCGCCACGGACATGTCAATCTCGTGGTCGACCAGATCGTTGTAGGTGCAGCCGGCGCCACGCATGGCGACGGCGCCGACGAAATAGAGGAAGAGGTGATAGATCACCACGAAGCCGGGGGAGCCATGTCCCAAAGCGACGGAGGCATTGGCCGCAAGCGCGACGGACCAGAAGCATGGCCACATCAGGAGCTGCCAGCCGATCGGCCTGTCCCAGCGCGCAAGCTGAGCGTAAGGCCAAAGCGTCGGAGGCAGGACGCGATAGACCCAGTTGCCGAATGGCGCGTCGGCGACGCGCCCGTTGATGTCACCTGTGTTTTGCATAGGCGAGTAGTAGTGACATCCAGCACCCGAGGTCAAGCGGCGAGGCCATGACGAGACATGACCTCGCCCGTTGCTCAGTTCATCGTGAAATTGAACTTGTAGCTGGCGGAGACGCCGATCAGCAGCTGGTTGCGGTCGCCACGCTCGCGCACGAGGCTGCTGTCGGCGGCCGGGCCGGTGAGCCGGGTATATTCGAGGAAGGTGCTGGTGGTCCAGTTCTGCGAGGCCTTCCAGGTTAGTGCGCCGCCGAAACCGACGGATTTGACGCCGCCGCCGGGCTTGTAGCCGCTGAGGCCGGAGGCAGCCGATTCGCGCGCATTGACGCCATAATAGGTGTCGAAATAGTCGCTGCTGGCGAGTGTCATGCGCGGACCGGCGGAGGCGCGAAGCTCGGGAGTAATATCGGTAAAGGCATCGACTGCGGCGTCGGCGACGACACCGCTATGGGCGCGAATACCCTGGCGAACTTCGACGCGGGCCCGCAGCCAATCCGTGGGATAGGCTTCGGCAAAGCCGCCGGCTTCCACACCCCACTTGACCTTCTTCAATCCCCTCAGTTCGCGGCCATCGCCGCTGTCGCGGCTCGGCACGAATTTGCCGACGATGCCGATGCGGAATGCATCGCTTTCGATCAGGGCAAAGGACGGATTGTCGTTGCGCGAGGAAAAGCGCGGGCCTGGGCCTTGCCGGCCGATGGACACCAGCGGCGACCATTGCAGCTTGTTGTGCTTGCCGCCTTCGAATTTCGGTGCCGAGAAACCGGCCGCACCGACGCTCAGGTACCAGTCACCCGACCACAAATGCTGGCCGTCGCCCGCCTCCGCAGCGCCGGCATAAGCAACGACGGAGAGGCCACCAATGAAAAGGAACCTTAACTTTGCAAACACGACGAAACTCCATGATACGCAATACAAAGGGCCGTATGACCCGAGAGTTGCTGCAAATTATGCGGATCGTGTTACCGCTCCCTTAACCACAACACGCCGAATTCGGTCGGACACCAAATTCAGGTTGCTCCAATTCAGACGCCGTTCGACATGCGGTGACCTATCGCACTGATTTAATTTCTGTATAGATGCTCAATCGTGGGTAATGGCTGCAATTGCCAAATGCCCGCCATCTCATAGCCCCCCATTTCAAAAGATGAGAAACGAATGAAGAGCATATCTCTGATCTCCCTAGGTCTGATCCTGTCTGCTAGCATGGCGCTTTCCGGCTGCGTCGGCACTCCGATCGGCGGAGCAAAGCAAAGCCAGTTTTCGGGAAGAGCGGCGCCCGGTAAGAAGACGAAGGTGACGACTACTTCGCTTGTGAAACAGGACTGCACCTTTGCAGGATTTCCCTATACAGGCGTCATCAAGCAGCCTGCCCACGGCAAGGTTGACGTAGAGCACGGGCCGGTCACAGCGAAGTTTTCGAAAGACAGCACTGCCTACCTGTGCTCGGGCAAGACGGTCCAAGGCAATATCGTCTACTATACGCCGAACCCTGGTTTCTCGGGCACCGACCAGTTCACCCTGCGCCTTACTGGGCTGAACACCGATGGTACGGTGCAAGACGGCACCTTTACCGTCCATGTCGGCAGATAGCGACCGTAGCGACGTACAGGCATGAATAGAAAGGCCGAGCCGCGGCTTTCCACGGTCCGGCCCCATCAAACGGCGGCATGAGGTTCAGAACGTCACCTTCTCCAAAGGCGCGCGCCCTGCCTCGAATTCCTTCAGCTTCGCCTCGCGCTCCGCAATGTAATTGCGGTTGTCCGGCACGGCGAACTGGTTCTTGGTGATCTGGAGCTGCATGATGAAGAGCTCATCCCAGCGGAAGCCCATTTCGGAGCCAGCCAGATAGAACTCCCACATGCGGAAGAACTTTTCGTCATAGAGCGCGACGGCATCGGCCTTGCGTGCCACGAAGCGGTTGCGCCAATGCCGGAGCGTATAGGCATAATGCATCGGCAGGGTTTCGACGTCCCTGGTGAGCAAACCGGCTTTTTCCAGCGGCGGCGTGGTCTCGCCGATAGAGGGGATGTAGCCGCCGGGGAAAATATACTTTTCGATGAAGGCGTTGGTGGCGAAGCTCGGCTTCGGACGGGCAATGGAGTGCAGCAGCATGACGCCGTTGTCATCAAGCAGTTCCGAAACCTTGCGGAAGAACTTGCCGTAGTCGCCGATGCCGACATGCTCGAACATGCCGACCGAGACGATGCGATCGAACTTCTTGCCGGTCATATAGCGATAGTCCTGCAGCTCGAAGCGGACGCGATCGGAAAGGCCACGCTTGGCCGCCCGCTCGCGCGATACTTTGAGCTGTTCTTCGCTGAGCGTGATGCCGGTCACATCGAGACCTGGATAGGCTTCGGCGAGATACATGGCCATGCCGCCCCAGCCGGAGCCGATTTCCAATACCTTCTGGCCAGGCTCGACCAGCAGCTTGGCGGCGATGTGTCGCTTCTTGGCGACCTGCGCTTCATAGAGACTGATGCCAGGCGGATTGAAATAGGCGCAGGAATATTGCCAGTCCTCATCGAGGAAGAGATCGAAGAGCTTCGCTGAGAGATCGTAGTGATGCGCAACATTGTATTTGTTGCGATTGATTGGCGAGCGGCTCTTGATCTGCTGCCAGGCGATGCGGCCGAGCAGCAGCGCCGCCATGCGGAAATCGAAAATCTCGTTGGTGGTATTCTGCTTCACCAGCGACAGGAACTCGTAGATGTCCCCCTGCTCGAGGATGAAGCGGCCCTCCATATACATTTCGCCGAGCTTGAGCGTCGGATCGCGGGCAACCGCATCTTCCGCCTGCTGATCAGCAAACCGGACGGCCACCGTCTCTCCGGTTCCGTCGCCGACCATATGGGTCTCGCCGGATGCGAGCGTAAGCCTGAGTGAACCTTTACGGATGATTTTCTGGACGAGAGAAAAAAGGGTCGACGCCATGGACGCCTCGAATGTTATGACATGACATTAAGGCAACTTTAACGCCTCACAGCGTTGTGGCAAGCGCACCTTTCCGCAGTCATTGGCACTCTGGCAACAACGCTGCCAGAGTGTGACATTCTTGCACAAAGTTCCGCTAAGTCCTTATTTTCGTTTGAGTGCGTCCGCCAACGCCGCCCCAAAACTACCCTGCTGTTCGGCCTTCGGACGGGTATTTCCCTTAACGCCCGTGTTGCGCAGACCACCCTGTTCGCGTGTGTCGCGCCCGGACGGGGCTGCCACAGTGCTGCCATCTTTGCGCATGGAAAGGCCGATTCGCTTACGCTTCGCGTCGACTTCAACGACCCTGACCTTGACCACATCGCCGGCCTTCACGACCTCATGCGGGTCCTTGACGAAGCGGTCAGCCAGCTGCGAGACATGCACCAAACCGTCCTGATGGACGCCAATATCGACGAAGGCGCCAAAAGCAGCGACATTGGTTACCGTCCCCTCCAGCAGCATTCCAGGCTTGAGATCGCTGATCTCGTTGACGCCTTCGGCAAAAGTCGCGGTCTTGAAGCTCGGGCGCGGATCGCGGCCCGGCTTTTCCAGTTCGGCGATGATGTCGCGCACGGTCGGCAGGCCGAACTTGTCGTCGATGAACTGCCTGGGATCGATGGCCTTCAGCGTTGCCGTATCGCCCATCAACGTGCGGAGATCGCGGCCGCAGGCAGCGACGATCTTCTTGGCCACACCATAGGCTTCCGGGTGCACCGAGGAAGCGTCGAGCGGCTCCTTGCCATTCGGAATACGCAGGAAGCCGGCGCATTGCTCGAAGGTGCGCTGGCCGAGACGGGCGACCTTCAGGAGATCGCGCCGCGTCTCGAACGCGCCTTCGCCATCGCGATGCCGAACGATCGCTTCGGCAATCGAAGGTCCAAGGCCCGAAACGCGGGCAAGCAGCGGAGCGGAGGCCGTGTTGAGATCGACGCCGACGGCATTCACCGCATCTTCGACCACCGCATCCAGCGAGCGGGAAAGCTTCTGCTGGTCGACATCGTGCTGGTACTGGCCGACGCCGATCGACTTCGGCTCGATCTTCACGAGTTCGGCCAGCGGGTCCTGCAGGCGGCGGGCGATGGAGACGGCACCGCGCAGCGAGACGTCGAGGCCGGGGAATTCCAACGCCGCCGTTTCCGAGGCAGAGTAAACCGATGCGCCGGCTTCTGAAACGATGACCTTCGTCGGCTTCGGCGCCGGCAGTTCGGCCAGCATGTCGGCCACCAGCTTTTCGGTTTCGCGGCTGCCGGTGCCATTGCCGATCGCGATCAGTTCGACCTCGTGCTTGCGGATAAGAGCGGCCAGCGTCGCCTGCGTGCCGCGCACGTCGTTTTTCGGCGGGAAGGGATAGACCGTCGTCGTCTCCAGGAGCTTGCCGGTGCCGTCGACCACGGCAACCTTGACGCCGGTGCGGATGCCCGGATCGAGGCCCATGGTGGCGCGTGAGCCGGCGGGAGCCGCCAGCAGCAGATCCTTCAGATTGCGGGCGAAGACATGGATCGCCTCTTCCTCCGCCCTCTCTCGCAACTCGCGCATCAGATCGAGCGAGAGCGACATGGAGAGCTTTACGCGCCAGGTCCAGCTCGCGACTTCCGTCAACCAGCGATCGCCGGGCCGGCTGGCGCCGATATCATAGGCCGCAGTGATCATGCGCTCGACCGGCTTGTTCGGCGAGACGGCGTCGGTGTCGACTTCGATATTCAGCGTCAGCACTTCTTCGTTCCAGCCGCGCAGCATGGCGAGCGCGCGATGACCGGGCGCGGTTGCCCAGCGCTCCTGATGCGCGAAATAATCCGAGAATTTGGCGCCAGCCTCCTGCTTGCCATCGACGACAGCGGCCTTCAGCGTCGCATTGGTCTTCAGGTAGTTGCGCAGCCTGCCAAGCAGATCGGCATTTTCAGCAATGCCTTCGGCGATGATATCGCGCGCGCCTTCCAGGGCCGTCTTCACGTCGGGCACATCGGCCGTGATGAAGCCTTCGGCGAGAACCATGGGCTCCTTGGAGCGATCCACCAGGATCGTGTCGGCCAAGGGGCCGAGGCCGCGTTCCCTGGCAATTTCGGCGCGCGTGCGACGCTTCGGCTTGAAGGGCAGATAAAGGTCTTCCAGCTCAGCCTTGGTGCCGACAGTCGCGACCTTGCCCATCAGCTCGTCGGTCATCTTGCCCTGGCTGGTGATGGACTCGATGATGGCGGCACGGCGGGCTTCCAGCTCACGCAGATAGACGAGACGTTCCGACAGAGTGCGAAGCTGGGTATCATCGAGGCCGCCAGTCACTTCCTTGCGGTAACGGGCAATGAAGGGCACGGTCGCGCCTTCGTCCAAAAGCTCGATGGCGGCCTTGGCCTGATCCGGACGGGCATTGATCTCGGCGGCGATGGTAGCAGCAAGGGAACGGATATCAGTGGCCATGTGTCTCTCTGAACTTAACAATCGTAAAGCGGACCATAAGCATGATCCCGTGGACATAAGAAGCGGTTTTCGTCACGGAACACGCCAATCCGGGTGCGGAGATGGCGTGGAGGCGAAGCTGCATCCGCTTTAGCGGGATAAAAAGGCATGGCAATGTTGCCAGCTGTGCCTCCACAGGATTTGCCGCTTGACCTTTGGGTCAACCCCCCTTAACCGCGCAAAAGGACGCAACGAAAGGGCAAGCCATGAGAGTTCTGTTGATCGGATCGGGCGGACGCGAGCATGCACTGGCCTGGAAGCTGGCGCAATCGCCTCTCATGACGGAATTCTATGCGGCACCGGGCAATCCCGGCGTTGCCGAGCACGCGACGCTCGTGGCGCTCGATATCGACAACCATGACGCCGTTGTCGCCTTCTGCAAGGACAAGGCCATCGACTTCGTCGTGGTCGGCCCGGAGGCACCGCTCGTTGCCGGCATTGCCGACAGGCTGCGCGCCGCCCGCATCGCTGTCTTCGGCCCTTCCGCAGCTGCCGCCCAGCTCGAAGGATCCAAGGGTTTCACCAAGGATATCTGCGCGCGCTACAATATTCCCACCGGCGCCTACCAGCGCTTCAACAACGCACCGAAGGCAAAAGCCTATGTCCGCGCTCAAGGCGCGCCGATCGTCGTCAAGGCGGACGGGCTTGCGGCAGGCAAGGGCGTCACCGTTGCGATAACGATCGACGAAGCGCTTGCCGCGATCGACGATTGCTTCGAGGGTGCATTCGGCGAGGCCGGCGCGGAAGTCGTGATCGAAGCCTATCTCGATGGCGAAGAGGCCAGCTTCTTCTGCCTTTGCGACGGCAAGCACGCGCTGGCGCTGGCGACCGCGCAGGACCACAAACGCGTCGGCGACGGCGATACCGGCCCGAACACCGGCGGCATGGGTGCCTATTCTCCCGCCCCCGTCATGACGCCAGACATGGTCGAGCGCACCATGAAGGAAATCATCGAGCCGACGATGCGCGGTATGGCGGAAAGCGGCCATCCTTTCAGCGGTGTTTTCTTCGCCGGGCTGATGATTACCGCCAAGGGTCCCGAACTCATCGAATACAATGTCCGCTTCGGTGATCCCGAATGCCAGGCACTGATGATGCGCCTGCAGAGCGACCTGCTGCCGCTGCTCTATGCCTGCGCCAACGGCACGCTGGATCAGATGACGGCCGAATGGAGCGACGCCCCGGCGCTGACCGTTGTCATGGCCTCGAAAGGCTATCCCGGCTCCTATGCCAAGAACACGCCGATCACAGCGCTACCCGCGGATAGTGAAGGTGAGAAAGTGTTCCATGCCGGCACAGGACTGAAGGACGGCACACTGGTTGCGACCGGCGGTCGGGTACTGAACATCACGGCAACCGGCAAGACGGTGAGCGAGGCAAAGGAACGTGCCTATGCCCTGGCCGGCAAGGTGAAATGGGATAACGGTTTCTATCGCAATGATATCGGCTGGCGTGCAGTGGAGCGCGAGGAGTAGACATCACCGCGGCTCTGCAATCGCAAGTCCATTAAATTTTTACCTAATCTCCTGACGGGATGGAAATAAAGCTACACTAATGTCTTCGTCACTATAGGCGGAGTTCTTGGTTATGCGTTGCTTCTTTGTGACCTTGGCGTGCGTACTGGCCGGCGGTTCCGCCATGGCCTCGTCGATCCAGCCGATCGACGGCACGATGATCGGCGGCAGAGGCAGCATTATTGACAAGAGCTGCGCCGAGTGCCCTCCGCTCAAGCCGCCGGTCACGGAAAAGGAATATGCCGTGCCGACGCTGGAGCCCGGTACCCAATCCGTCGTCGTGCGCAATATCGATGGTCAGAAAAGGGTCGTCCGCACCGAAGCGTGGATGGGCGGCTCGCCTGTTAATTTCGTCAGCAAGCCTACGCCAGAAGCGCTCGCAGCCGCCGGTGAGCCCGTCGACGGCATCGACATGACGGCTCGGACGGCAGCCTTGCCAAACTCCTCCACGGCTCGCGAGCCCGCTCCGCTCGATATCTCCGGTTTCCAGCTTCGCCAATAGTCTGGCAATCCATTCGCGGTAGCGTTTATTGCTTGCGGAATACCTGCTACCATTCACATTTTCGAAATATTTCATCCTAATATTCGATTTATCTAAATAAAGTATCAGGAAATGCTTGAACCAGCTGCAGTCATTCTCAAGTCAAAATATGTATTACCCATGATCCGAGCGCATATCTTCGGTTTAAATTGAAAGAAAATACAACCAAATCCCTACAATTAAAGCTTTTTTAGACATAAACAGCGATTTTACCGTCACCGGACAGCAGCATGTCATTCGAGCGGCGGCAAGCGTATTGGGATTCTCTCAGGCGATCGCACAGGCGGTAGGATACCGCACCGGTTTCACCCCTGTGGGAGGCACCATGAAGAATCTCAAGATTTCGCATCAATTATTTGCCCTGCTTGGCGTCCTGATGGCCGCATTCGCGGTGGCCACCTATTTCCAGATCCGGTCCCAGGCCGATTCTATCTACGACGACCGCTTCGACATGCTGCGCACGCAGGTCGAATCCGGCATTTCGGTTTTGAACCAGTATTATCAGCGCGAAAAATCCGGCGAGATGACGCATGAGGCGGCTCAGGCTGAGGCGTTCAAGGTGCTGTCGCATGTCAGCTTCGCGCCGGCAGGCTATCTCTTCGGTTTCGATTACAATGTCATCCAGCGCATTCATCCGAGCCCGGTCAATATCGGCAAGGACATGTCCTCGCAGGTCGATAAGAACGGCACCCATTTCAGCAAGGAAATGGTGGAGAAGGGCATCAAGGGCGGCGGCCGCACCATCTATTACTGGAACAAGCCGGGTCACTCCGACAGCGAGTTCTTCCTGAAGGGCAGCTATTCGGCCGCCTTCGCGCCTTGGCAGCTTGTGCTAGGATGCGGTGTCTACATGGATGACCTCGAGGCGCAGATCAATGCCACCATGTGGCGTGCGCTCATGATCTGCGGCATCGTCTTCCTGATCGGTATCGGCGCCGCCTTCTACTTCATCCGCGGCATCACGAAGCCGCTGACCGACGTCCATGCAGCCCTGAAGGCTGTCGCCGGCGAAGACATGAAGACCGCCATCCCGCATACCGAGATGCGCAATGAAATCGGCCTGATGGCGAAGGCAACCCAAGCGCTGCAGGAAAAGGTTCGCGAACGTCATGCGCTCTCCGACCGCCAGGCGGCACAGGAGCTCGAAATCAGCAATGAGCGCGAGCAGAACCTGCGCCAGCAGCAGGACGAGGCCCGCGAACAGGCGCGTGTCGTCTCGGTCATCGGCAAGGCGCTCGAGGACCTCGCCCGCGGCGACCTGACGGTGCGTTGCGGCGATCTTGGCGCCAGCTATGCAGGCCTTCGCAACAACTTCAACGAGGCACTGTCGCACCTCGAAGCCGCGATGGGCCGCGTCAACGCCAAGGGCAATGACATCGGCCTCAGCAAGGAAGAAATCCGCCGCGCCTCCAACGAACTGTCACAGCGCACCGAGCGTCAGGCCGCCAGCCTGGAAGAGACCTCGGCAGCGCTCGACGAGCTCACCGTCGCCGTTCGACAGACCGCGGAAGGCGCCGATGAGGCCAGCAAGCGCGTTCATGCCGTCAGCGCCGAAGCATCGCGCAGCGATGCCGTGGTTGCCCAGGCAATCGAAGCGATGAGCGGCATCGAGAAGTCTTCGGCAGAAATCGGCAAGATCATCGGCGTCATCGATGAGATCGCCTTCCAGACCAACCTCCTGGCGCTCAACGCCGGCGTCGAGGCGGCCCGTGCCGGCGAATCCGGCAAGGGCTTTGCGGTCGTCGCCCAGGAAGTGCGTGAACTCGCCCAACGCTCGGCGGCAGCCGCCAAGGAGATCAAGGACCAGATCGCCCGCTCTTCCGGCCAGGTCGACCAGGGCGTCCGCCTTGTCGGCGAGGCGGGCGAGGCGCTGAAGCGCATCTCCGACCAGATCAAGGCCGCCAACGAGATCGTCTCGAAGATCGCCCACAGCGCCTCCGAGCAGGATACGACGCTGCGCTCGATCTCGTCTTCGATGAACCAGCTCGATGCCGCTACGCAGCAGAATGCCGCCATGGCCGAGGAAACCACCGCGTCGGCCGAGACGCTCGCTGCCGATACGGAGGATCTTCTCGCCCTCATCCGCGGTTTCCGCGTCAACGAAGGTCGCGCGACCATGGATCATCGCCGCGCCGCCTGATCAGTACAGTTGCAAAAATGGCAAACCGCCGGGCTCGCGTCCGGCGGTTTTCTTTTGAGCAAAGCTTTGCTGCGTCAGTCTGCGACCTTCAGGCGCTCAACCAGCAGGTCGATCTCGCGATCGGAATAGACCTCTATACCGGCCTGCTTGAGCAGCGCCGCGGTGACGCCGCGGCCCCTCTGCTTGCCGCCGGAAAATGTACCATCATAGATGAAGCCCGAGCCGCAGGACGGGCTTCCGTCGATCAGGAGGGCATAGCGACAGCCGGTTTCCGTTGCGAGTGCCAGCGCATTTTCCGCCGCCTGGCGAAATTCCGCCGTGACATCACCGCCGGTGATTTCCATCACCCGTGCAGTGCCGGCAAGCACATCCTCGCCGGTCGCGCCGTCTGCGATTTCCGCAGGCGGCCTTGGCACCGCCATGCCGGCGGACATTTCCGGACAGATCGTGATCAGCCGCCCCTCCTCGCGCCAGCGATCGATCGCCGGATGGACAAGAGGCTTCGAGCGGCCGTCATAGCGGACGGCATGGCCCATGAGGCAGGCGCTGACGAGAATCTTTCCGGTCATCGCGCCCCCATATCTTATCCCGCAATCTTCGAGAAGTCGGCGACGGTGCCGGTTGCTTCGCGGATCATGCGCAGCAGCGCCAGACGATTGGCGCGAATGGCGGCATCCTCATCATTGACGAGCACATCTTCAAAGAAGCGGTCGACGGGCGCACGCAGCTTGGAAAGGGCTGCCATGGCCGAGCGGAAGTCTTCCTTGGCAATCGCATCTGAGGCTTCTGCGGACGCAGCCTCGACGGCGGCGAAGAGATCCTTTTCCGCGTCGAGCTTCAGCAAGGCGTCCGAAACGCCATCGGCAACGACGGTGCCCTTCTTCTCCTCGGCAGCCAGAAGCTGCGTGGCACGCTTGGTGCCGGCGAGCAAGTTCTTGCCATCCTCAGAGGTGATGAAGGCGGTCAGCGCCTCGACACGGCGAGCGACCATCAGCAGATCGTCGGCCTCCGGCGTCAGCACGGCATCGATCAGATCATGGCGGGCGCCGAGATCGCGCAGATAGACCTTGAGGCGATCATGGAAGAAGGCGAGCAGGTCGGCATCCTTGGTGGCGGCGAGAAGCGGCAGGCGCACGCCGCGCTCCAGGAGGATGCGGACGACACCGAGAGCGGCGCGGCGCAGCGCGTAAGGGTCCTTCGAACCCGTGGGCTTTTCGTCGATCGCCCAGAAGCCGACGAGCGTATCCAGCTTGTCGGCAAGCGCGACTGTTATCGCAACCTTGTCCTCGGGAACGCGGTCGGACGGACCTTGCGGTTTGTAGTGATCTTCGATCGCCGTTGCCACGGACGTATTCTCGCCCTGTAGCGACGCATACTTGCGGCCCATGACGCCCTGCAGCTCGGGGAATTCGCCGACGGCTTCGGTGCGCAGGTCGGCCTTGGCGAGCACCACGGCGCGGTCGACCAGAGCGGCATCGGCTCCGGTGATCTTGGCGAGATCGGCAGCCAGCGCTCGGATGCGGGCGACACGTTCGCCCTGACTGCCGAGCTTGGCATGGAAGGTGACGTTCAGCGCGTCGAGTTTGGCCATACGCTGATCGAGTGGCTTCTTTAGATCGAGGCCGAACTTCTTGGCGGAGGCTTCCAGTGTTTCGAGATCGGGCAGATCGCCCTGGTCGCGCTTCCAGAAGTGCAGCGCATCGGACAGACGGGCACGCACGACCTTGCCGTTGCCGTGGATGATTTCCTTGCCGCCATCCGTTGCCTGGATATTGGCAACGAGAATGAAGCGGTTGGACAGCGCACCCTCCCCTTGAGGGGGAGGGTCGGCACGCAGTGCCGGGGTGGGGTGATCCTGTTGAAACAAGGGGTCACCCCCACCCGCAGCTTCGCTGCGACCTCGCCCCTCAAGGGGGAGGTGGGAGCCTTGCGGCCGAGTGACGAAACACTTCTGGTTGGTCTTGATGGTCAAGCGGATGATCTCGGATGGGATCGACAGGTAATCCTCCTCGAAGGAGCCCATCAGCACCTGCGGCCACTCGACGAGGCCGGACACTTCTTCCAGCAGGCCTTCATCCTCGACCAGCTCGAGGCCATTGGCGAAAGCGACATCGCGGGCATCATGCAGGATGATGTCCTTGCGGCGTTCGGCATCCAGAACGACATAGGCCTTTTCCAGGCTCGACGCATAATCCTCGAAACGCTTGACCGTGATCGGGCCGGGTGCATGGAAACGATGGCCATAGGTCACGTTCGAAGCGACGATGCCGTCGATCTCGAAGGGGATGACCGTGGTTTCTTCATGCTCGGTGCCGAAGGTGCAGACGATCGACTGCAGCGGGCGCACCCAGCGCAGCGAGCCGGGCTTTACCGAGGCCTTGCCCCAGCGCATGGATTTCGGCCAGGGGAAGTTTCTGATGATATCGGGCATCACCGCGGCGACGATTTCCTCGGCGGCACGGCCGGGCTTGGAAATGATCGCCACGTAGAAATCACCCTTCTTCGGGTCGCTCTGGACTTGCGCCTCGGAGATGGAGGAGAGGCCAGCACCCCGCAGAAAGCCTTCGATTGCCTTTTCGTTGGCATCGGTGCGCGGGCCCTTGCGCTCCTCGCGCACATCGGCCGAGCGCGCCGTCAGGCCGCGAATATCGAGCGTGAGGCGACGCGGCGTCCAATATTCCCTCGCACCCTCATAGGAAAGACCCGCTTCGACCAGGGCATCGGTCACCAGCTTCTTCAGGTCGCCGGCAGCCTTGCGCTGCATACGGGCGGGAATTTCCTCGGAGCGGAGTTCGAGAAGGAGATCGGGCATGTCAAGGTTCCTCACCCTCCCCTTGAGAGAGAGGGTCGGCACGGCGTGCCGGAGTGGGGTGAAAACGGTCGGCCTCTGCTAGCAAAATTTGCCGCTGCTGCACAATGGCAAATATCGTATCCAGAACAGCCTCGACCTCATCCATGACCTCGGCATTCCAGAATCGGACGACGTGATAGCCTTGGCTCTCAAGAAAGGCCGTCCGCTCGGCATCATAACGCCTTGCCGCATCTTCCGCATGCTGGCTGCCGTCAAGCTCGATAATCAGACCGATCTGATGGCAGGCGAAATCGGCGAAATAGCGCCCGATCGGAACCTGGCGGCGAAAATGGGTGCCTTCGATCGGGATGCGCCACAGATGCTTCCAAAGCTTGGCTTCCGCATCGGTCGAACCGGCGCGCAGGCGACGGCTGTTGGCGATTTTGAAGCGATCGAGTTTGGAGGGCTTTTTAGGCATCAACGATCCACATCCGTTGCGATTACAAAGTCACCGTTCACACCCTCCCCTTGAGGGGGAGGGTCGGCACAAAGTGCGGGGGTGGGGTGATCG
>NZ_JAQJCG010000005.1:0-307514 GCF_030182565.1 Rhizobium centroccidentale | reverse complement strand
TGATCGTTCCGATCGCGATGGAAGAAAAGCTTCGCTTCGCCATCCGCGAAGGCGGCCGTACCGTCGGCGCTGGCATCGTGGCATCCATCGTCGAGTAATTCGAAGACGGCCACTTCATTCGAGTGGCCGATTCGATGACAATATTATGATGCAAGCGGCTGTAGCCGCTTGCTTATGACATAGAAATGTTGCAAATGGCGCGCGAGCGCGATTTGCGCGCTGCTTCGGATGACGAAGCGGCCAATGAAATTAACAATAAGGTGGGCCGAAAGGCCTAAAGAGTGGATGGGGATGCCGCAGCCGGCGTCCCTCTCGATCTTTGAAACCGGTGGTCCGCCTTAGGAAACAGAACAATCCGTGCCTTTTCGAGAGGCGCGCGAGATAACAAACACAAGGATAACGTCGAATGAACGGCCAAAATATCCGCATTCGCCTGAAGGCGTTCGATCACCGGATTCTCGATGCTTCCACGCGCGAGATCGTGTCGACGGCGAAGCGCACCGGTGCAAGCGTCCGGGGCCCCGTTCCGCTTCCGACTCGTATCGAGAAGTTTACGGTAAACCGGTCCCCGCACATCGACAAGAAGAGCCGCGAGCAGTTCGAGATGCGCACGCATAAGCGCCTCCTCGACATCGTTGACCCGACCCCGCAGACGGTAGACGCGCTGATGAAGCTCGATCTCGCCGCCGGTGTCGATGTTGAGATCAAGCTCTGAGACCTCCGGTCCTCGAGCTGAGTGAGAAGGATTGAACCGATGCGTTCAGGTGTGATTGCACAGAAGGTGGGAATGACCCGCGTCTATAACGACGCCGGCGAGCATGTCCCGGTTACCGTATTGCGTTTGGATGGCTGCCAGGTCGTAGCCCAGCGCACAGTTGAAAAGAATGGCTACACCGCAGTTCAGCTCGGTGCCGGCCAGGCTAAAGTTAAGAACACGACGAAGGCTCTTCGCGGCCATTTCGCCGTTGCAAGCGTAGAGCCGAAGGCCAAGCTCGCAGAATTCCGTGTCACGGAAGACAATCTGCTTGAAGTCGGCACCGAACTCAACGCAGGTCACTTCACGGCGGGTCAGCTCGTCGACGTGACCGGCACGACGATCGGTAAGGGCTTTGCCGGCGCCATCAAGCGCCACGGCTTCGGCGGTCTGCGCGCCACGCACGGTGTGTCGGTTTCGCACCGTTCGCACGGTTCGACCGGTTCGCGCCAGGACCCGGGCAAGGTGTTTAAGAACAAGAAGATGGCTGGTCACATGGGCCAGACGCGCGTTACGACGCAGAACCTTGAAGTGGTATCGACCGACGAAGATCGTGGTCTGATCCTGGTCAAGGGTGCGGTTCCCGGCTCCAAGGGTGCCTGGATCATCGTGCGCGACGCCGTCAAGTCGGCAGCGAAGTAAGGGAGCCAAACCAATGGAATTCAACGTCAAGACCCTTGAGGGCAAAGACGCCGGGAAGGTTTCCCTTTCTGATGCGATTTTCGGCCTCGAGCCGCGTGAAGACATTCTCGCTCGCGTTATTCGCTGGCAGCTTGCCAAGAAGCAGCAGGGCACGCATCAGGCAAAGGGCCGCGCAGACGTAGCGCGCACCGGTGCCAAGATGTACAAGCAGAAGGGTACGGGCCGCGCTCGTCACCATTCGGCTCGCGCTCCGCAGTTTCGCGGCGGTGGTAAGGCTCACGGCCCGGTCGCCCGCAGCCACGAGCATGATCTGCCGAAGAAGGTTCGCGCCCTCGGCCTGCGTCACGCTCTTTCGGCCAAGTTCAAGGCTGAAGACGTGATTGTCATCGACAATCTCGTCGCTACCGAAGCCAAGACCAAGGCACTCGCTGGCGCTTTCGAGACGCTCGGCCTGACGAACGCTCTGTTCATCGGCGGTGCTGAACTCGACAGCAACTTCAAGCTCGCAGCCCAGAACATCCCGAATATCGATGTTCTGCCGGTTCAGGGCATCAACGTTTACGACATCCTGCGCCGCGGCAAGCTCGTGCTGTCCAAGGCTGCAGTTGAAGCTCTAGAGGAGCGATTCAAGTGACGGATCTTCGCCATTACGATGTGATCGTTTCTCCTGCGATCACCGAAAAGTCCACGCTGCTTTCGGACAATAACCAGGTTGTTTTCAACGTTGCTAAGACCGCGACGAAGCCGGAAATCAAGGCTGCCGTCGAAGCGCTCTTCGGCGTCAAGGTTACGGCCGTTAACACTCTGCTGCGCCTCGGCAAGACCAAGCGGTTCAAGGGTCTCGTCGGCAAGCAGAAGGACGTGAAGAAGGCTGTTGTGACGCTCGCCGAAGGCCAGTCGATCGACGTCTCCACCGGTCTCTGAGGAATAAGAAAATGGCATTGAAAACATTCAATCCGACGACCCCGAGCCAGCGTCAGCTGGTCATCGTCGATCGCTCCTCGCTCTACAAGGGCAAGCCGGTCAAGACGCTGACGGAAGGTCTGACCTCCAAGGGCGGCCGTAACAACACCGGCCGCATCACCGTTCGTTTCCAGGGCGGTGGTCACAAGCGCACCTATCGTCTGGTCGACTTCAAGCGTCGCAAGTTCGACGTCGAAGCAACCGTCGAGCGTATCGAATACGATCCGAACCGTACCGCTTACATCGCTCTGGTGAAGTACACGGATGGCGAACTGGCCTACATCCTCGCTCCGCAGCGTCTCGCTTCGGGCGACAAGGTCATCGCTTCGGAAAAGGCAGTGGACGTGAAGCCGGGCAACACCATGCCGCTTCAGTTCATCCCGGTCGGCTCCATCATCCACAACGTGGAAATGAAGCCAGGCAAGGGTGGCCAGATCGCTCGCTCCGCCGGTTCCTACGCTCAGCTCGTTGGTCGTGACCAGGGTATGGCGATCCTTCGCCTGAACTCGGGCGAACAGCGCCTCGTGCACGGCACCTGCCTTGCAACGATTGGTGCGGTTTCGAACCCGGATCACGGCAACATCAACGACGGTAAGGCCGGTCGTTCGCGTTGGCGTGGCAAGAAGCCGCATAACCGCGGCGTTGTCATGAACCCGGTCGACCATCCGCACGGCGGTGGTGAAGGCCGCACCTCCGGTGGTCGCCATCCGGTGACCCCATGGGGCAAGCCGACCAAGGGCAAGCGTACGCGGTCGAATAAGTCGACCGACAAGATGATTATGCGCTCGCGCCATCAGCGCAAGAAGTAAGAGAGGAAGTCTCAAGTGGCTCGTTCAGTATGGAAAGGTCCGTTTGTTGACGGCTATCTTCTCAAGAAGGCTGAGAAGGTGCGTGAAGGCGGACGTAACGAAATAATCAAGATGTGGAGCCGTCGCTCCACCATCATGCCGCAGTTCGTTGGTCTCACCTTCGGCGTCTACAACGGCAGCAAGCACATTCCGGTCAGCGTCAATGAAGACATGGTCGGACACAAGTTCGGCGAGTTCGCCCCGACCCGTACCTATTATGGTCACGGTGCGGACAAGAAGGCGAAGAGGAAGTAACAATGGGCAAGGCAAAAACCGAACGCCGGCTGAAGGACAATGAGGCGCAGGCAGTTGCGCGCACGCTCCGTGTCAGCCCGCAGAAGCTCAACCTGGTCGCGGCTTCGATCCGCGGCAAGAAGGTTGACCGCGCGCTCGCAGAGTTGGAATTCTCGCGTAAGCGTATCGCTGGCGCCGTGAAGAAGACGCTCGAATCTGCGATCGCCAATGCAGAAAACAACCACGATCTCGACGTTGACTCGCTGGTCGTAGCGGAAGCTTACGTCGGCAAGTCGATCGTCATGAAGCGTTTCCACGCTCGTGGCCGCGGCCGTGCATCTCGCATCGAGCGTCCGTTCGCGCACCTGACGATCGTTGTTCGTGAAGTGGAAGCTCAAGAGGAGGCCGCATAATGGGTCAGAAAATCAATCCGATCGGCTTTCGTCTTGGCATCAACCGCACTTGGGATAGCCGCTGGTTCGCGGACAACGCCGAGTACGGCCAGCTCCTCCACGAAGACCTGAAGATGCGCAAGTTCGTCATGAACGAATTGAAGCAGGCTGGTATCTCCAAGGTGGTCATCGAGCGTCCGCACAAGAAGTGCCGCGTCACGATCCACTCGGCTCGTCCGGGCCTGATCATTGGCAAGAAGGGCGCTGATATCGACAAGCTCCGCAAGAAGCTGTCGGACATGACGAATTCCGAAACGCACCTCAACATCGTTGAAGTTCGTAAGCCGGAAATCGACGCGACGCTGGTTGCCCAGTCGATCGCTCAGCAGCTGGAACGCCGTGTTGCTTTCCGCCGCGCCATGAAGCGCGCCGTTCAGTCCGCGATGCGTCTTGGCGCCGAAGGCATCAAGATCACCTGCGCCGGCCGTCTCGGCGGTGCAGAAATCGCTCGTACGGAATGGTACCGCGAAGGCCGCGTGCCGCTGCATACGCTGCGCGCCGACATCGACTACGGTACGGCTGAAGCAGAAACCGCTTTCGGTATCTGCGGCATCAAGGTCTGGATCTTCAAGGGCGAAATCCTTGAGCACGATCCAATGGCCTCCGAACGCCGCGCGCTCGAAGGCGACGCCCAGGGTCCGGCTAGCCGCGATCGCGATAGAGACCGTCGCCGCGACAACGCTTGATAGCGTACGTGGCAGATAAGTTCGGAGAATAAGAAAATGTTGCAGCCAAAGCGTACGAAGTACCGCAAGCAATTCAAGGGCCGCATCAAGGGCGTTGCCAAAGGTGGTTCTGATCTGGCTTTCGGTGAATTCGGCCTGAAGTCGCAGGAGCCTAACCGCGTCAACGCTCGCGAGATCGAAGCGGCTCGCCGCGCGATCACTCGCTACATGAAGCGCGCCGGCCGTGTATGGATCCGCGTGTTCCCGGATGTTCCGGTAACCGCAAAGCCGACCGAAGTCCGTATGGGTAAAGGTAAGGGCTCTGTCGAATACTGGGCATGCAAGGTCAAGCCCGGCCGTATGATGTTCGAGATCGACGGTGTGAGCGAAGAAATCGCTCGTGAGGCTCTGCGCCTCGGCGCTGCCAAGCTCTCGGTCAAGACGCGCTTCGTTCAGCGCATTGCAGAGTAAGGAAGAAGCTCATGAAAGCCGCAGATGTTCGCGCCCTGAGCGCCGACCAACTCAAGGACGAGCTTGCCAAGCTGAAGAAGGAGCAGTTCAACCTGCGCTTTCAGAAGGCGACCGGCCAGCTCGAGAAGTCCTCGCGCATCAACGAAGTCCGCAAGGACATCGCTCGCGTAAAAACCATTGCCCGCCAGAAGGCGGCAGAAGCAAAGGCCTAAAGGAAAAATAACATGCCGAAGCGCATTCTGCAGGGCGTCGTGGTCAGCGACAAGAACGAGAAGACGGTAGTTGTCCGCGTTGAGCGTCGTTTCGCTCACCCGCTGCTCCAGAAGACCGTTCGTCGTTCCAAGAAGTACAAGGCTCACGACGAAAACAATCAGTACAAGACCGGCGACGTCGTTTCCATCGAGGAATGCGCTCCGATCTCCAAGGACAAGACCTGGACGGTCATTTCCGCCCAGTCCAAGTAACAGAATTTCGCTCAGGCCCTTGCGCTTGGGCGAAATATCTGTATGAAGCACGAGCTTGGAAGCAGGACGCTCGAGAACGGGCGTTCTTTTGCTTTATTGATGGCCGGCAGAGACGATCCTAGTGGTCGCAAAGCCAGGCATAATCAGACAAGACACTAGTCCATAAGCCGGGGTAGGGGGTCGATTGGCCCAACCATTCCGGTAACAACAAGAAGGCGACCTGACATGATTCAGATGCAAACAAACCTCGACGTGGCGGATAATTCCGGCGCACGTCGTGTCATGTGCATCAAGGTGCTGGGCGGCTCGAAGCGCAAGTATGCCTCGATCGGCGACGTTATCGTCGTTTCGATCAAGGAAGCTATTCCGCGCGGCCGTGTGAAGAAGGGTGACGTGATGAAGGCGGTCGTCGTTCGTACCGCCAAGGACATCCGTCGTCCGGATGGCAGCGTCATCCGCTTCGATACCAACGCAGCAGTCCTCATCGACAACAAGAAAGAGCCGATCGGCACCCGCATCTTCGGACCGGTTCCGCGCGAACTCCGCGCCAAGAACCACATGAAGATCATCTCGCTGGCTCCAGAAGTACTGTAAGGAGCGGAGCGATGCAGAAGATCCGTAAAGGCGACAAGGTTGTCGTATTGACCGGTAAGGACAAGGGCCGTACCGGCGAAGTCATTCAAGTGCTGCCGAAGGAAGACCGTGCGGTCGTTCGTGGCGTCAACGTCATCAAGCGCCATCAGCGCCAGACGCAGAACCAAGAAGCCGGCATCATCAGCAAGGAAGCCTCGCTTCACCTGTCCAACCTGGCGATCGTCGACAAGGACGGCAAGCCGACCCGCGTCGGTTTCAAGGTTGTAGATGGCAAGAAGGTCCGCGTGGCGAAGACCTCGGGAGAAGTGATCGATGGCTGAGGTAAAGTACGAGCCGCGGCTCAAGAAAGAATACGTTGCTCGCATCCGTGCAGCCATGCAGGAGAAGTTCTCCTACGCTAACGAGATGCAGATCCCGAAGCTGGACAAGATCGTGATCAACATGGGCGTTGGTGAAGCGACGGCTGATTCGAAGAAGCCGACCGTTGCTGCTGCCGACCTGGCGGCCATCGCTGGCCAGAAGCCGGTCATCACCCGCGCACGCAACTCCATCGCTGGCTTCAAGGTCCGCGAAAATATGCCGATCGGCGCGAAGGTTACCCTGCGCGGCGCCCGCATGTATGAGTTCCTGGATCGTCTGGTCAACATCGCGCTTCCGCGCGTTCGCGACTTCCGCGGCCTGAACCCGAAGAGCTTTGACGGTCGTGGCAATTTTGCCATGGGCATCAAGGAGCACATTGTGTTCCCTGAGATCAACTACGATAAGGTTGATCAGATGTGGGGCATGGACATCATCGTTTGCACGACGGCGACGACCGACGACGAAGCACGGGCTCTTCTGACAGAGTTCAACTTCCCGTTCCGTCAATAACCGTAACGACGAGCGTAGAAAAGGAACCCTGATATGGCGAAGACAAGCGCAGTTGAAAAGAACAAGCGCCGCCGCAATACGGTTGCCAACCAGGCCGCGAAGCGGGCTGCTCTCAAGGCAATCATCATGAACCAGTCTCTCTCGATCGAAGACCGGTTCAAGGCCACTCTGAAGCTGGCATCGCTGCCGCGCGATGGATCGAAGACCCGTATTCGCAACCGTTGCGAAGTGTCTGGCCGTCCGCGCGCCTACTACCGCAAACTGCGCATGTCGCGTATCGCGCTGCGTGAACTCGGCAATCTCGGCAAGGTGCCGGGCATCGTCAAGTCCAGCTGGTAAGGAGCAGATTAGATGTCTATGACTGATCCTTTGGGCGATATGCTCACCCGCATCCGCAATGGCGCTTCGCGCCGCAAGTCGTCGGTTTCGACGCCTGCGTCCAAGCTCCGTGCACGCGTTCTCGATGTACTTCAGGCTGAAGGCTACATCCGTGGCTATTCCGTCGTCGATTTCGGCAACGGCAAGTCTGAGCTCAATATCGAACTCAAATATTACGAAGGCGCTTCGGTGATCCGCGAGATCGGCCGTGTGTCTAAGCCGGGCCGCCGGGTTTATGTCTCGGTCAAGTCCATTCCGCAGGTCGCGAACGGCCTCGGCATCACCATCCTTTCGACTCCGAAGGGTGTGATGGCCGATCACCAGGCTCGCGAACAGAATGTTGGTGGCGAGGTTCTCTGCTCGGTCTTCTAAGATCGGACAGAGATATCTCCTTCGAAACAGACAGGTTTGAAAAATGTCTCGTATCGGTAAGAAGCCCGTTCAGGTACCTGCAGGGATCACGGCCACGGTTGATGGCCAAAAAGTGACTGCCAAGGGCCCCAAGGGCGAGCTGTTTTTCGTCGCTAACGACGAAATCGGTCTCAAGCTGGAAAATAATGCAATCGTCGTGACGCCGCTCAACGACTCCAAGGATGCTCGCGCAAAGTGGGGCATGTCCCGCACGATGATCGAGAACATCCTCAAGGGTGTTAAGGACGGCTACGAGCGCAAGCTCGAAATCAACGGCGTCGGCTACCGTGCCTCCATGCAGGGCAAGAACCTGCAGCTTGCGCTCGGCTTCAGCCACGACGTGGTTTATGAGCCGCCGCAGGGTATCTCGATCGCTGTGCCGAAGCCGACGGAAATCGTCGTCACCGGCATCAACAAGCAGCAGGTCGGCCAGGTTGCCGCTGAAATCCGCGAATACCGCGGCCCCGAGCCCTACAAGGGCAAGGGTGTTAAGTATGCCGAAGAGCGGATCATCCGCAAAGAAGGCAAGAAGAAGTAAGGATCACGCGAAATGGCTAGCAGGAAAGAAGCACTTGCGCGTCGCGCCAACCGCGTGCGCCGTCAAATCAAGTCGGTGGCCAATGGCCGTCCGCGCCTGTCGGTTCATCGCTCGTCGAAGAACATCTACGCCCAGGTCATCGATGATGTGGCTGGCAAGACCCTCGCGGCTGCCTCCACCCTCGACAAGGATCTGCGCGGTTCTCTGAAGACCGGTGCCGATACCGCAGCCGCAGCCCTCGTTGGCAAGCTCGTTGCGGAGCGCGCCTCCAAGGCCGGCGTGAAGGAAGTCGTGTTCGATCGCGGCGCTTTCATCTACCACGGCCGTATCAAGGCCTTGGCTGAAGCAGCCCGCGAAGGCGGCTTGACCTTCTAATCAGATTTCCGGCCGGCGATCCCAGGATGCCGGCCGGATATTCACCGGACCGCAGGTTTTCCGCAAGGGAAGGCATGCGGTCCTCGTTTTGTTTGCCGATTGCACCCGGAAAAGAAAAAGGAAGAGGACAATGGCACAGGAAAAGAGGGCTCCGCGGGAAGACCGTCAGAGCCGTGAAGAGCGCGATAGCGAATTCGTCGACAAGCTGGTCGCGATCAACCGCGTCGCCAAGGTTGTCAAGGGTGGCCGTCGCTTCGGCTTCGCCGCTCTCGTCGTCGTTGGCGACCAGAAGGGCCGCGTAGGCTTCGGCCATGGCAAGGCACGCGAAGTGCCGGAAGCCATCCGCAAGGCAACCGAAAGCGCCAAGCGCGACCTGATCTTCGTACCGCTGCGCGACGGCCGTACGCTGCATCACGACGTTCATGGCCGCCATGGCGCCGGCAAGGTTCTGCTGCGCTCGGCCAAGGTCGGTACCGGTATCATCGCCGGCGGCCCGATGCGCGCCGTTTTCGAAACGCTCGGCGTTCATGACGTCGTTGCCAAGTCGACCGGTTCGTCGAACCCGTACAACATGGTTCGCGCCACGTTCGACGCCCTGAAGCACCAGGTTCACCCGAAGGACATCGCAGCTCAGCGCGGCATCAAGTATGCCACCCTGCAGGCTCGCCGCGCCGCTTCGGGCAACGCCTCCGAAGAATAAGGGAGTTTGACCTATGGCCAAGACGACCAAGAAGGCTGAAGCTAAGGCGACCGTTACGGTCGAGCAGATTGGCAGCCCGATCCGCCGTCCGGATGTTCAGCAGAAGACGCTGATCGGTCTCGGACTGAACAAGATGCACCGTCGCCGCACGCTGGAAGATACTCCGGCTGTTCGTGGCATGATCCGTGCTGTCCAGCATCTCGTTCGCGTTGTCGACGAGAAGTGAGCCGGAGGTAATTCGCTATGAAACTGAATGAAATCAAGGATAACGAAGGCTCGACCCACAGCCGCAAGCGCCTCGGCCGCGGCATCGGCTCCGGCTCCGGCAAGACCGGCGGCCGTGGTGTGAAGGGTCAGAAGTCCCGTTCGGGCGTTGCGATCAACGGCTTCGAAGGCGGTCAGATGCCCATCTACCGTCGTCTGCCGAAGCGCGGCTTCAACAACATCTTCGCATCCGACTACGTTGTCGTATCGCTGGCACGCATTCAGGCTGCCGTCGATGCCGGCAAGCTCGATGCCAAGAATACCGTTGATGCAGCTGCCCTCAAGGCTGCCGGCGTCATTCGCCGCGTCAAGGACGGCGTTCGGGTTCTCTCGGACGGCGAACTGAAGGCGAAGCTTGCTCTTGAAGTTGCAGGCGCTTCCAAGTCTGCAGTCGAGAAGATTGAAAAGGCTGGCGGTTCCGTCAAGCTGCTCGTTGCTGCCGCAGAATAATATTATCAATAATCGCCCGAAGTGACTTCACTTCGGGCGATTTTGCTCCCATATGTGAGCCTCACGAATCTGATCGATGCGGCAAGTGTCTTTCCGATCGATAACGGGAACCAAGGGTGAGGCGCCCGATTGCAGCGCAATCCGTCCGAAGCCCGGCTTTTGAACAATTTACAGACTGATTCCGGACTCGGCCGACTATGCCGGAATTGGTGATGCGGAGATTTGCATGGCTTCTGCAGCGGAACAATTGGCGTCCAACCTCAATTTTTCGACCTTTGCCAAAGCCGAGGATCTCAAGAAGCGCCTATGGTTTACGCTCGGTGCTCTCCTCGTCTACCGGCTCGGCACCCACATTCCGCTTCCTGGCCTCAATCCTGCTGCTTATGCCCAGGCTTTCCAGAATCAGTCGGGCGGCATTCTTGGCCTCTTCAACATGTTCTCGGGCGGCGCCGTGCAGCGCATGGCGATCTTCGCGCTCGGCATCATGCCGTATATCTCGGCCTCGATCATCGTTCAGCTGATGACCTCCGTCGTCCCGTCGCTTGAAAACCTGAAGAAGGAAGGCGAGCAGGGCCGCAAGATCATCAACCAGTACACCCGCTACGGCACGGTGCTGCTCGGCGCATTGCAGGCCTACGGCATTGCGATCGGCCTTGAGCACGGCAATGGCGTCGTCGTCGATCCCGGCTGGTTCTTCCGCATTTCCACCGTCATCACGCTGCTCGGCGGCACCATGTTCCTGATGTGGCTTGGCGAGCAGGTGACGTCGCGCGGCATCGGCAACGGCATCTCGCTGATCATCTTCGCCGGCATCGCTGCAGGTCTTCCGACCGCTCTTGCTGGTACTCTTGAACTTGGCCGTACCGGTGCGCTTTCCACGCCGCTCATTCTCGCCGTGCTGATCGTCGCCATTCTGGTCATCGCGCTTATCGTCTTCGTCGAGCGCGCCCAGCGTCGCCTTCTGATCCAGTATCCGAAGCGCCAGGTCGGCACGCGCATGTTCCAGGGCGATACGTCGCACCTGCCGCTGAAGCTCAACACTTCGGGCGTCATCCCGGCGATCTTCGCGTCGTCGCTGCTGCTGCTGCCGGCAACCGTCGCAGGCCTCGGTAACAACACGGCGCTCCCGACCTGGGTGACCTCGATCGTTGCGGCACTCGGCCACGGCCAGCCGGTCTACATGGTGCTTTACGGTGCCCTGATTGCCTTCTTCGCCTTCTTCTACACGGCTCTCGTCTTCAATCCGAAGGACACGGCCGACAATCTGAAGAAGCACGGCGGCTTTATTCCGGGCATCCGTCCGGGTGAGCGCACTGCCGAATATATCGATTACGTGCTGACCCGCATCACGGTCATCGGCGCGATCTATCTTGTCTTCGTCTGCATCCTGCCAGAAATTCTCGTATCCCAGACAGGTATTCCCTTGTCTCTGGGTGGCACTTCGCTTCTGATCGTGGTTAGCGTAACGCTGGATACGGTGGCGCAGATTCAGGGTCACCTGATCGCACAGCAATATGAAGGCCTGATCAAGAAATCGAAGTTGCGTGGAGGAAAGAGGGGGCGATGAGACTCATACTTTTAGGGCCGCCGGGAGCAGGTAAGGGGACCCAGGCCCAGCGCATTGTGGAAAAGCATGGCATTCCGCAGCTTTCCACAGGCGACATGCTGCGCGCGGCCGTCCAGGCAGGCACGGAAGTCGGCAAGCGCGCCAAGGCTGTTATGGACGCCGGCAAGCTTGTTTCGGATGAGATCGTCAACGCGATCGTTTCCGAGCGTATTGATCAGCCGGATTGCGCCCGGGGTTTCATCCTCGACGGTTTCCCGCGCACACTGGTTCAGGCGGATGCAACGGAAAAGATGCTCAATGCGAAGGGGCTCGAGCTCTCCGTCGTTATCGAGCTCAAGGTGGATGACGCCGAACTGATTCGCCGCGTCTCCGGCCGCTATTCCTGCTCGAACTGCGGCAGCGTCTATCACGATACGGACAAGCTTCCGGCAACGGCAGGCGTTTGCGACAAATGCGGTTCGACACATTTCAAGCGCCGTCCGGACGACAATGCCGAAACCATGGCGACTCGTCTTCAGGTCTATTACAAGGAGACCTCGCCGCTGATCGGTTACTACTATGCAAAGGGAAAGTTGCAGAGCATCGACGGCATGGCCGATATCGAGCATGTGACCGACAGCATAGAGGCTATCCTGGCTAAGCTTTAGATAGCCTAAAATAAACTTGCCGGAGCGGTTGCTTTTTTGCGCTGATTCCGCTAAACACCGCGCCAACTCGCGACATGCTATGCGATCGGCGCGGATTTCCAACGGGAAGTCCGGGTACGGTCGTTTTGACATGTGGCGGACGCACATTGAACAAGCAGCTCCCGGGCTGCATAACAAGACCTTTGCCAAGGCAAAAGGAATGCAAGGAGAACAGGCGTGGCTCGTATCGCTGGCGTCAACATCCCGACTGCAAAGCGCGTAGTTATTGCGCTTCGTTACATTCACGGGATCGGACCGAAGTTTGCTCAGGAAATCTGCGAGAAGGTCGGTATTCCGGCCGAGCGTCGCGTCAACCAGTTGACGGATGCCGAAGTTCTGCAGATCCGCGAAACCATCGACCGTGACTATCAGGTCGAAGGTGATCTGCGTCGCGAAACCGCGATGAACATCAAGCGTCTCATGGACCTTGGTTCTTACCGTGGTCTGCGTCATCGCCGCGGCCTGCCGGTTCGCGGCCAGCGCACGCACACCAATGCCCGCACCCGCAAGGGTCCGGCAAAGGCGATCGCCGGTAAGAAGAAGTAATTTCCGGGCAACCGGATTTGGGAGGCTGGCGGTCCGCCGGCCTCTTTTGAGTTTGAAGCGGTGCTCCGTGGGCGCCGCTTCGGTGTAGCCGCTGGCATTACGGCGGTGCAGAGATCCAAGAAAGGACTAACATGGCCAAGGAAGCCGTACGCGTTCGTCGTCGCGAGCGTAAGAATATCACGTCGGGCGTCGCACACGTCAACTCGACCTTCAACAACACGATGATCACCATCACCGACGCACAGGGCAACGCCATTGCCTGGTCGTCCGCTGGTGCCAAGGGCTTCAAGGGTTCGCGCAAGTCGACCCCGTTCGCTGCCCAGATCGCTGCCGAAGACTGCGCCAAGAAGGCTCAGGAACACGGCATGAAGTCGCTGGAAGTTGAAGTTTGCGGTCCGGGCTCCGGCCGTGAATCCGCTCTGCGCGCCCTCCAGGCTGCTGGTTTCATGATCACGTCCATCCGCGACGTGACCCCGATCCCGCACAATGGTTGCCGCCCGCGCAAGAAGCGCCGCGTCTGATCATCGCCACTCACGACACCGGCCGGGGTAGATGCGCCCGGCTTGGTGTTACTCAAGCTCGGTTGCCACGATTGGATGGTGGCAACGAACGGAAGGCAAAAACATGATTCAGAAAAACTGGCAGGAACTGATCAAGCCCAACAAGGTCGAGTTCACCTCGAGCGGCCGTACCAAGGCAACGCTCGTGGCCGAACCGCTGGAGCGTGGCTTCGGTCTCACCCTCGGCAACGCGCTGCGCCGCGTTCTGCTGTCTTCTCTGCGCGGCGCCGCTGTGACGGCCGTGCAGATCGACGGCGTACTGCATGAGTTCTCCTCTATTCCGGGTGTCCGGGAAGACGTGACGGACATCGTGCTGAACATCAAGGAAATCGCCATCAAGATGGACGGCGATGACAGCAAGCGCATGGTCGTCCGCAAGCAGGGCCCAGGCGTAGTAACGGCTGGCGACATCCAGACGGTCGGCGATATCGAAATCCTCAACCCCGAGCATGTCATCTGCACGCTCGACGAGGGCGCCGAAATCCGCATGGAATTCACCGTCAATAACGGTAAGGGCTATGTGCCTGCCGAGCGCAATCGTGCGGAAGATGCTCCAATCGGCCTCATCCCGGTCGACAGCCTCTATTCGCCGGTCAAGAAGGTGTCCTACAAGGTTGAAAATACCCGCGAAGGACAGGTTCTCGACTACGACAAGCTGAGCATGTCGATCGAAACCGACGGTTCGATCAGCGGTGAAGATGCAGTCGCTTTCGCGGCCCGCATTCTTCAGGATCAGCTTGGCGTGTTCGTCAACTTCGACGAGCCGCAGAAGGAAACCGAAGAGGAAGCAGTTACCGAACTCGCTTTCAACCCGGCGCTCCTCAAGAAGGTGGACGAACTCGAACTGTCCGTTCGTTCGGCAAATTGCCTGAAGAACGACAACATCGTCTACATCGGCGACCTCATTCAGAAGACCGAAGCAGAAATGCTCCGCACGCCGAATTTTGGTCGCAAGTCGCTGAACGAAATCAAGGAAGTTCTCGCTTCCATGGGCCTGCACCTCGGCATGGAAGTGCCGGCATGGCCGCCCGAGAACATCGAAGATCTCGCCAAGCGCTACGAAGACCAATACTAACGTTTCAAACGGCAGGCGAACGATGCCTGTAAGTGAAGGAGAATAGCAATGCGCCACGGTAAAGCCGGCCGCAAGCTGAATAGAACCGCTAGCCACCGCAAGGCGATGTTCGCCAACATGGCGGCTTCGCTCATCACCCATGAGCAGATCGTCACCACGCTTCCGAAGGCGAAGGAAATTCGCCCGATCGTCGAGAAGCTGGTAACGCTCGGCAAGCGCGGCGACCTGCACGCTCGTCGTCAGGCCATCTCGCAGATCCGCGACGCTGCTGTCGTCTCGAAGCTGTTCGACGCGATCGCAACCCGCTACGCCACCCGCAACGGCGGCTACCTGCGCATCATGAAGGCTGGCTTCCGCCAGGGCGACAATGCCGCTCTCGCAGTCGTCGAGTTCGTCGATCGCGACGTCAACGCCAAGGGCGCAGCCGACAAGGCTCGCGTTGCCGCTGAAGAAGAAGCCGCAGCCGCTTAAGGCTGAGCTTTGGATTAAATATTGAAGGCCGGATGAGCGATCATCCGGCCTTTTGTCGTTTGTGCTGTGGGCGGGGTCTTTCAATCTCCCTGAATGCTTTGGAGTATCGCAAGCAGCCTTGCTGAGTCGCAGTCGACTCGGGCTCATCAGGGACAGGGAGCGTCGTGGGATATGCAGCGAAAATTGACGCGCGGGAGACTGCTGCTGTTCGTGGCGCTGCTGATGACGATCGCCAGCGGTCTTGCGTTGCGGGGCTATGGCTATGCGATCAATCTGCCCTTTGCGGTCGTCAAATATGGCGGCTCATTATTGTGGGGAGCGATGGTCTATTGGGTCCTGGCGGCAATCTTCGTGTCACAGCGGCGTTTCAGGATTGCCGTGGCGGCGCTGCTCATCGCCGTCGCCGCAGAGCTTTTCAGGCTTTGGCACACGCCTGATCTCGATGCTTTTCGATTGACCGTCGCCGGAGCCCTGTTGCTCGGAAGAGTGTTCTCGCTCTGGAATATCCTGGCCTATGCCGCCGGCATCGCGCTGGCGCTGGCGCTCGATTGCGTCTTGTGCGGAACGAGGCGTTCGGCTTGATGTTATTACCCAGCCTCTATCTCGGCGACCTCGATCGTCGCTGAGTGATTCACTAGGCCATCGGTCGCTTGCGATCCCGGCCGGTTACCGCTGCCCCTCCGATATTCGCATGGCTGCATTTCGCATTTCATATAGCGCTTTTAGTCATAATAATTTGAATCCTAATTAGTTTAGTGCTAATAGGTTCTCATGAACTCGTCAAACACCCTGCAACGCCTATTCACCGCCAATCTGCTCACCACCGGCCGCCAATGGCGCCGGGCTGTCGATCTCGCACTGAGTTCCCATGGTATATCCGAGGCGGTGGCCGCACCGCTGCTTTGGATCGGCCGCTTGGGGGGAGGCGTGAGGCAGGTGGTGCTCGCCACCTATGTCGGCATCGAAGGCCCGTCTCTGGTTCGGCTGATCGATCAGCTCGAAAGCATGGATCTTGTCATCCGCAAGGATGATCCGACGGATCGGCGTGCGAAAGGCCTGTGGCTGACGCCCGAGGGCGAAAAGCTCGCGTCCCGTATGGAAGACGTGCTTGATGAGTTGCGTGGCAAGATCCTGGCCAATGTCGACCCTGCCGATATCGAAGCTGCGGTTCGCGTCCTGAAGGCTTTCGAGGAGTTTGAGGCATCCAAGGCCGTCGAACCGGAGCCGGAGAAGGTCTCATGAGCATTCCATCCTGGCGCGAGTGGTTGTTTTCCGTCAAAGCCTTCATTGCTGCGATCATGGCGCTGTTCATCGCCTTGTCGCTCGATCTGCCGCGTCCCTATTGGGCGATGGCGGCTGTTTATGTGGTCGCCAATCCTCTTGCCGGCGCAACCAGCTCCAAGGGGCTTTACCGCGCGCTCGGCACGCTGATCGGTGCCACCGCATCGGTGATCCTCATCCCGCTCTTCGTCAACGCGCCGGAACTGCTTTCGATCGTTGTCGCGCTGTGGACCGGCACCTTGCTGTTCATCTCTATGCTCGACCGCACCTCGCGCAGCTATGTCTTCATGCTGGCCGGCTATACGTTGCCGCTGATCGCGCTGCCGACCGTCGGCTCGCCCGAAACCATTTTCGATGTGGCGCTTGCCCGCTCCGAGGAAATCATCATTGGCATCGTCTGCGCGAGCGTGGTTAGCGCCGTCGTCTTTCCGAGCAGCGTCGGTACCGTTCTCGGCCAGCGCATAGGTTCCTGGCTGGACGACGCCGGCACCTGGGCGGATGAGATCCTGCGCGGCGAGGGCGCCTCGCCTGCAACTCCCCTTAAGCGACAGAAGCTCGCCGCCGACGTTTCCGGCCTGGATCTGGTCATCAGCCAGTTGCGCTATGATGCCGGCAGCCGCGACATCGTCCGGCATTCGCGCGAGTTGCGCGGCCGCCTCCTGATGCTGCTGCCGCTCTTCTCCTCACTTGCCGATCGCCTGCATGCCTTGAAGGCCGGTGGCAAGCCACTACCGCAGGAGCTGGTCGTTGTTTTGAACGAGGTGGCCGATTGGCTGGGGCAGGGTGGTCGCGGCAAGGCCGATGAGACCGCCGAGACCTTGTCGAAGAAGATCGAGGAGTTGCAAGAGAACGACCTCGATATCGGTTGGGACGATCTCGTTCGGTCGAGCGCTCTCGCTCGCCTCAAGGAAATTGTCGACTTGTGGCAGGACTGCCTGACGCTCCGTGCCCAGATCGTCTCGGGACGGCAGGTCGGCACCTGGCGCCCCGCCTTCCGTTACCGCAATGTCGTCGGCCGCAGCAGGCACTATGATTACGCCTTGCTTGCCTTCTCGGCCGGTAGCGTCATCGCCGGAATTGCCGTCGCCTGCTTCTTCTGGATCTATTCCGGCTGGGCGGATGGCGCCGGCTTCATCGCCATGGTGGCCGTTGCCTGCTCGTTTTTCGCCGCGCTCGATCGTCCCGCACCCTTCATCACCACCATGTTCATCTGGACTGCGGTGAGCCTGGTCATTGCCTGCGTCTATATCTTCGGCGTGTTGCCGTCGATTTCCGGCTTCGAGATGCTGGTGCTGGTCTTTGCGCCGCCCTTCCTGGTGATGGGGCTGCTGATTACCCGCCCGCAAACCAACATGCTCGGCATGCTGCTGGCGGTGAACGGCGCAAGTTTCATCGCGCTGCAGGATCGGTACACCGCCGATTTCGCCAGCTTCACCAACAGTGCGATCGCCGCTCTGGCCGGTGTTGGCTTCGCCTTGGTCTGGACTTTGCTTACACGCCCATTTGGTTCGGAGCTTGCCGCCTGGCGGTTGGTCCGGGCCGGCTGGAGAGATCTGGCCGAAACTGCCGCCGGTATCCGCCGCGCCGATCATGAACGCCTCTCAGGCCGCATCCTTGATCGCCTGGGCCAGCTCGTGCCCCGCCTTGCAGGCATCGAAGACCGCGAACTGAAAAAGGTCGATGGTTATGCAGATGTCCGTCTCGGCTTCAACGTGCTGATGCTTCAAAAAGAGCGTGGCCAACTGAAACCGGCTGCCGCTGCCTCGGTCAGCGAAGTGCTGATCGGCGTGTCGGATTTCTATCGTTCGCGGCTGAAGGCAAAACGGGCCGTGGATCCGGCCGACGAACTGCGCGTGTCGATCGACCATAGCCTCGAAGCCGTCGCGCAGGAAAAGCGAGATTCCGCTAGGGCGAGCCTCGACGCACTTGTCGGTCTTCGCCGCGCACTATTTCCGCATGCCGAACCCCCGGCGAGCTGGCGGCCGCCCGTATCGGATACAGCCCAACCTCATTCCATTGCCGCCGAGTAATATCATGCCCGCAGAATTCGATCTTTATGGCGTCTATATCCCGCGCCTTCTCGTCCTCATGCTCCTGACGCTGTTTGCCGTCATCATCCTTCGACGCCTGCTCGCATGGATCGGAGTCTACACTCTGGTCTGGCATCGCGGTCTTTTCGATCTCGCGCTTTACGTCCTGCTGCTCGGCGCCGTCTCCTCAGTCTCCCGTTGGTACTTCACATGAATACGTTCAAACTCATCGGCCGTGTGGCCGTCACACTCATTTTCGTTATTGCCGCCGTCTATGTCGGCCGTCACCTCTGGGGCCATTACATGGATGAACCGTGGACGCGCGATGCGCGCCTCAGGGCTGATGTCGTCGGCATCGCGCCTGACGTCTCCGGCCTGGTGAGCGAGGTCCTCGTCAAGGACAACCAGACCGTCAAGAAGGGTGATATCCTCTTCCGCGTCGATCGCGATCGTTTCGCCATCGCTCTCGAACAGGCGGATGCAGCCCTTGCCAGCAGCAAGGCGGCTCTCGAACAGGCTCAGCGCGAAAGCGCACGGCAGGCGCGCCTTGGGGATGCCGCCTCCCTGCAGCAGAAGGAGCAGGCGCTGACCACCGTGCAGCAGGATGAAGCGGCTGTTCGTCAAGCGACTGCCAATCGGGAGCTCGCCCAGCTCAATCTCGACCGCTCCGAAGTTCGCGCCACCGTCAACGGCACGATCTCGAACCTCAGCCTGCGTCCGGGCGACTATGTTTCCGCCGGGACCGCCAAGGTGGCGCTGATCGACAGCGATTCCCTGCGTGTCGAAGGCTATTTCGAGGAAACCAAGCTGCCGCGTATCCAGATCGGCGATGAGGTCTATATCCACCTGATGGGCCAGGCCGAGAAGCTGACCGGCCATGTCGAGAGCATCGCCTATGGCATCGAGGACCGCGAGCGAACCTCCGGCAGCCTGCTTGCCAACATCACTCCGACCTTCAGCTGGGTGCGACTGGCGCAGCGCGTGCCGGTGCGCATCGCGCTCGACAAGGTTCCCGATGGCACGAAGCTGATCGCCGGCCTGACGGCAACCGTCGAGGTGCAGGAGCAGGGCCAGGCAAAAATCGCCAGCGCTGCGGAATGATTTTCGCTTAAAGGCAGGGCGGCCGCCTTCAGGCCGCTCTGGAACTCGATGCGGCAGCCGGCTTACGCGCCGCTCGGCGTCTTTCCATCATGATCGGCCGGTAGGATCTGTAGAGGATCATCGCGATCAACAGGCCGATATAGATGAACTGCTCCACTGAAAGTACCTTGGTTGACAGCGCAAAGTGCAGAGCACCGCAGGCAGCGATGATATAGACGAGGCGATGCAGCCAGATCCATTTCTTGCCGAGGCGCTTGATCGAGAAATTGTTCGAGGTCACGGCCAAGGCCAGCAGCATGACGAGCCCCGCCATGCCGAACATGATGAAGGGCCGCTTCAGCACGTCGTCGATGACAGTCTGCACGTCCAGTGCCTGGTCGAGGACCATATAGACCGTCAGGTGCATCAGCGCGTAGTAGAAACAGAGCAGACCGAGCGCGCGGCGGTAGCGCAGATAATTCCAGCCGAAGAGATCGCGAAGCGGCGTCACCGCAAGCGTCAGCAGCAGGAAGCGGATCGCCCACAGGCCCAGGAAGAGCTCGAAGGTTTTCACCGCATCGGCACCAAGCTGGTCGGTCGCGCCGAGATAGAATTCCCATGCGGCCGGCAAAAGCCCGACAAAATAGAGCGCCCAGACGGAGGCAGGCTGCCAGCGCTTGGGTAGGGCGAAGGAGAGGGCCATCAGAAATTCACCCTGAGGTCCATGCCGCTATAGAGGCTGGCGACCTGATCGGCATAGCCGTTGAAGGGTAGGGTAGGATGGCGGTTGGAGCCGAAGAAGCCGCCTTCGCCGATGCGCCGTTCGGTTGCCTGGCTCCAGCGCGGATGATCGACGGCCGGATTGACGTTGGCATAGAAGCCGTATTCCTGGCTGTTCGTCGCCTGCCAGGTATTCACCGGCTGCTTGTCGGTGAGCGTGATGCGGACGATCGACTTGATGCCCTTGAAGCCATATTTCCACGGCACGACGAGCCGGATCGGCGCGCCGTTCTGGTTCGGCAGGGTTTCACCATAAAGGCCGACGGCAAGCAGCGTCAGCGGATTGCGCGCCTCATCCAGGCGCAGGCCCTCGACATAGGGCCAGTTCAGCGATTGCAGCAGGCCCGACTGCCCTGGCATTTCTTCCGGCCGCACCACGGTCTCGAAGGCAACATATTTGGCGCTGCCCTGCGGCTCCACCTTGTCGAGCAGGGCAGAGAGCTGGAAACCATCCCATGGAATGACCATCGACCAGGCTTCGACGCAGCGCATGCGATAGACCCGCTCTTCGGGCGGAAACTCCTTGATCAGCGCATCGACATCGAACGTGCCGGGCTTGTTGACCATGCCGTCGACCTTGATTGTCCAGGGACGTGGCTTGAACTTGCCCGACAGGCTGGCCGGATCAGCCTTGTCGAGGCCGAATTCGTAGAAATTATTGTAGGTGGTGACGTCCTTGATCGGCGTCAGCTTCTCATTGACCGTATAATTGCTCTTGGTCGCCGTCAGCGCCTCGGCCAGCGCCGCCTTGCCTCCGATAGCCGCCATGCCGACGCCGGCCGCTGCGGCCGTCAGGAACTCGCGACGCTTCAGATAGACCGAGCGGGGCGTGATCTCGGAGGATGTGATTTTCGGTGGGCGGAAGGAGGCCATGGAGCAATTCCTCTATGCGGTAACAGCTTCGATATGAGCGATACGCAACGGACACAGGTTTTGTTACACTCTTAGGCAGGCATTTCTTTGGAAGTGAAAGCAACTTTTTGTGTGCGCTTGCGATCGGGCCGTTTCGTTCCCAACTTTGGTCGAGCGACTTGTTTGGCCGGACGCAGCCCCTTGCCCGGCAGCGTACCGGATTCGCTTGAGTTGATAGTGACAGTTCGGCACGATTGGATTAGGACAATTCCAAAAAGCGGAGTTGCCGGCGCCCCTTTGGCCTGAAACCTTTGGCCTATGCCCGACGCCGCACAAATTCCAGGATGACGAGGAAGACACCATGCCAGCTTATCGTTCCAGAACAACCACCCACGGCCGCAACATGGCCGGTGCGCGCGGCCTTTGGCGCGCGACGGGTATGAAGGACAGCGATTTCGGCAAGCCTATTATTGCGGTGGTCAACTCCTTCACCCAGTTCGTGCCCGGTCACGTTCACCTCAAGGATCTCGGCCAGCTCGTCGCCCGCGAAATCGAGGCGGCCGGCGGTGTTGCCAAGGAATTCAACACCATCGCCGTCGACGACGGTATCGCCATGGGCCATGATGGCATGCTCTATTCGCTGCCGTCGCGCGAGCTGATCGCCGACAGCGTCGAATACATGGTCAACGCCCATTGCGCCGACGCCATGGTCTGCATCTCCAACTGCGACAAGATCACCCCCGGCATGCTGATGGCCTCGCTGCGCCTGAACATCCCGACGGTCTTCGTGTCCGGCGGCCCGATGGAAGCCGGCAAGGTCGTTCTGCATGGCAAGAAGGTCGCGCTTGACCTCGTCGACGCCATGGTCGCCGCGGCCGACGACAAGATCAGCGATGAAGACGTCCAGGTCATCGAGCGCTCCGCCTGTCCGACCTGCGGCTCGTGCTCGGGCATGTTCACCGCCAATTCGATGAACTGCCTGACCGAGGCGCTCGGCCTGTCGCTGCCGGGCAACGGCTCAACGCTCGCCACCCATTCCGACCGCAAGCGCCTCTTCGTTGAGGCCGGCCATCTGATCGTCGATCTCGCCCGCCGTTATTACGAGCAGGACGATGCATCCATCCTGCCACGTTCCGTCGCCTCCAAGCAGGCCTTCGAGAACGCCATGGCGCTCGATATCGCCATGGGCGGCTCAACCAACACGGTTCTGCACATTCTTGCCGCCGCGCATGAAGGTGAAGTCGATTTCACCATGGCCGACATCGACGCGTTGTCGCGCCGCGTGCCGTGCCTGTCCAAGGTTGCGCCCGCCAAGAGCGACGTTCACATGGAGGATGTGCACCGCGCCGGCGGCATCATGTCGATCCTCGGCGAGCTCGATAAGGGCGGCCTTATCAACCGCGATTGCCCGACGGTTCATGCCGAAACGCTCGGCGACGCCATCGACCGTTGGGACATCACCCGCACCAACAGCGAAAGCGTACGCGAATTCTTCCGCGCGGCTCCGGGCGGCGTTCCGACGCAGGTCGCCTTCAGCCAGAGCTCCCGCTGGGATGAACTCGATACCGACCGCGAGAAGGGCGTCATTCGCTCCGTCGAGCATCCCTTCTCCAAGGATGGCGGTCTGGCTGTCCTCAAGGGCAATCTCGCGCTCGATGGCTGCATCGTGAAGACCGCCGGCGTCGATGAATCGATCCTGAAATTCTCCGGCCCCGCTAGGGTCTTCGAAAGCCAGGATGCATCCGTCAAGGCCATCCTCAGCAACGAGATCAAGGCCGGCGACGTCGTCGTCATCCGCTACGAAGGCCCGAAGGGCGGCCCCGGCATGCAGGAAATGCTCTATCCGACGAGCTACCTGAAGTCGAAGGGCCTCGGCAAGGCCTGCGCGCTCATCACCGACGGCCGCTTCTCCGGCGGCACCTCGGGCCTGTCGATCGGGCACGTATCGCCCGAAGCGGCCAATGGCGGCACGATCGGCTTAGTGCGCGAAGGCGACATGATCGATATCGACATCCCGAACCGCACCATCAGCCTGCGCGTCGACGACAATGAGCTTGCCGCTCGCCGCGAAGCCCAGAGCGCCAAGGGCTGGCATCCGGCCGAAGTGCGTAAGCGCAATGTGACCACGGCGCTCAAGGCCTATGCCGCCTTCGCCACGAGCGCGGACCGCGGTGCTGTTCGCGATCTGGGTGGAAAGTAACCAAGCCCCTTCGCCCTGCGCAGCGGGGAGAAGGTGGACTCGAACGGTCGAGCATAGCTCGACCGCGAGAGGACGGATGAGGGGCTTCTCGAATTCCATCGCGATGGTACAGCTTGGCTGTTCCTGCGGTAGCCCCTCACCCTAACCCTCTCCCCGCAGACGGGGAGAGGGTACTTATTCGGCGAAAGCCGTAAAGCCATTCAAACCAAGCTCTTACAGCGGCCGATTGATCTGCTTGTAGGCGTCATTCAGCTCTTTCTGACGTTCCTGATACGAAGAGGTCAGGCACGCCACATCCGCTCCGCAAGCCTGCCGCTTCTTCAGCCATTCGGTCTGCTGGTCCTGCATCGTGCCACGCGCACCCATGGCAAGCAGCCCCGAAAGCAGATCGAAGGTCGTCACCATTCTCACGTCGGCATCGTTGAGAGCCCTCACATCGCAGATCGTCTTCTCGTCCGGCTTCAGGTTCTGCGCCTCGCAATCGAAGCTGGCGGCGTGTGAGGCACCGGCCATTCCCAGCGAGACGAGGAAAGTGGCAGCGGCAAGATGATTCAATCGCATGTCTGGTTCCCTTTTGACGATTTCCAACGCGAAATGCATGACAGCATGTTTTTGTTCATCGAGCCTGTTTTTTATCGTCGCCAACTTCCATTTATGCTTCATGGTTCCGCCCTCTTTTCTTTCTAGCGTCGGGCGCTACAACGTTGTTTAAAGAGAATTAAAAAGGGAAATTTCCATGCATGTCCTTCTGAAGCGCACTGCCGTTTCGATGATTGCCCTCGTCATGGCGATGCCGCTTTCCGCTGAGGCTCAAACGGCAAAGACGCTGCCGCAAAACCAGACGCAGATGCAGCTTTCCTTCGCTCCGCTGGTCAAGCAGACCTCCGGCGCCGTGGTGAATGTCTATGCCGAGCGTGTGGTGCAGCGTCAGTCGCCGTTTGCCGGCGATCCCTTCTTCGAGCAGTTTTTCGGCCAGCGCATGCCGAATCGCACCGAGAAGCAATCGTCGCTGGGTTCCGGCGTGATCGTGGAGGCGAATGGCACTGTCATCACCAACAACCACGTCGTCGACGGCGCTGACGACATCAAGATCGCGCTTTCGGACGGCCGCGAATTTCCCTGCAAGGTCGTTCTGAAAGACGATCGCGTCGATCTCGCCGTCTTGAAGATCCAGTCGAAGAACGAGACTTTCCCGGTTCTGCCGCTCGGCAATTCCGATGGCATCGAAGTGGGCGATCTCGTGCTTGCGATCGGCAATCCCTTCGGCGTGGGCCAGACGGTCACGAGCGGTATCGTCTCGGCGCTTGCCCGCAACCAGGTCAAGAACGAGGTTGGTTTCTTCATTCAGACCGATGCCTCGATCAACCCTGGCAATTCCGGCGGCGCGCTCGTCAACATGACCGGCGAGCTGATCGGGCTGAATACGGCGATCTTCTCCCAGGGCGGCGGTTCCAACGGTATCGGCTTTGCCATCCCCGCCAATCTGGTCAAGGTCTTCCTTGCCGCTGCCGATCGCGGCGACAAGGCGTTCGAGCGCCCCTATATCGGCGCGACTTTCGAGCCGGTGACATCGGACGTCGCCGAAGCGCTCGGCCTCGACAAGGTGCGCGGTGCGTTGGTAACGAAGGTGGTCGACGGTGGCCCTGCTGCCAAGGCCGGCCTCAAGCCCGGCGAAGTGATCACAGCCCTGAACAATATCTCGATCGAGCATCCCGATGCGCTCGGCTATCGCCTGACGACGGCCGGTCTCGGCGCGACGGTGGCATTGACGGTGCTGGATAACGGCAAGGAGCATCAGGCCACGATGACGCTGGCCGCCGCACCCGAATCCACACCGCGCGACGAGCGGGTGATCGAGGGCAACAATCCCTTCTCCGGCGCGACCGTTGCCAATCTCTCGCCGCGCGTTGCCGATGATCTGCATATGCCTCCGGATTCCACGGGCGTCGTCATTGAGAGCCTGAAGCAGAACTCCCCGGCCGACCGGCTTGGATTTGCCGCGCGTGATATCGTCATTTCCATCAATGGCGTTGCGATCAACACCACGGAAATCCTTCAGAAGGCCGTCACCTCCAACCCAAGCTTCTGGCGCGTCGAGATCGAGCGTGACGGCCAGCGTATCCGGCAGTTCTTCCGATGAGTGATGACCTGTTTGCACCACGGATACCCGAGGAGGTCGCCAACAAGCGGCCTCTCGCCGATCGTCTGCGGCCGCAAACATTGGCTGAAGTCACGGGCCAGGAACATCTGACCGGCGAGGATGGTGTATTGCGCCGGATGATCGAGGCGGGTTCGCTGGGATCGATGATCTTTTGGGGGCCGCCAGGCACCGGCAAGACGACCGTTGCAAGGCTACTTTCGGGCGAGGCGGGCCTCGCCTTCGAGCAGATTTCGGCGATCTTTTCCGGCGTCGCCGATCTCAAGAAGGTGTTCGAGGCGGCGCGGTTGCGCCGCATGGATGGCCGCCAGACCCTGCTGTTCGTCGACGAAATCCATCGCTTCAATCGCGCCCAGCAGGACAGTTTCCTGCCTGTGATGGAAGACGGCACCGTCATTCTCGTTGGCGCGACCACCGAAAATCCATCCTTCGAACTCAACGCCGCTCTTTTATCCCGCGCCCGTGTCCTGACGTTCCGCTCGCATGACGAGGAAAGCCTGGAAGAACTGCTGCGCCGCGCCGAAACGATCGAAGGCAAGCCGCTGCCGTTGACGGAAGATGCCCGCGCCAGCCTGATCCGGATGGCCGATGGCGATGGCCGCTCTGTGCTGACGCTGGCCGAAGAAGTCTGGCGCGCCGCGCGCAAGGACGAGCTTTTCGATCCCGATATGCTGGTCAAGATCGTCCAGCGCCGGGCTCCGGTCTATGACAAGGCGCAGGATGGGCACTACAATCTGATTTCCGCCTTGCATAAGTCGGTCCGCGGTTCCGACCCAGACGCCGCGCTTTATTATCTCGCCCGCATGTTCGATGCCGGCGAGGATCCGCTCTATCTCGGGCGCCGGCTGGTACGCATGGCGGTGGAGGATATCGGCCTTGCCGATCCGCAGGCCCTGGTCATCTGCAATGCTGCCAAGGACGCTTACGATTATCTCGGGTCGCCTGAGGGTGAATTGGCGCTAGCGCAGGCCTGCGTCTATCTTGCCACCGCCCCGAAATCCAATGCCGTCTACACGGCCTTCAAGGCGGCGACCCAGGCCGCCAAGCAGAATGGCTCGCTGCTGCCGCCGAAACACATCCTGAACGCGCCCACGAAGCTGATGCGCACGGAAGGTTATGGCGATGGCTATCGCTACGACCACGATGAGCCGGATGCTTTTTCAGGACAGAATTACTTTCCTGAGAAGATGGGTCGCCAGACCTTCTATGATCCGCCCGAGCGCGGCTTCGAGCGCGAAATTCGCAAGAGGCTGGACTGGTGGTCGAAGCTGCGCAAGGAGCGTGGCGAGCGCTAGTCCAAATATCACCTGGCGGCGACGGATTTCCGCTATGCTTTTTGCATGCGTGGAACGGTCACCCTGTCCACCATTTTGACGCTCGATTCCGCCAGGCTCTTATGACCTTCCATATCGACCACCAGATGCCAATGGCCGGCCTCGGGAATGACCAGCCGTATCGGCGATTTCTTGGCAACGCCGCCGAGAAACTGATGCTTCAGCGTTTCGGTGAAACGTTCGAAATTCGAGCCATTCATCAGCCTGACATTGGCAATGGCCGAGAGCGTGATTTCGATCACTGTTCCGGCGCGCTGCTCTCTAAGGTCGTAGTGGCTGTAGCGGAAGGCAGGCTTCGACATGGCTTTCTGTTCTTTGGATATCTGGCCGAAAGCTTAACTGGGGGCGGTTAAGGAAGCGTTTGGCGAGATGCTGTCGAAGCCTGCTAAGGTCAAGTTCAGTGCAGGTTTGACGATGCGGAGGCAAAGCCGTCGAGGTCGAGGATGGCGCCTTCGGGTGCCAGGCAGATGTCGGCCGGATTGTGGTTGCATTCTTCAGCAGCGAAGTGCAGGGCGGCTGTCTCGTTGCGGAACAGGCCGCCAACGAGGCCTTGCCGGTCCTGAACGATCCAGCTGCCGCGGCGGTCACGCCCGATGATGAAGCGCGCCGGCGCCGGAGCGAGCGCGCTGGGGGCCGAGCGACGTTGAAGATGTTGTGCATTTGCCATTGTTATTTCCTCTTGGATCTCTTCGATTTCACTCAGTGTCCGGTCAGATGCAGCCCCATTTGCAGGGCGGCGGCGACCAGGAGGACAAGTCCGAGGCGCGGAGCGACGGAGCGAATTCCGTCGAGCAATGCGTCCGAAGAGAAGTGTCGCTCGTTGCGCGCAAACGCGACGGCGCGAGGGCGTTGGAGAAGATCGGCGGATAGGCCGACTTGCCTGTAGCGTGACATCATGGTTCCTTTCAGTGTCACCAGCACTACGGGTCCGATAAGACCATTTCCAGTGCTACGCTGTTGAATCTATGAGGGAGTTGCTAGGTTTTCCATTTGGATGAAACGGAAAAAATATAAAAATATCATAGGGATGAAGCGATTTCATAATCCCCTGCGATAGGCATGGCGCGAGGCAAACCGGCCGCTGCCATCGAGCTGAAACGGAGTGATTGCCGCCTGGATGGCCGCGGCTGTCTCGGTGCCGACACCGACCAATGGCAGGCGAACCTCCGCCTCGATGTCTCTTGCCAGTGACAGGGCGTACTTGATCGTCGCAGGCTCGCTTTCGCGGGCGAGCGCGCTGAACAATGGCTGCAACCGCTCGTCGATGGATTGTGCCGCGCCGACATTGCCGCAGGCCGCCGAATGCTGCATCGATTGAAAGAGCCGCGGAACGATATTGGCAGCCCCCGAGAAGCAGCCATGACCACCCGCGGCCGTGAAGCCGAGTGCGCTGGCGTCGTTCGAGGTAAACAGGCCGAACCGCTCCGGCAGGAAGGGCCGCCAGAGATCGATGCGTGAGATATCGCAGCCGTCATCGGCGATCCCGATAACCCCTTGAATTTCGGCGAGGCGCGCGACGGTTGTCGGAGCGAGATCGACGGCGGTATGCGATGGCTGATTGTGGATGATGATCGGCAGTTCGGTCTGCGCCGCTAGCTGCTCGAAGTGGTGGATGATCCCCTTTTGTGTCGGTTTGGAGTAATAAGGAACCGTCACGAAGGCCGCATCGGCGCCAAGGCGCTGTGCCTGTATCGTTTCCGCCAGGGTTGTCTTCGTGTCGTTGGTTCCGGTCGCGACGATGATGGGCACCCTGTCCTCCGAAAGCTCGATGCAGATTTCGATGGCGCGGATGCGCTCGGCTTCGGTCAGCGTCGAGCCTTCGCCAATCAGCGAACAGACGAGAAGCCCATCGATCCCGCTTAGCAGCTGCCACTCGATATGAGCCATCATGTCGACGCCATCGACAACGCCATCGCGAAAAGGCGTGACGAGGGCGGTGATCGCACCGCCGACACCTCTTCGAAAAGTCGGTCTACTCATGTGGGTGAAAATCTCAGAGGTAATGCAGCACGATGAACAGCTCGAGCGCGCCGAGCAGCAGCCCGAAGGCGAACATCGCCTGAAACGTGCGCTTTTCCCGGACCTGACGCGAGTGAGGCTGACGCTTGCGCGAACTCTTCGTTGTTGCAGTCGATGCTGCAACGCGATGATGCTTCTCATCGCTGTTATGAACGAGGACGCGGATGGATTCCGTAAGATTGGGGGTGTGCGTGTCGAGCATGGGGTCTATCTCCATATTCCACCGCAAGCGTAACGCCGGCTCCCATAGGAAATCCATTCGGGGTTACGGACGAAGACGTAAGTGAAATATAAAGAACTGATATGCCCGGAGTTTCTCCGGAAACTGGCCCGTGGACCGCTGCCGCTTACTCGGCGCCTTGCTGGTTCTTGCGGTCGAGCTGCGTCACCAGCGCCAGGATGGTTGCCGAGACCGGCGTCGGCACATTTACGAGCTTTCCGAGCGAGACAACGACGCCCACGAGGGGCGTGATTTCCAGCGCCTTACCGGCAAGCAGATCCTGCAGCATCGAGGTGCGTACGGGTCCGATCTGACGGGAACGCTCAAGACGTTCCTCCACGGACATGGCAATGTGCGATCCCAAAGCCTCGGCAACGGCTTTTACCTCGCTCATTACCTGGCCGACCATAGTCGCAAGCGCGGGATCGTCCATGATATCGGACATCAATCCGCGGGTGAGCGCACTGGTCGGATTGAAAGCGGCATTGCCCATGAGCTTGCTCCAGATATCGTCGCGGATGCGCGAGGAAATCGAAACATTCACCCCGGCCTGCTGCAGCAGCGCCGCGATAGCTTCGATATCGCCCGTCGTCTCGCCGGAAGGTTCGCCAAGGATGAAATGTCCGTTGTTGGCGAGTTTGACCTCGCCGGGTGCGACGACTTCCGCTCCCTGATAGGCAACGCAACCGATGACGCGCTCCGGCCCGATCAGGTGCCAGAGATCGCCGTTCGGATCGAGCTCTTCCATCTGGTATTCGGCATGGCCGCTCTGATGGTCCCGGTGGAAATACCACCATGGAACGCCGTTGAGGATCATGACGACGCGGGTGCCCGAATGCAGCAGCTTCGCAATGCCGGGGACGGCCGCGGCAAGCTGATGCCCTTTGAGGCCAGTGATGACAAGATCCTGTGGCGGCAGTTCGCCAGCATCGGCCGTCGCGGTCATCTGCGCGACGAGGGGACTATCCGCATCGGCTTCCCACAGGCTTATGCCGCCAGCGCGAATGGCCTCCAGATGAGCTCCGCGCGCCACGACGGAAATCCTCGTCTGCGCTTCTTTGAAAGAGGCGAGCTTGGCCGCCATCGCACCGCCGAGTGCGCCGGCGCCGTAGACACAGATGTTCTTGAAGGGAGAGGGCGTCATGACTTGATGCTCCGAAAGAAGTCGCATGCTCTGCCAAGATATGGCGAGCCCATGATTTAGCGAGTGGTTTATCAGATTGTCGGCAATTGGAATTGAAAATCGCCAAACCTTCCGACACACTACAGTCTTATCGAAATTTCACCATACTCGTCCGAGCGCGAATGGGGTCAACAGGTAAAGGAAATACCTTCTCAGCCGTCGCTGCTTCACCCGGATTTTGTGAACAGATTATGTTTTCACTGCATACATTTGGCGGTTTGAAGCTTTTGGAGGGCGATGGTCACGAGGTCGCCTTTCCCGAGAAGGGTCTGCTGATCCTGGCCTATCTGATGCTGGAGCCAACGTCGCGCGCGTCGCGCAGCGCGATCGCCCGGCTTTTGTGGGGAGACGACAATGGCAGCGCGCAGGTCAATCTGCGCAAGCTGGTTTCGCGTATCAGGGTCCGTCAGGAAGCACTCGGGAGATCATTTCTGCGTTTCAGCGAGACAGCCGTCGAACTCGACGCGCCTCCAACCACCTCCGATCTCTGGTTCGCGCATACGAACGATGACGGGCCAATCTTTGCAAGATTGAAATCGCTGGTGAGGACGTTCGAGGCGGAATTCCTGCAGGGTATAGATTGCCAGAGCGCGGTTTTCTTTCATTGGCGGGAGGCCCAACATGGCAGGCATCTATCGGCGCTGAAGAAGGCGCTGAATGCCGCTGCAGCCGAAGCCAATGGGATGGAGGATGTCGCTCTGGTGAGAGAGGCGGCGCTCCTGATCTTTGGTATAGACCCCGAAGATCGCGATATTCATCGCATCCTGTTACGGATATTCGATGCAGAAGGTGAGGTGGAGCACTTCAGGCAGATTTTCGCGCAGCGTGCCGCGCTGCTGGCCTCATGGTTGGCGCAGCGGGAATATGCTTCGGAAATTCGAGCCGGGGATACCATTCTCCATCACGAAGGGACTTCGGCTGCACGAGCGAGGGTGAAGATACCCCTCCTGCTCTTGCCCTCCACGGAAGGGCAAGGGCAAGACTATGATGCTTCATCCCTCGTGAACGATATCGCAATCGGTTTCTGCGCGCTGGACAGTCTCCAGATTGCGGATCGCTACACGGCGGTTCGGGTTGGCAGGGCTGGGGAACGTGCCGTCGCAACTTTCGACCAATGGGATCGTTCCTATATTCTCGAGATGCGGCTTAGCCTTCGCGACAACGGACCGCTGCTGTTTTCGCAACTGGTCGACGCCGCAAGCGATGAGATCATCTGGGCCGAGCGCATCGGCCTCGGACAATCCACGCCCGAGGAGCGGAGACAGGCGATCGCGCGTCATATCGTGCTGTCGCTTGCAGGGCAGATCGAACGGCGGGAGATGATGAGGTCGCATTTCGAGGAAAATCCAGCGGCCTATCAGCGCTATCTCGCCGGCAAGCGCTACATCGAGCGCCTCTCCGTACCCGATCTGCAGAGGGCGCGGGGTGAGCTTGAGATGGCGCTGCGCACCGGTGGCCACTTCGCGCCGGCCTTGAGCGCGATGGCTCGCACCTATTCCAAGGAATGGGTGTTGACCTTCGGTGGCGATGCGGCCTTGCTGGACGAGGCGGAAAGCTATGCGATGCAGGCCATCGCAGCACGGCGCGACATCGCCGACGGCTATCGCGAGCTTGGCATGACGAAGGTCTTCCGGAAGGCGAGTGAGGAGAGCATTGAGGCATTGAAACTGGCTGAAGCCCTTAATCCGGGCCATGCCGGCATCATTGCCGACCATGCCGAAGCTTTGCTTCATGCGTCCCGGCCGGATCTGGCACTGACGAAGATTGAAAGCGCTATCGCGCTGAATCCGGTAAGCCCCGATACCTATCTTTGGACCGCTTCCGTGGCGAGCTATACGCTCGGCCGCTTCGAAGCTGCCCTCGATTATATCGGCCGAATGGCGAATGCACGCCTGGCGGATAGGATTTCCGCGGCGAGCTGGGCGATGCTCGGGCATGAGGAAAAGGCAGGCTTTTTCGTTCGGCGCGTCCATAGAACCAACCCGGATTTCGATGTCGATCGATGGCTTTCCGTCGTGCCGTTCAAGGAGCAATGGCAGCGTGACATCTATCGGGAAGGGCTGCGACGGGCAGGTTTCTGGAAGGCAATCCCGAACGTGAGCATGGCATAGCAGCAGTCCACCATCAGGTGGAAGCGTCGTCCTTGCTCACGTCAGTGTTTTCCGATCGACACAGGCTCGGGCTAGTCTTTACCACAATCGCATCCTAACCTCTGCCATATCGCTCTGGACCATGGACAACCGGTGCGGTATCGATTTCTCAATTGTCCTTTCTAAGTTGATGAATTCGCCGGGGAAGATCGTTGCGTTTCGAAGCCCTCAACCGTCTCTGGAACAGCGTTCGGGAGACCAGCCATGATTTCCGAGCCTCGACGGACGTGTTTCCCGTCGTCGATATCGAAAAGCTAGGCACGACCCTCGACCTGAAGGAAAAGGGCGCCGCTGCCGGGCGTCAGAACCGGCCGCCGTCGGATGCGCAATCGCATGACGAGACGGAGCAGCGCATCGTCGCCTGGGTCGAGGCGGAAAAGAAAAGCTCCTACCAAATCCTCGAAGATCAGTTCCAGACTTTCGATAGCCGCTTGCGCAACCTCGATTTCGAGGGACAGTTCGGGCTGATCCGCCAGGCGAACGCGTCAAGCATCTCGGATTTCAAGGCGGAAGTGGCAAGCGGCGTCGACGAGCTGCATGGTCTGCGCCGCAATCTGAAGACGGCCGAGGATGAAATGGTGGGCTTCAAGGCCAGGCATAAGCTGCAGCGCGCCGCAAAGGTTTCCAGCAAGGCAGCCTGGGGCTTCAAGGTCTCGCTGATCGTCTTCCTCGTGCTCATCGAAATGGTGATGAACGGCAGCTTTCTGGCCAAAGGAAGCGAGCAGGGTCTCGTCGGTGGTGTAACCGAGGCGGCCGCCTTCGCCTTCCTGAATATCGGCATGGCGCTGATTTTTTCTTTCTTCTGTGTCCGCTTTCTGGTGCATCGCTCCTTTGCGCTGAAGCTGCTCGGCCTACTAGGGCTTGTCGCCTATGTCGCCGTGGCTTTGGGCATCAATATTGCCCTGGCGCATTATCGCGAGGTCTCCGCGACGATCTTGAGCGGTGCCGGTGCCGAGGTGATCCAGCGGCTCAAGACCGCACCGCTCGGGTTACAGGAGCTGAACTCCTGGATGCTCTTTGCCATCGGCCTGATGTTTTCGCTCGTCGCCTTCATCGACGGCTGCTATCTGACCGACCCCTATCCGGGCTTTGCCGGTGTGCAGAAGCGTCTCGATGCGGCGAGGGACAATTATATCGACCGCAAGCTCGATCTGATCGAAGACCTCCGCGAGATCCGCGACGAGCATAACAGCAAGATCGAGGAGATCATCCGCGACCTCTCGCTGCGCCGGCAGGAAACGGCTGCCATCATCGCGCATCGCGCCAGGACCGCAGGCCTCTTTGCCGAACACCAGAACCATCTCGAGCGTGCTGCCAATGTGCTGCTCACCTCCTATCGCGATGCGAACCGTGCTGCGCGAACTGAGGCGGAGCCACCCTATTTCAAAACCGCTTACAAGATGGAGCGCCTGACGCCTGTCATCCGCAGCGAAGAGGAGTGGGACGACAAGGTGCTGGGCTCGCGCATCCAGAGTGCCCAGGCGGAGCTTTCGGAGCAGATCAAGCGGATCGGCGACGAATTCGAGCGCGCCATCGAGAAATACCATCAGCTCGATAATCTTTTCCCGGAGAGCATCCTTGGCGCGACGCAAGCGGCGTAGCCGGCGCGGCGGATCCGCCGGTCTCATCATCGCAACGGTTTGTCTTGCCGTCCTGTCCCTCGGGATCGTCGGCGCCTATGGCTGGCTGCGCTACAAGGCAAGTGGGAACATCGCCGTCGATCAAGCCTCGCTCTGCCCAGTGGACGGACCGAAGGCGGAAACGGCCATTCTGCTCGATGTCACCGATCCGATCGCCGATACGACGGCGCTCGATCTGCGCAACCAGTTCCAGAAGATCGTTGCAGATGTGCCGATCGGCGGGGCCATCGACATCTATGCGCTCACGGAGAAGGAAGGGGAGCTCATCCAGACCTTCCATGGCTGCAATCCCGGAAGCGGCGCGAATGTCGACGAATGGACCCGCAATCCGCGGTTGGCGCAGGCGCGCTGGGAAAAAGGCTTCCAAAAGCCGCTTGCCGATATCGCCGGCAAGCTGACGGCGGGCGAGTCGGGCAGATTGTCGCCGATCATGGCGGCCATTCAGAAGATCAACCTGGAAGTCTTCGCCAATGCACCAGGCGGCATCCCGAAGCGGCTCTACATCGCTTCCGACATGATCGAACACACCGCCGCCTTCTCCAATTACCGGGATGGCGTCTCCTATCAGAAATATCAGAACAGCCCTGCGAACGACCGCTTTCGCACGTCACTGGATGGTGTCACGGTCAAGATCCTTGCCTTTCAAAGGCCGAACATGAAGTTCAGCATGGAGGATCTTGCGAATTTCTGGGCGCAATGGATCAAGAACAACAACGGTGATTTTGGCGGCTTCGTCCGGCTGGAGGGGATACGCTGATGGCCAATACCGACGCCAGATATCTCATCCGGGATTATGGGCCGATGGCGCTGTTCGCCTCCATCACCGTCGGCGGCATGATCTTCATCTGGTCGTCGAAGCTCATGGGCTGGTCGCTGCCTGTCGTCACCGGTGTGCCGCTGGTGCTGATGGGGATCTACTTCATCGTCTCGCTGGCCGTTGCCGGGTTCCGGCTGCACAATGAGCAGGCGGGCGATAACCTCTATTACATGGGTTTTCTCTTTACCCTATCGAGCCTCGGCGTATCGCTCTATCTCTTTGCCGGCGAAACATCGATCGAGACCATCGTCCGCAATTTCGGCATTGCCGTCACCTCGACCATTGCCGGCGTGACGCTGCGCATTCTCTTCAATCAGATGCGGCGCGACCCGATCGATATCGAGCGCAGCGTCCGCCATGAGCTTGCCGAGATGACGCGGCGCGTGCGCACCGAACTCGATTCCTCCTCGCGTGAATTCTCGCATTACCGGCGCGTCAGCAACCAGATGCTGTCGGAAGGATTCGAGGAGATCGCGCGGCAGGCCGAACGCAATGGCCAGGAGATCAACAAGATCCTGGAAATGCTGGCGAAGCAGGCGGTGACGCCAATCAATGACGCGGCGGCGCAGCTGACGACGACGACCTCGCAGTTATCCGATATCATCGGCACGTTCGGCACCGCTGTCGAAAATGTCGGCAGGAAGCTGGAAGAAATCCGTTCCCCGGAGGATGTCGTGCGCGCCGAGCTGGCACCGGCGATTGCCGCCATCAAGGAGATGTCGGAGGCGCAGTTGCAGCCGCTGCGCAACATCGAGCTGGCGCTCGGCCGCGTTGCGGAGACGATGGGGCAAACGCCGCTGCCGAAGCCCGACGGCCATATCGCTGCTGAGCCCGAAATCGTGCCGCGAAAACGCTGGTGGCATCTATGGTAGCTGGAGGTTCGGACAGCACGCCAAAACTGGAGCACAAGGGCTATAATCGTGGCCTGATCCTTGGCCTGACGATGGCCGAATCCATGCTGCTTCTGGTTTTCTGCCTGCTGTTGGTTGCCGCCGCCTTGATCACGTCAGAGAGAAACAAGCGCTACGAGGTCGAGCGGAAGCTTGAGAAGGCCGAGCAGCAAGTCGCGGTGCTGGAGAAGAAAAGAGCCGAGCAGGCCGCCGAGATCGTGCTTCTGCAGTCCAAAGTCGTCTCCGGCGATCTCTCTGCCGCCGACAAGGCCGTGGTGGACAAGCAATGGCGCGAGCTGGTGCTGGCGAAGGAGACACTCGACAGCATGGCGGATCAGGGCGCGACAACGGCCGATCTGCAATCGCTTTCCAAGCTTGCCTCTGTTCTGAAGGAACATGGTGTCTCGTTGGCGGCGGCGCCCGATGAGGTCAACAAGCTTTTGGCTGGTAACGCGGGCGGCAAGGGCGCGCACGACTGGCCGCCCATCATCAATCTCGACGATGCCAAGAAGAACTATTTCCAATCGGGAAGCGCCGAGCTCACCGGCACCTTTTCACAGCTGCTCAGCACGACGATCACGGACGAAATCGCCAGCAATCTGAGCCTCTATGGCGCCAATATCGTCGAGGTGATCGGCCATACGGACGAACAGCCTCTGGCGCGTGAAAAATCCAATCTCGACGACACGATCATCGGCGCAATGGATGGCAAACTGCCGGTGTCGGCCTTGTTGCCCGCCGACAATGCCGGCCTCGGCCTTGCTCGCGCCATTGCCGTCGCCAATGTGCTCAAGGCCAATCCCAAGCTGAAGGACGCGACCATCCTGCCGATGTCCGCCGCACAGCTCATCCTGCCCGGGGATACCGTCACCTCGGGCCAGCGCGGCGCTGTCGAAGCGCGCCGCCGCATCGAAATCCGCGTGCGCGGCAGGACGGCGCCCGTTGCCGTCATCAATGCCGGTGCCGCGCCGTCAACGAATACCCAGTAGTGCTCGTTCCGCCTGTTCTCAGCTTCTGAGGCCGGGTGCTTCGTAACCGGTGCGTTCCACATACTCGGTGTAGCCGCCGGTATATTGGTGGATGCCTTCGGGCGTCAGCTCCAGAACGCGATTGGAGAGCGCTGCCAGGAAATGCCGGTCGTGCGAGACGAACAGCATCGTGCCTTCATATTGCGACAGCGCCTCGATCAGCATTTCCTTGGTGTCGAGATCAAGATGGTTGGTCGGCTCGTCGAGTACCAGCAGGTTCGGTGGATCGAAGAGCATGATCGCCATGACGAGCCGCGCCTTCTCGCCTCCCGACAGCACGCGACACTTCTTTTCGACATCGTCGCCAGAGAAGCCGAAGCAGCCGGCAAGGGCTCTCAAGGAGCCTTGGCCTGCCTGCGGAAAATCATGTTCGAGTTGCTGAAATACGGTGCGCTCTCCATCCAGCAGATCCATGGCGTGCTGAGCGAAATAGCCCATCTTCACGCTGGCGCCGAGCGCCACGCTGCCCTCATCCGGCTGCGCCGAGCCGGCAACCAGCTTCAGGAGTGTGGATTTACCGGCGCCGTTGATGCCCATGATGCACCAGCGCTCGCGGCGCCGCACCATGAAATCCAGCCCTTCATAGATGGTGCGGCTGCCATACTTCTTGTGGACGTTCTTCAGCACGGCCACGTCTTCGCCCGAGCGCGGCGCCGGCTGGAATTCGAAGGCGACGGTCTGGCGGCGCTTCGGCGGCTCGACGCGATCGATCTTTTCCAGCTTCTTCACGCGGCTCTGCACCTGCGAAGCATGTGATGCGCGCGCCTTGAAGCGTTCGATGAACTTGATTTCCTTGGCAAGCATGGCCTGCTGGCGTTCGAATTGCGCCTGCTGCTGCTTCTCGTTCTGCGCCCGCTGCTGCTCGTAGAACTCGTAGTCGCCCGAATAGCTGGTCAGGCTGCCGGCATCGATTTCGATGATCTTGGTGACGATGCGGTTCATGAACTCGCGGTCGTGCGAGGTCATCAAAAGCGCGCCCTCGTAGCCCTTCAGGAAGGATTCGAGCCAGATCAGGCTTTCGAGATCCAGATGGTTGCTCGGCTCGTCGAGCAGCATGACGTCGGGGCGCATCAGCAGAATGCGGGCAAGTGCCACACGCATCTTCCATCCGCCGGAAAGCGCGCCGACATCGCCGTCCATCATCTCCTGGCTGAAGCTCAAGCCCGCGAGCACTTCGCGAGCACGGCCCTCGAGAGCATAGCCGTCGAGCTCCTCATATCGCGCCTGCACCTCGCCATAGCGCTCGATGATCTCGTCCATCCGGTCGGCCTGATCCGGATCGCTCATGGCCGCTTCAAGCTCGCGCAGCTCGGCAGCGACAGCGCTCACTGGACCGGCACCCTCCATGACTTCGGAGACGGCGCTACGGCCTTCCATCTCGCCGACATCCTGATTGAAGTAGCCGATGGTGATACCCTTATCGACGGAAACCTGCCCCTCGTCGGGCTGCTCCTGTCCGGTGATCATCCGGAAAAGCGTCGTCTTGCCGGCGCCGTTCGGGCCGACAAGTCCAACGCTCTCGCCTCTGTTGAGCGCCGCGGATGCCTCGATGAAGAGGATGCGATGGCTGTTCTGCTTGCTGATATTCTCGATACGAATCATGGTTACGCGTGGCCCGAAGAAAGTTTTTCGGGGGCCTTATGCCACGGGTTGCGCGCTCTGTCGCAGCTTTTCGGGCGGAGATGTGAGATCGATAGCGAACTGAGGTTCATGGGCGACAATTTCCGGTCCGCCTATCTGCCATGCGGGAGAGAAACTTTCGCCGGGGCGACGGATTCTTGTCCACGCGCTCGTTCAAGCAGTATGGCTTCCGCTTGATCGGATCGCCGGCTGTCTTCCGCTTGGCTGGAAGTCGCTATATTCATTGTCATCCGTCCCAGCCGAGTTTTTACAGATGAAGATTATGAGAAGCATTCAGGGCCGGGTTTGCGCCCGACTGACGATCGCAGCACTGATCGCCATCGGCATGTCAGGCGAAGCCCGGTCGGCCGATGCGGCTTCCCAACACGCGCGGCTCGAAGAACCCGTCAAGGAAGTCGCGGATCAGCGCCTGCTTCTCGATACGCCCGAGGGGAAGGGAGAGCTGCCGGTCTACGCGGATCACGCGATCGAAGCGGCGTCGCCTGACGTGACGAAGGTGCTGATCATAGTCCACGGCACGCTCCGAAACGCCGATGCCTATTACGCAACCGGGCAGGAGCTGCTCGCAAAGGCCGGCGATCTCGCCGACGGTACGATGGTGGTCGCGCCGCAATTTCTCATAAGACCGGATGTGAATGCCTTCTCGCTGTCTGCGCAGACGCTGGCCTGGACGCAGAACGGTTGGAAAAGTGGAGACGCCGCGCGTCAGCCGGCACCGATTAGCTCCTTCTCCGCGCTCGATGCTCTGCTGCGGCATTTTACCGATCGTCGCCTGTATCCTTCGCTGAAGACCATTGTTGTGATGGGGCACTCGGCAGGAGCGCAATTGGTCCAGCGTTATGCCGTCGTCGGACGGGAGGCGGAAAATCTGACGAGTGCCGGCATCGCCGTTCGCTATCTCGTCGCCAATCCGTCGAGCTATGTCTATTTCGACAGCGAGCGGCCGGCCTTGCCGGATCAGCAGGCGGGGCTGGCTTCCTGCCCGAAGGCGACGCAATGGCGATACGGGCTCTCCGGCGCTCCACCATACATATCCTCGCAGGATCCGAAGCTTCTCGAAACGAGATATGCCGCGCGCAACGTGGTCTATCTGCTAGGCCAGGCGGACACCAATCCCTATACCCACTTCATCGACCGCTCCTGCGGGGCGATGGCGCAAGGACCCTATCGACTTGCACGGGGGCTCACCTATTTCGACTACATGAAGAAGCGGCATCCATCCGATCTCAATCAGAAGGTCGTCGAGGTGCCCGGCGTAGGGCATGACGACGAGGCGATGTTCACCTCGGATTGCGGCATTGCCATTTTGTTCGATCGACCGGTGCCGCCATCCTGCCCGGTGATCGATGGGACGGCAAAAGTTTCCAGAGCGGTGCCGTAAGTCTCTTCGAGTTGTCGATCCCTTGGCGACTGCATGCCATTGCAGCCTGATGCATTTCGGTCCGCTGAGATCTGTTCGGCCGCTTTCATGCGTCAGTTGCGATAGACCGGCCGCGGGCGCGACGATCGCATTTTTCGCTGTATCGGGCGCTCGATGCACACGTAGCAAACGATGGCAAAGGCCAGCGAGCCCACTGCGATGGGCGCAGGCTGCATGTTGTGCGGCACCCCGACGCGCAAAAGCAGCGCTGTGACCAGAATGCCCGTCAGGACATGCCAGACATAGATGGAATAGGAGGCATCTCCCAGGAAATGCGGGAATGCCAGCTGCGGCACGCCTCGTTCCCGCTCCGCGAAAACAGCGCCCGACAGCAGCAACACTGCCGGTATGCCCCAGCGCACAGCCCGTTCCAGATGGATCAGCGGGTCACTCGCCACTAGCAGCACGACCCCGACGATCATCAAGCCGATAGCGGCGGCAAAAGGCAGCCGAAAGCCCTGTTTCCACAGGCGTCCGATGACGATGCCGGCGGCGAATTCCAGAATGACCGGCTGTGTGAAAACACTGAGATAGCCGGAAGGCAGCAGATAATGTCCAATCACGATGGTCATCAGGGCCATCATGAGGAACCATAGCCGCCTGAACTCAGGCAGAAGCAGTGAAATCGAAAAGATGAGATAGAAGAACATCTCGTAGGAGAGCGTCCATCCCTGCTCGACGACGGGATGCAATGCCTCGTCCTTCATGAAGGGCACGAAAAACAGCGAGCCGATCAAGTTCTCGATGCTCGAATTCGTGTCGAAGAAGAATTGTGGTTTCAGCACGGCGACGACGAAGGTTGCCGCCGTCGCAATCCAGTATAGCGGCACGATCCTGACGAGCCGGCGCCACATGAATTCCTGCGGGCCGAGCGATCTTCCATCGGTCGTGACCCACATGATAAAGCCGCTGATAACGAAGAATATATCGACCCCAGCTGCTCCGCTCTTGAAGTCCAGGCCGTATGTTTCGCAGACATGGAAGCAAAGAACGGAAATTGCAGCGATGGCCCGCAGATATTGAATGCTCTTGATATCGCTGCCGGTTTTCAAAGCGGTGCCTCACACGATTGAACTGCCATCTCCAGTACCTCAAGGGCCGGACTCAGCGATAAAATGCGTCGAAAGGCCGGGCACCGTGCATGACGGGTTTGAGGCTCGGCAGACCGAATATTGCTGCATATTGCTGCAGCAACAATTTCAATGAAAATGGATCATTTCCCGCCGGTTTCGTGGCTGAAATCGGGCAATTGGGATGAAGGGGGCGTGAACGGCGCTGAAGTCGATCAGACCGCTCGAACCTCGGCAAGCCGCTTGACCGCATATTCGTCCTGCCAGCAGACGGCAGCTTCCCATGCGGCTGACGCCTGTGCGGCGATATCATATGCACCGTCATCAAGGTCGGCAGCGTTATCGGGCAACACGAGGTCGAGATCTGGAACGTCGACATGTGACTCGTCCCAGTCGATCAACGCGACGCAATTTGCAGTCATGCGGATATTGCCAGGGTTGTTGGGATTTCCATGGACGACGCATGTCTGACGCCCGACGAGACGCGCCCATGCTGCTCGACATCGAGCAACACCTTCGGGCGGCATTGCGGCAAGATTGATCCTCGTTCCGGCTTCGGCATGCAGGAGGTCGGTCGACGATTTCCAGCCGGACCGTTGAGGCCAGCCCTGCGTCAGCCGGTGCAGCTCGCGCAGGGTGTCGGCAACCCGACGCCAATCGGCCCCTGTCTCCGGCGGTCCGCCCTCAAGGTATTTCATCACCACCAGACCATCCACGAACAGCCGACCGTCCATCGTCGGGATCGGCACTGGAACGGTCATGCCTTCATGATCGAGGTGCTGGAGCAGGGCGGTTTCCCAACCAAGATCGGCATCGGACCTGGAACCGAGACGGGCGACGGCAATTTCCCCATGGATGCGAACGCTCCATACATCGTTGGCAACTCCACCGGTGAGTGCTTCGAGGCGAACTGCGTCCTCACCCCATTGCGCGAGTGCTTCCCATCCCATTGGCGATATCCTGGCGCATGATTAGTGCCCGACTTGCTCTCTCTGCAGGCGCTGGGCAATGCTAATTAGCGCGAGTTTAGCGGCTGAACAAGTTGACCTTGTTACGTCCCTTTTGGATGTGGGAGCTTGGAAGTGCTGCTGGTTCTTCTTTTGCATACACTCGCGATTGGCGTAATATGCAACAGCGATGGCATCTTCCGTCAATGATCGATCGCTGGCGAGCTTATATTTGTGATCTTGCGAACAGAGAGGCAGATATGAGCATTACACGCAAGAAAACAGCGCTCGTGACCGGTGCGTCATCCGGGATGGGCAAGGAAATCGCCAAGCGTCTCGTCAGCGATGGCTTCAGGGTCTATGTAGCGGCGCGCAGCGTCGATAAGATGCTGGATCTCGAACGCCTTGGGGCACGTGCCCTACAGATGGACGTGTCTGACGACGACGAGATCAAGGCGGCCGTGGGAATCATTCTCGCCGAAAGCGGAGGCGTCGATGTCCTTGTCAACAATGCAGGATTCGGACTGTATGGACCGGTCGAAGACATCGCCATGGACGAGGCGAGATATCAGTTCGAAGTCAATGTCTTCGGCCCGGCTCGCCTGACTCAGCTTCTCTTGCCCGCGATGCGGCAGAGAGGTTCCGGCACCATCGTCAACATCACCTCGATGGGCGGCAAGATCTATACGTTGCTTGGCGCGTGGTATCATGCCGCCAAGCATGCGCTTGAGGGCTGGTCGGACAGCCTTCGGCTGGAACTGGCCCCGTTTGGCATCGACGTCGTTGTCGTCGAACCGGGCCTGATCGAGACGGGATTTGGCGACGTGGTCGCCGACGGCCTTGTGAAGCGCTCCGGGTCAGGTCCCTATGCTAAGGTCTCGCAGGTGGTCGCCAAGATCACGAGGGCGACCTATGGCCATGGGCGCGGCACCGATCCGAAGGTGATCGCAGATGTCGTCTCGGCTGCCGTGCATGCGAGAAGGCCGCGGACGCGCTACGTCGCCGGTAAATATGCCAAGCCGATGATTGCGATCCGTAAATGGCTCGGTGATCGGATGTTTGATCGCATCATCATGAGCCAGATGCGCTAACATTTCCGCAAGCGAATGACAGACCAGCGTACCTCTGCGAGAGCAGACTTAGAGGATTGGCTGAGATGAGTGTGATGCCAGCAGACAAATGCAAGGTGCCTCAGGCCTTCTGGCGTGCGGTCGAGCGGATCGGCTTGCCACCCTCCGCGGTGCTGCGGCAGGCTCGGTTGCCCGCTACGCTGCATCTGGGCGAGACCGGCATGGTGACGACCGCGCAGTATTTCGCGATCTTCAGGGCACTTGAGGAGTTGGCGCCGGAGCCTGCACTCGGACTTCGGCTCGTCCGCGAGGCAGACACGGCGGTTCATCCACCATCGACTTTGGCCGCCTTTCACGCCAAGGATTATCGCGATGCACTTTACCGCGTTGCGCGCTTCAAGCGGCTCTGCACGCCCGAGCAGTTGAGTTTCCATGAGGACAAAGGCGAAGTTTCGATCGCAACCAACTGGGTTTACACAACCGAGCTTGAGCCTGGGATCGCCACCGACGTTACCTTCGCCTTCCTGATCGAGCTTGGCCGCCGCGGAACTGGCCAACTCCTGACGCCGGTTCGGGTCGAGTTCATGCGCTCAGGGCCAAAGAGCGATCTGTATCGGCTCTTTTTCGGGTGTCCTGTGAAATATGGTGCTCCGCAGAACAAGCTCATCCTGAAATCGGTCGATCTTGACCGCCCGTTTCCGGGCCACAATCCCGAGCTCCTGGAAATCCTCACGCCCGCGCTTGCTGCCGCTATGGGTGAACTGCAGGCCCGCAGTTCCATTGGCGACCAGGTGAAAGTCGTCCTCAAGCGATCGCTTGCAAGCGGGCGTCCGGAGTTGTCGCAGATAGCGCAGGATCTCAACATGAGCGAGCGAACGCTGCAACGGCGCATCACCGAAGAGGGCAAGACCTTCCGCGAGCTTCTGTCGGAGGCGCGCCAGGAACTCGGGCGGCAATTGCTGTCCAATCCGTCCACCGACATCGACGAGGTCGCATGTCTTCTAGGTTATCAGGATCGCAGTTCTTTCTATCGCGCGTTTCGCGACTGGGAGGGGCTGACGCCTCTGCAATGGCGCGAGCTGAACGGGCACGACGCGGCACAATTCAATTCACTGCATTGATGCGGTTCGGACCGCTTGCTCCCGCCATGGCGGCAGACGAGAAAGATTATTTCGAGCCATCAAAGGCAAATCTTTGGGCGCCCATTGCAACGCGATCGGCAACGTCTGCCAGCGTTGGTATGCCGCGGCAGATACGGAACGATGTCACAGGCCGATAGCGGCTGTTGTCAGACTGAAGCCAAGGAAACATGCGTCGTACAAGCGCACGAAGAGCGACATCGGCGTTGGTAAAAGCATTTGTCGCAGTAATCCACTGAATATATGTTCTTGTTTTGTTCATCTTTGCACTTTCCGGACACCGAAGTGCCCGGAAAGTGCCAATTGGAATTTACTCAATCGCCTGAGGCTAGCCCATTGGCTTCCCAGACTTTCGCACGGACCGATACTCAGCTGCAGCCGCTCGTAGCTCCACAGGTGTCGCACTTCTCGCAAGTTCCATTCCGGACCATCGTGAAGTTCTGGCACTCGGTGCACATGTTGCCCGTGTAGCCCTGCATGATGGAACGGGCGCGGCGTTCGGATTCCAGCTTCTTGGCCTCCGTCTTGGCATTGGCTGCTTCGCTTGCCGCATTCTCGGTGAAGAGGCCTGTCGCGGATTCGGCGATGACTTCCTCCGCGATCTCTTCGGCCAATTCCTTTGCGCGCTCCTCATAATCGCGCTTGAAAGCGACGACTTCGGAGGTCGAGACGGAGCTTGCCGGCTCCAGTTTGCGGACCGTGTTGCCAGCGAAAGCCGTCACCGTGCCGAGCGAGGCTGCACGGGCAGGGGCAGCCGTTGCCGAACCCTTGGCGTCTGCCGAACGCTCGCCCGATGTCTGAACCAGCGTCGGCTTGTAGCCGCGGGTCAGGCCCTTGGAGACGACATCGGCCTTGCCTTCGGAAACGCCGCGGCCGAGCGCCGTGTTGTTGAAGTCCGAGGTGTCGACATGAGCAAGATCGTGACGGCCGAGATAGGAGATCGCCAGTTCGCGGAACACGTAATCGAGGATCGACGTCGCGTTCTTGATGGCGTCGTTGCCAGTGACGATGCCGGCCGGCTCGAACTTGGTGAAGGTGAAGGCGTCGACATATTCCTCGAGCGGCACGCCATACTGCAGGCCGAGCGAGACGGAGATGGCGAAGTTGTTGATGAAGGCGCGCAGCGCCGAGCCTTCCTTGTTCATATCAAGGAAGATTTCGCCGAGACGGCCGTCGTCATATTCGCCGGTGCGCAGGAAGATCGTGTGACCGCCGATCTTGGCCTTCTGGGTGTAACCCTTGCGGCGGCTCGGCAGTTTTTCCTGCGTGCGCACGACCTTTTCGATAACGCGCTCGACGATCTTTTCCGTGATGGTGACGGCCTGTGCGGCGGCCGGCGCCTGCAGGAATTCCTCCAGCGCGTCCTCATCGCTGTCATCCTCGATCAGCGAGGCATTCAGCGGCTGGCTGAGCTTGGAGCCGTCGCGATAGAGCGCATTGGCCTTGAGGCCGAGCTTCCAGGACAGCATGTAGGCGTTCTTGCAATCCTCGACGGTCGCCTCGTTCGGCATGTTGATCGTCTTGGAGATAGCGCCCGAGATGAACGGCTGCGCTGCCGCCATCATGCGGATGTGGCTTTCGACCGAGAGATAGCGCTTGCCGATCTTGCCGCACGGGTTGGCGCAATCGAAGACAGCCAGATGCTCTTGTCTCAGGAATGGAGCGCCTTCCAGCGTCATCGCACCGCAGACATGGATGTTCGCAGCCTCGATGTCCTTCTTCGAGAAGCCGAGATGGTCGAGCAGGTTGAAGCTCATATCGGCTATCTGCTCGTCGGACACCTTCAGCGTGCCCTTGAGGAAGTCGGCGCCGAGCGTCCACTGGTTGAAGACGAACTTGATGTCGAAGGCGCTCTTCAGTGCTGCGTTGACCGCATCGACCTTCTCAGCCGTGAAGCCCTTGGCCTTCAGCGTCGACGGGTTGATGGCCGGAGCCTGGTTCAGGTTGCCATGACCGACCGCATAGGCCTCGATTTCGGCGATCTGGCTTTCGGAATAGCCGAGCGTGCGCAGTGCTTCCGGAACGGCACGGTTGATGATCTTGAAGTAGCCGCCACCGGCGAGCTTCTTGAATTTCACCAGGGCGAAGTCAGGCTCGATGCCGGTCGTGTCGCAATCCATGACGAGGCCGATCGTGCCGGTCGGCGCGATTACGGTTGCCTGGGCGTTGCGGTAGCCATGCTTTTCGCCGAGCTCCAGCGCCTTGTCCCAGGCAGCCTTGGCATGGGCGACGAGATCCTGGTCCGGATTGTCGGAATGGATCAGCGCCACTGGATTGACCGACAGGTTCTCATAGCCCGAGGCTTCGCCATAAGCGGCGCGGCGATGATTGCGGATGACGCGCAGCATATTCTCGCGGTTCGGCTTGAACATCGGGAAGGTCCCGAGCTCGGAGGCCATTTCCGCCGAAGTCGCATAAGCGATGCCGGTCATGATCGCGGTCAGCGAGCCGGCGATGGCGCGAGCTTCGTCCGAGTCATAAGGGATGCCCGACGACATCAGCAGGCCGCCGATATTGGCGTAGCCGAGGCCGAGCGTGCGGTATTCGTAGGAGAGTTCGGCAATGCGGCGCGAGGGGAACTGCGCCATCATCACGGAGATTTCGAGAACGACGGTCCAGAGGCGGACGGCATGCTCGTAATCGGCAATGTTGATGCGCTTCGTCGCTGCGTCCTTGAAGGTCATCAGGTTCAGCGAAGCGAGGTTGCAGGCCGTGTCGTCGAGGAACATGTATTCCGAGCACGGATTGGAGGCGCGGATCGGGCCGGCAGCCGGGCTGGTGTGCCAGTCGTTCATCGTCGTGTTGAAGTGCAGGCCCGGATCGGCCGATGCCCAGGCGGCGTAGGAGATGGATTCCCAGAGGTCGCGGGCTTTCAGCGTCTTTACGACCTTGCCGTCCTTGCGGGCGGTCAGGTTCCAGTCGCCATCATTCTCGACGGCACGCAGGAAGTCATCCTTGATCGAGACGGAATTGTTGGAGTTCTGGCCGGATACGGTGAGATAGGCTTCCGAATCCCAGTCCGTGTCGTAGGTCTTGAATTCGAGATCCTTGTAGCCCTGGCGGGCGAACTGAATGACGCGCTGGACGTAGTTTTCCGGAACCTGATCCTTCTTGGCAGCGCGGATCTCGCGCTTCAGGGCCGGGTTCTTGGCCGGGTCGAAGCAATCGTCATTGTCGCCTTCGCAGTTGACAGTCGCCTTCATGATCGCCTTCAGGTGCTTGGCGACGATCTTCGAGCCGGTCACGAGGGCGGCAACCTTCTGCTCTTCCTTGACCTTCCAGTTGATGTAATCCTCGATATCCGGATGGTCGATGTCGACGACGACCATCTTGGCGGCGCGGCGGGTCGTGCCGCCCGACTTGATGGCGCCGGCAGCGCGATCGCCGATCTTCAGGAAGCTCATGAGGCCGGAGGAACGGCCGCCGCCGGAAAGCTTTTCACCCTCGGCGCGCAGCATCGAGAAGTTCGAGCCGGTGCCGGAGCCGTACTTGAAGAGACGGGCCTCGCGGACCCACAGGTCCATGATGCCGCCCTCGTTGACGAGGTCGTCCTCGACGGACTGAATGAAGCAGGCATGCGGCTGCGGATGCTCATAGGCCGACTTGGACTTGGTGAGCTTGCCGGTGAAGGGATCGACATAATAATGGCCCTGGCCGGGGCCATCGATACCATAGGCCCAGTGCATGCCGGTGTTGAACCATTGCGGGGAATTCGGAGCGACGCGCTGCGTGGCGAGCATATAGGCGAGCTCGTCCTGGAAAGCGGAGGCGTCTTCCTCCGACGAGAAGTAGCCGCCCTTCCAGCCCCAGTAGGTCCAGGTGCCGGCAAGGCGGTCGAAGACCTGGCGGGCATCGGTTTCGGAGCCGCTCTGCTGATCCTTGGGCAGATCTTTCATGGCCGCATCATCGGGCACGGAACGCCACAGGAAGGAAGGAACGTCGTTTTCCTCGACCTTCTTCAGCTTGGCGGGCACGCCGGCCTTGCGGAAATACTTTTGCGCGAGAATGTCGGCGGCGACCTGCGAGAACTGCGCGGGTACGTCGATGTTTTCGAGGCGGAACACGATCGAACCGTCAGGATTCTTGATCTCGCTCGTCGCCTTGCGGAATTCGATATCCGCATAGGGTGACTGGCCGGCCTTCGTAAAACGACGTTCGATGCGCATGGTCCCAATCCTTCATTCGTTGGTGTGCGCCCGCATGCAAGCAGGGCGCAAAAATTCTCATTCCGGCATCGCGAATTCAACGCGCAGCCAGCTTCCGATCCGCTCTTTGACAGGAGGTGTCACCCGGAGATGTCTTTCCTGTATCTTGTGGTGATGGTGGCTGCAAACACTAAATATAGTATTAACAGCTTATTGCCGCCAGTCCCCGCATATGTTTTTTCGGCAGCTCGAGCTCGGCACAAAAATCCTCACGGCGGGCCACCTGCACAGGTGAATCACCTTGAATCCAAATCCGATTTCGAATTGAGAACCAGTCCTCGTAACCCCGCCTGGTCCAGTCGCCGCCGCAACGTCGTCCATTAACTTTGAAAGACCCGATTCCGTCAAGGGGTGGTTTGTAACGGATTGCTAACCACAATATCTTGTGGGCTCACCTGTGGAAACTGGGGAAACGCCAGTAGGCTAAGAGATTCAAGAGCTTGAGGAGGGATGCTCGCCCTTCGCGCGACCGTTGGCGCAGCAAGTATCATCACCGGCGGTGTCGAAAGCGACAAAATTGTGACCGTGACCCCGATGCCATTGGCAGCGCGGCAAATTCATGCCGTGACGCATCATGATTCGGGTGGAAAGCCTTGAATCTCACGCTTTCTCGCCTTTGTGGCGCCCACTAAATCTAGTGGGCGCCGCAGCGCCCACCTCTATTACCACTATCCGAATCAGATTTCGGCATCGCGATCAGATCTTGACTGATTCGCGCCTCCGGGCAGCTGGAGATCAGCCGCGATGGCCCTTGGCGATCGGTTCCTGATAGGTGAAGCCCATATCCCAGGGGAAGTAGATCCAGGTGTCTTGGCTAACTTCGGTGATGAAGGTGTCGATGGTTGGCACCCCCTTCGGCTTGGCATAGACGCAGGCGAAATGCGCCTTCGGCAGCAGGTTGCGAACCTCGACGGCGGTCTTGCCGGTATCGGTGAGATCGTCGATGACAAGCACGCCTTCGCCGCCATTGACCGACAGTTCCGGTGCAATACCCTTGAGCAGGTTCATTTCGCCCTGGCTGGAATAGTCGTGATAGGAGGCGACACAGACCGTCTCGATCAGCCGGATGTTAAGCTCGCGGGAGATGATGGCGGCCGGCACGAGGCCGCCGCGAGTGATGCAGACGATTGCCTTGAATTCACGGTTGAGGCCGGCAAGCCGCCAGGCAAGCGCGCGCGCATCGCGATGGAACTGATCCCAGGATACGGGAAAGGCTTTATCGGGCAGGGACATGGCAGAAAGCTCCGGGGCATGGAATAATAACGCACCGGCGGTGCCGGCGACCCTGAGCAGACCCCGCGCCGGGCGCGGACCAAGAACCAAATCCGGAACGCGATTCGCTTGCTATCTGCTTGAACAGGATCTCATCCGGGAAAAGCCTGGGCTTTTCGGGATCATGCCCCTTAGACCGCGCGAACGGCTCCCTGGCGGGAATTCTGTCATCGGTCGCTGCTTTCTGCTGGATTTGCGGGCAAAAGGCAATAGCTGCAAGGGGCGCAACCGATGCACATTTGCACCGGTTGCCGCAGGATTTGAGCTTTAAGCCGTTCAGCGGGCCAGCAGCGTCATCGCCGTCATCGATTGCAGCAGGGTGCGCGTCGTGCCGCCGAAGATCATCTGCCACAGCCAGGAATGCGTATAGGCGCCCATGACCAGCAGGTCGATACTGTCGTCGGCCAGTCGGTTTTCGATAACCTGCGATGGCGTCGATTTGCCGGTGCAGGCTGCCGTCTCGAACTTGGCGCGCACACCATGACGTGTCAGCGCCGCGGCTATCCGGACGCCGGTTTCCTTGGACGGATGCGGATCCTTTTCCGACGCGCTGACGGAAAGGATCTCGACTGAATCCGCAGCCTTGAGGAAAGGCAGGGCATCGAAGGTGGCGCGCGCCACTTCCTTCGAGCCGTTCCAGGCGATCAGCACGCGGCGGACGGGCTTCGGCTCCTTGAGAATGTAGGGGATCAACAGGACCGGCCGCCCGCTGTCGAACAGGAAGGTTTCGACATCGACCTGAGTATCGGCATATTTCGACGGGTCCGGCTGCACGGCCACCAGGAGATCGGCGCTGCGGGCACTTTCGATCAGCGGTTCGGTGCCGTAGCCGACCGTACTGGCAAAGCTATGCCATTCGTAGTCGAGACCGGCGCGTTCCATCTTCGAGCGGAACACCCGTTCGATTTCGACCGCCTGATTATGGGCGACATCCTGAAGAGCCTGGACCGCGACAGGGTCCGGAATCTCCATCGGCGCCACCAGCGGCACCGTCGAGACGATTTCCGCATGAAGCCCGACGACATGGGCGCCATGCTCCTTTGCGAGCGCGGCTGAGAACTCCGCCGCGACGCGCGTGTTGTCGGGATTGTCGAGAACGGTCACTATCGTTTTGTAGGACATGAAGAGATCTCCCATGCGGAAGGGTTGGATCGGATCATGATATCAGCATTCCGCTACAAGATAATGCTCTGAATAATCTCAGGGTTCCCCGGAAGCACAAGTCCTCGTTGAGAGTCAGGCCTCACCCGACTGATTTTCGATACAGCGCCGCGCTTTATATATGACGCGCAAAGGTCGCTGTAATACTTTAAGTCTGCTGCATAATTTATCCTTAAATCGATTTCGATTTAAGGAATTATGCAGTCGCTTTCGACTGCCCGATGGCCTCGATCATCGCGCGCACTTCGGCTGCGACACTTTCAACCAGCTCGGCGGAACGCCCGCGCACGACGATCTCGGTCGAGAAGAATTGGCCGACATAGCGCGGATAGGAACCGATGCTGGTATCCGGATGCGCCTTCTGGATAAGGCCGAGCGGCGTGCCGATCTCGCCTTCGCCATAGGGGCAGGAAATCGCTGTTGATAGCACCTTTGCGCCGGTCCTCAGCGTCGGTATGACATTGTCGAGCATCGCCTGGAAAACCTGCGGCACGCCGGCCATGACATAGACATTGCCGATGTTGAAGCCGGGCGCGGTCGAGACCGGATTGGCAATATGCTTTGATCCCACAGGCATGCGGGCCATGCGCTGACGGGCCTCGGTGAATTCCATCTCGCGCCGGGCATACATTTCACCCATGATCCTCATGGCTTCGGCATCATGTTCGCAGGGCACGCCGAATGCCTTGGCGATGGCATCGGCGGTGATGTCGTCATGGGTCGGGCCGATGCCGCCCGAGGTGAAGACGTAATCATATTGGCCGCGCAGGGCGTTCAGCGCCGATACGATGGCATCTTCATCGTCAGCCACGATGCGGACTTCCTTCAGGTCGATGCCGGCCAGCAGCAGCACATCGGCAAGATGGCCGATATTCTTGTCCTTGGTCCGGCCGGAGAGCAGTTCGTCGCCGATGGCCAGCATGGCGGCTGTGACAATGATTTCGTTCGACATAAAGTTATCCAGGACAATGCGCGGTTGGCGCGTTCAAAAAGGTCCGAGATAGGTAGCGCTGTTTGCAGCGAATGCAAACGCTCCTTTTGCTGGGCCGCTGGTCATCACAAGATGTTGCAAGTGGATTTCCGTCTACACAGGATGAACACTGCGTTCTGAGCGTGGGGGCTGCGCCCCTGTCGCATCGCTGATACAACATTCCTCGACATTCAACGCGTCCAACAAACGGGAGACGTTCTCATGGCTAAGGTTCTGGTTCTCTATTATTCCGCTTACGGTCACATCGAGAAGATGGCCTATGCTGTCGCAGAAGGTGCAAAGTCCGCCGGTGCTGACGTCACCATCAAGCGCGTGCCGGAACTCGTCCCGGAAGAGGTCGCCAAGGCCTCCTACTTCAAGCTCGATCAGGAAGCCCCGATCGCAACGCCGGACGAACTGGCAGACTACGACGCCATCATCGTCGGCGCCGGCACGCGCTTCGGCACGGTCGCCTCGCAGATGCGCAATTTCTGGGATCAGACCGGCGGCCTATGGTTCGGCGGCAAGCTCGTCGGCAAGGTCGGTTCGGTCTTCACCTCGTCGGCAACGCAGCACGGCGGCCAGGAGTCCACTATCCTCGGCTTCATCCCGACGCTTCTCCACCACGGCATGGCCGTCGTCGGCCTCCCTTACGCCTTCCAGGGCCAGATGGGCACGGAAGAAGTCAAGGGCGGCTCGCCCTATGGCGCCTCCACCATCACCAACGGCGACGGCTCGCGTCAGCCCTCCGAAATCGAACTGGAAGCTGCAAAGTATCAGGGTGCCCACGTCGCCAAGATCGCTGCCAAGCTCACGGCCTAAATTTGAAAGTCTTGCAAATATCGAAGAGGCGCGGTGAAAGCTGCGCCTTTTTCATTGGGATTTTGATGGAATTTAATTTTGGTGCGGACGACGGGGGTCGAACCCGTACAGCCAAAGGCCGAGGGATTTTAAGTCCCTTGCGTCTACCAGTTTCGCCACGTCCGCGTGCCTTTTCCCATCAAGCACTTGAGTGATTCAGTCAAGGCTTGTTTTGCAGGAGGGGCCGATCAGCGTGAGCCTGACATGCTCGGCTCAGTGACCCTTGAGAACACTGACAAGCGCCGGTGTCACCTTCTTCTGTTGGAACATGGCCTTAAAATCGGCATAGCTGATCTTTCCCGATACCACACCGTTCATCAGTCGCTGACAAAAGAGTCGCTTTGCGTCGCTTCTTTGAGATTTGACGTAGAAAGCGATTTCATCCAGCGTTTCCGGTGGCAGGCGCTGCGACATGCACTTGTCGATGACCTGCGCTCGTGCCGTCGGGCTTTCCTTCATAATGGGGATGTTTTTCTCGAAGCTTTTTTCCTGCGAGGCGCAGGAAGCAAGCACCGCAAGAGTGAAAGCGATTACAGCTAGGCGCATGAGGCGCATGATGATGTTCTCCCCTCGAACAAAACTGGGATAAACATCTTCCGCGCGATTCTCAGTCCTATGCGCAAGTATAAGTTAATGCCAACATGGATAAGCGAAGCCCGCCGTAGCCGACGGATCGGATTTAAGGCGGGCCTCTAACCATCATCATGATGGCTGTGTCATATTGGACGCAGGGGGGGCTTGGCTGTCAATTCACAGATTTAGGGGTTTCGACAGTCAGGGGCATAAATGGTTAATGACTTGTTCGGTGCGGCCAATCTCGCCATTGCAGGACCGAAAGCGCGATAAAGAGGCTTTCTTTGCTCATCTTTCCTGTGTCATAGCGAGGGCGATTGAAGAAGGACGGATAGACCGTGGACAAACACAGTGTTCTCGAAGCCACAGAGGCCATGCGTGGCCTCTTCCCCGCAACGCCGCTGCAGCTAAACGAGCATCTTTCCGCCCGCTATGGCGCCGATATCTGGCTGAAGCGTGAAGATCTGACGCCGGTTCGCTCCTACAAGATCCGCGGTGCCTTCAATTTCTTTCGCAAGGTGATTGCCGAGGGAGGTACGGGAAAGACCTTCGTTTGCGCATCCGCCGGCAATCATGCCCAGGGCTTCGCCTTCGTCTGCCGGCATTTCGGCGTGCCGGGCGTGGTCTATATGCCTGTCACGACGCCGCAGCAGAAGATCGATAAGACCCGCATCTTCGGCGGCGAGTTCATCACCATCAAGCTCTTCGGCGATTTCTTCGATCAGTGCTATCAGGCGGCACGCGAGCATGTCGAAAAGATCGACGGCGTCATGGTGCCGCCTTTCGATCATGCCGATATCATCGAAGGGCAGGCGACGGTCGCAGCCGAGATCGCCGAGCAGCTGCCTGATGGCGTTATTCCCGACCACGTTTTGCTTCCCGTAGGCGGCGGCGGTCTTGCCGCGGGCATCACCGGCTATTTTGCCGATACGCTTCCGCGTGATACCTTCACCTTTGCCGAGCCTGCCGGCGCGCCGAGCCTGCGCCGCAGCATCGAGGCGGGGCAGGTGGTCACGCTTGCCAAGGTCGATAATTTCGTCGATGGCGCTGCCGTTGGCCGGATCGGCGAGCTGAACTTCGCCGCGCTCAAGGATTTCGCGGCCGAACAGGTGAAGCTCATCGAGGAAAACGCCATCTGCGTTACCATCACCGATATGTTGAATGTCGAAGGCGTGGTGCTGGAGCCGGCCGGCGCTCTGGCGATCACGGCGCTGGAAAAGCTCGATCGCGACAGCATTCGCGGCAAGACGATCGTTGCCGTCGTCTCCGGCGGCAATTTCGATTTCGAGCGCCTGCCTGATGTCAAGGAGCGCGCCATGCGCTATGCGGGCTTGAAGAAATACTTCATTCTGCGCCTGGCGCAGCGCCCCGGCGCGCTTCGCGATTTCCTCAACATGCTCGGGCCGGAAGACGATATCGCCCGCTTCGAATATCTGAAGAAGAGCGCCCGCAATTTCGGCTCCATCCTGATCGGCATCGAGACGAAGAATCCGGATAATTTCAAGCAGCTTATCGCGAACTTTGAAAGTTCCGGCATGGGCTATGAGGACATCACCGAAAACGAGATCCTGGCAAACCTGATCATTTGACTTTGCGACCCTGCAACCTTCATGCTAAAGGCGATCCATGGCTTCGTTCTTTTCAAATATACTTTCGATTTTCACTGGTGGCGCATCGCAGGCGGGCACTGCAAAGTCCGGCGGCTCGACGGTCAGCGTCGAACCCCAGGTGCATGCCGGCTGCACGATCTATGCGACGCCGCAGCGCGAGGGCAATCAGTTCCGGCTCATGGGCCGGATCGAGAAGGATGTGAACGGCGAGATCCTGGTGCGCAATTTCATCCGCGCCGATGTCTTCACCTCATCGGATGACGCGGTGGAATCGACCTTCCGCAAGGGCCAGCAGATCATCGATCAAAACGGTGCCGGCCTCTTCGGCGATGGCGAAAAGGTTCGCCAGGTCTGATATCGGGCGCATTTCCTTAATAGGCACCTGATGCAAGGGCCGCCTCCAGCGTCTGCTTTGGCGGCCCATAACAATCACTGACAATTGATGACTGATAGTTCGCAGGGTTCAAGCCGTGCGGAAGAGCTTGGCGCCGGACGGAGCGTTGATCGCGCCGCCGTCGACGGTGATCTCGATGGCTGTGACGTTGGCGGAATCGTCGGAGGCGAAATAGAGCGCGGCCTTGGCGATTTCGTCGGCTTCGCTCATGCGGCCGAGCGGGCTGAGGCTGCCGAAGCGGGCCTGTAGAGCATCGAGGGCCTCCGGCGTGGCAGCACGTGGGTCCCAGATCGGCGTCTTGGTGGCGCCTGGCGTGACCTGGTTGACGCGGATGCCGCGTGGCGCAAGTTCGGAAGCAAGATTGCGGGTCATGGCGCGAACGGCGCCCTTCGTGCCGGCATAGGCCGACGCGCCGGGAATGCCGAGAACGGCATGCACGGAGCCGTTCAGGATCACAGAGCCGCCATCGTTCAGATATGGCAAGGCAGCCTGTACGGTAAAGAACACGCCGGTGAAATTGATGCGGACGATGGTTTCGAACTGCTCAAGCGTCGTTTTGCCGAGCGGCGTATCCCCGGCAATGCCGGCATTGGCAAAGACCACATCGAATTTTCCAAGCTTCTCCGCAGCCTCGACAAAGGCTTTTTCCATGGCCGGGATATCGGTGGTGTCGGCCTGCAATGCCAGCACGTCGCCGCCGAGTTGCTCGGCCGCCGCAGCCAGTGTCTTGGCGTTGCGGCCTGTTATGGCGACCTTGGCGCCTTCGGCGAGAAAGAGGCGGGCGGTGGCAAGGCCAATACCGCTGTTCCCACCGGTGATGACGGCAACCTTGTTCTTGAGACGCATGTTCGTAGCTCCAGTTGGCTTTTGTCACGATCTGGATTATGATCGTTATCTATAAGGATTATGTTCGTAATCCATTTTGTCAAGCCGGACATGAAAGGATTTTCGATGGGCCGCTCACAATTGGAGAAGCAGAAGACGCACGAACGCATCGTGATGCTCGCCGCCAAGCGTTTGCGTGAGGAGGGATTGGAAGGGATCGGCGTCGCCGATCTGATGAAAGAAGCGGGGCTTACAGTCGGCGGCTTCTACAAGCACTTCGCCTCTCGCGACGAACTGGTGGCGGAAGCCGTGGAGTCAGCGATCGGGTCGTGGGGGCGACAGCAGGAGGACAAGGGGATCGATCCCGCAAGTATCTCGCTCGACGAGTATGTCGATACCTATCTCAGCGGACGTCACCGCGATCATTGCGGTGAGGGCTGTGCCTATGCGGCGCTGACGGCAGATATGGCGCGCAGCAGCGATACGGTCCGCGCTGTTGCGACGGAAGGCTTGCGGAGGAATTTCGATGCGATGACGGCGCGCATGCCGAAACCGGAGACAGCCGAAGCCAGACGCAAGGCGATCATCGCCTCCTGCCTGATGACCGGTGCGCTCGGCCTTGCGCGCGTGTCAAATGACGAGGCTCTTTCCGATGAAATTCTGGAAACCGTGAGGTCGTTCGTGAAGGAGTTGCCACAGGCGGAATAGCAAAGCGGCCGACTGATGCCGGCCGCCTGTCAATGTCTGAAGGCTGCAGTCGATTAAGCGGCGAGAGCCAGCTCCGAGGCGCGGGCCTGGGCGGCACCGACGGCCTTTTCGGCAGCTTCCGGACCAAAAGCAACGCCTTCGATGTAAACGGTCTCGACATCGGTGATGCCGATGAAGCCGAGAACCGACTTCAGGTAGGGAACGGCATGGTTCAGCGGGGCAGCCGGGCCTTCGGAGTAGACGCCGCCGGAAGCGAGCACGATATAGGCCTTCTTGCCGGTCGCCAGACCCTTCGGGCCGGTTTCCGTGTAGGTGAAGGTGCGGCCGGCGCGGGCAACGTTGTCGATCCAGGTCTTCAGCGAGGAATAGATGTTGAAGTTGATGAGGCCGGTGCCTATGACCAGGGTGTCGGCTGCCAGCAGCTCGTCGATCAGCGCGTCGGAAACCTTGACCAGTTCCTGCTGTTCGGGCGTGCGGGCGTCAGCCGGCGTGCGGATGGCGACCGTGAAGGGGCCATCGATGTGCGGCAGGTTGTCGGCAGCGAGATCGCGCTTGACGAGCGTCTTGCCCGGATTGTTGGCCTTGATCTTCTCGGCCAGTTCGGTGGCGATCTTCGTGGAGAGCGAGTCCGGACGCGGGCTGGAGGTCAGAAGCAGAATGGAGGACATATCCGTTTTCCTTTTCAATGAGTTGCTAAATCGGCTGGGAGAGTCCGATCACGTTCGCCTCCATAAATAAGTCGTCAGTGCTATCGAGAAAAACTGTGATAATATGGATTGGAATTATCGATAGAATGGATAGCCGCAGATGCTCCCCAATCCCACCCTTGACCAATTGCAGGTCTTTCTGACCGTCGCCGAGTCAGGCAGTTTCTCCGCCGCCTCGCGTGCGCTCAACCGCGCGCAATCGGTCATCAGCTACACGATTGCCAATCTGGAGGCCCAGCTCGAAATGCCGTTGTTCGAGCGGTCGGGCTCGCGCCAACCGAGGCTGACGGATGCGGGCAGGGTGATGCTGGAGGATGCGCGCCGCATTCTTTCCGATCTGCAAGTGATGCGCGCCAGGGTGAAGGGTTTGAAGACCGGGCTCGAGGCGGAGGTGGCCGTCGCCATCAGCGTCATGGTGCCGGTTCACGCCACCGTCGACGTGCTGCGCGAATTCCGTGATCGTTTTCCTTATGTTTCCCTGCGGCTCGATACCGGCGAACTCGGCTCGATGCTGGAGCTTGTCACAAGCGGCAAGTCGACGATCGGTATCGGCGGCTCGGTGGTGAAACAGGATGATGCTTTGGTGATCGAGCGCATCGGACATTCCTTCATGATGCCGGTTGCCGCCCCGACGCATCCGCTCGCTTTGCTGGGGCGGCCGTTGACGCTTGCCGATGTACGCGAAGAAGTGCAATTGGTCGTCACCGACGCGTCAAACCTCACCAATGGCAAGGATTTCAACGTCCTGTCCTACAAGATCTGGCATCTCAGCGACATCGCCACCAAGCATCAGCTGATCCGCGGTGGTCTTGGCTGGGGCGGCCTGCCGGCCTCGTTCATCATGGAGGATCTGCAGAAGGGTAGGCTGGTGCCTTTGGCTCTCGATGCCTATGATCAGAGTGAATATCCGCTCTATGCCATCCGCAAGGTGGATAATCCCCCTGGGCCTGCGGCTGCGTGGATGATCGAGGCTTTCCGTTCGCGCCTGACGCGGTGCCCGAGTCAAGAAGATTTCAAATCCGCCGTCGAGATGTTCCATCCGGAAGACAAGCGTCTGGCGGCGGAGTGAAAAAGTCTTCTCCCCGAAAAGCGAAGGCCAGGTGCGTAAGGGGCTTTTGTATCGTTAATTCCTTCTTCCCAGCGGGGAGAAGGTAGCCCGAAGGGTCGGATGAGGGGGTAATCGCCTCGAATCCATCGGCTTTCGCACTCTTGGCGCGCCCCTCATCCGCCTGCCGGCCCCTTCTCCCCGCTGGGGAGAAGGGGTGGTCAATGACTATAGCACCAGCCGGTAGTTGCGGAAGCCGTCGGCGCCTTCGCCGGCATCTTCGATCTTCACGCTCTTGACCTGATCGAGGAAATCCTTGGCCTTCGGCGAGCTCTGGAACCGTACGGTCGTATCCGCCAGCGGCTTGAAGGTCCAGTTGCCGTCGGCGGTCGGGTTGATCGTGCCCTGCTCGTGGACATAGCGCACGATAACGTCGCGGTTGGTGTCCGGTGCTTGATAGACCACCTTATCCGCCGCGATTTCCGGGAAGTTGCCGCCGCCGCCGGCGCGGTAGTTGTTGGTAACGACCAGGAATTTCTGTGCCGGGTCGATCGGCTTGCCGTTGAACTGAAGGCTCTGGATGCGGTTTGCATCGGCATTCAGAACCTTGCCGTCATCGCCGAAGCGGCGCGGCTGCGAGAGGTCGATCTGATAGGTGACGCCGTCGATGACGTCGAAGTTGTAGGACGGGAAGCTGCTGTTGATCAGATCCGCATCTTTGGCGCCGCGCTGCACCTGGTTGAACATCGCAGCCGACATTTCCAGCCAGTTCTTGACCTGCGCGCCGTTGATGACGACGGCCTGCACGGTGTTCGGGTAGAGATAGAGGTCGGCGACGTTCTTGATGGCGATATTGCCGGCGGGAACATCCGTATAATAATCGGCGCCGTTGCGGCCGCCGCACTTGAAGGGGGCTGCAGCCGAAAGAACCGGCAGGTCCTTGTACTGGGTCTCTTTCAATATGTTCTTGATGTACCAGATCTGCGCCTGGCTGACGATCTGGACGGAGGGATCATCGGCAACCAGCGCGAAGTAGGAATAGAGCGGCGCGGACGTCTTGCCGACAGGCGTGCGGACATAGGTCAGTGTCGCCTCATGCTCGGCCTTGGCGGCTTCCACGACTTCCTTCTTGTCGGCGACATCGGCAACGACCTTCTTCTTGTCGTCGCGATGATAGATCGGGCGCGCCTCGGAGGTGAAGTCAACGATCTTCCAGCTCTTGCCGTCCTTCTCCAGCAGCAGGTCGATAAGGCCGAGATGCGAACCCCAGAAACCGGCCATGACGGCGGGCTTGCCATGCAGCGTTCCCTTGACCGGATCGGCATCCTTGATGCCGTCCCAGGTCTTCGGGCCGGGGAAGACGAGGTGCTGGTGGCCGGTGAAGACGGCATCGATGCCATCGACCGCGGCAACATAGAGAGAGGCGTTTTCCATCTTCTCGCTCTGGCCGCTGCCGTCGATGCCGGAATGCGAGAGCGCGATGATGATGTCGGCGCCTTCGGCCTTCATGACAGGCACCCAGGCCTTGGCGGCTTCGACAATATCGCGCGTCTGCGCCTTGCCTTCGAGGTTCTTGATATCCCAGAGCATGATCTGCGGCGGCACGAAGCCGATGAAGCCGATCTTGATCGGGCTTTCATTGCCGGCACCGTCCTTGATCTTCTTTTCGAGGATCAGATAGGGCTTGAAGAACAGGTCGTCCTTGGTGGGATCGGAAGCAAGCTGGCCTTTGGTCAGGTTGGCGCAGACGAAGGGGAAGTTCGCGCCGGCCAGCACCTTGAACATGAAGTCGAGGCCGTAGTTGAATTCGTGGTTGCCGAGCGTGCCCACGGAATAGCCGAGCGTATTCATCGCCTTGATGACCGGATGGACGTCGCCATCCTTCATGCCGTGCTGATAGGCCATGTAATCGCCCATCGGATTGCCTTGGAGCACGTCGCCATTGTCGATGAGGAGCGAATTGGTGGCTTCGGCGCGGATATTGTCGATGATCGTCGCCGTACGCGTCAGGCCCATCGTGTCGTTCGGCTTGTCGGCATAGTAGTCATAGGGGAAGACGTTGACGTGAATGTCGGTCGTTTCCATAAGGCGCAGATGCGCCTGGTTGCCGGCGGCGCGGGCGGCGAAAGGATGCAGCACGATCAGCGCCGCCGCAGCACTGAGGCCTTGCAGCAGGGAACGGCGCGACATGCTGGGCAAATCCAGAATGGAAGACATAAGACACTCCTTCAACGATGGGGCTATGGTCCGTCGATCATCTCTCGGGCGAGGGAGATTAGGACGATTTTTGAAGGTGTGCACCAGGAATGTGACAGGCTTATTGTGGATCGTAGCCGGCTCAAGCCGGCATGCTGTCAACGTTTGAGAACCGGCTTCATGTCCTTATGGAAAAAGCGGAAATAGGATGCGACCTTAGCCGAGGCATTGGACGAGCGGTCAAACTCTATGCCGATACGGCCGTTGTGAGCCCAGCGCACGAAACCGTCCAGCAAGCCGATATCGTCGCATTCGACGCGAACCTTGCTGCCCGCGGCCGCATAAAGCGGCGCTTGAAGATCGAGAGCGATGCCGCTTGTGGAAATATCGACGACACGGCCGGCGACAAGTCTGGTGAAATATCGAACGTGGCCCGTGAGCCGCGCATGATGGCGCGGCGAGCCGCGTGTCTTGATTTTCAGATTACCCTGAACGGGAGATTTTGAAGAGAACTGCATGATGTTATCCCGGCTCATCCATCTTTTCTAGGTTTGGATATCAGATGTGCCTTGAGGGATGTTTAGCATAATCGCTAAAATTGTAGCCGGACGTCCCGAATCGGTACCGCATCGAGATGACCGCTGCAATCGGCGATGTGACTATGAGAGGTGCAGGATATGCGTATCGTTTCGTTGAATGCATGGGGCGGTCGGCTGCATGAGCCGCTGATGCCCTATCTCGTGGATGTCGATGCGGATATTCTCTGCCTTCAGGAAATGGTTCGCACGCAGGGAGCGGATGCCGATTGGCTGGTTTATCGCGATCACGGCATCGAGCTCCTGCAGCGCGCCAATCTCTTCGAGGAGCTGAAGGCTGCTTTGCCGGCTTACGATGCTTTCTTCCTCCCCGTGGCCCGAGGCGATCTTTTCGATGGGGACCGGCGATTCGATTCCGAGTTCGGACTGGCAACCTTCGTGCGCCGGACCTATCCAGTCATCGGCCAGGCAGCCGGCTTCGTTCACGGCGAATTCTCGGCCGATGGCTATGGGCCTCATCCGCGCTCCCGCAATGCCCATTGTATCCGCCTGTTCGACTATCAGCGCGGCTACCCAATAACTATTGCTCATCTGCACGGCCTGCGGGATCTGGAAGGGAAGGGCGATACGCCGGCCCGCCGCCATCAAGCAAATGCGTTGGTCGATCTCATCCGGCAAGTAAAGCAGGAGGGTGACAGGCTGGTCGTCTGTGGCGATTTCAACCTGCTGCCCGGCAGCGAGACCTTCGATATTCTCGGTCTACTTGGCCTTGTCGATCTCGTCACTTCAAGGGGACATGAGGATACGCGCACGTCCCATTACAAGAAGCAGCCGCGCTTTGCCGACTACATGCTGGTGACGTCCAATGTCGAGGTCATCCATTTCGATCCTGTAGCTGAGCCTGAAGTCTCGGATCACCGCGCTTTGCTGCTGGATTTGAAATAGGAAAGGTCACAGGCCAACATTTGGCCGGTCGATGATCTCACGTAGCGCGAAGCTGGAATTGATCTTCACGACGTGCGGCAGGGCTGAAAGCCAGTCGCGATGGATGCGTTCATAGTCCTCAAGGTCGCGCGCAGCGACACGCAATATGTAGTCGTATTCTCCAGACATGAGGTAGCAGGAGAGCACATTGGGGCAGCGCTTGACCGCGGTTTCGAATTCCGAAAGTGTCTTGGCGAACTGGCCGGACAGCGAGATGTGCACGAAGGCGATCATCTTGTAATCAAGCGCCTTGTGCGAGAGATGCGCGTGATAGCCGTCGATGACGCCGCTCTTTTCCAGAATATCGAGCCGCCGCGAACAGGCCGAAGGTGAAAGACCGACCTTCTCAGCCAGTTCCGCATTGGTGATCCGGGCATTTTGCTGCAGCATCCGCAGAATCGAATGATCTATGGCGTCTAGGTCGGACATTCGAAGAACTTTCGAAAAAACTCTTGCTCGCGCAATAAATCACGAAAAATGACTGTAGCGCAAATCGTCTTTGCAAGGACATTGCGGCGCGGTGGTGGTCTGATTTCATGTGGAGAAAATGAAAGACGCAAAAGCATTCGAGGAGGAATGAAATGCGCGTTGGCTGCCCCAAGGAAATCAAGAACCATGAATACCGCGTTGGTCTGACGCCGGCGTCCGTCCGCGAATATGTCGCCCATGGCCATGAAGTCTGGGTCGAGACGAAGGCCGGTGCTGGCATCGGCGCCGATGACCACGCCTACATTGCCGCAGGCGCCAAGATCGCCTCAAGCGCCAAGGATATTTTCGAGAAGTGCGACATGATCGTGAAGGTCAAGGAGCCGCAGCCCTCGGAATGGGCGCAGCTTCGCGAGGGACAGCTTCTCTACACCTACCTGCATCTTGCGCCCGATCCGGAACAGACCAAGGGCCTGCTCGCCTCGGGCGTCACCGCCGTGGCCTATGAGACCGTAACCGACGAGCGCGGCGGCCTGCCGCTGCTGGCGCCGATGTCCGAGGTTGCCGGCCGCCTGTCGATCCAGGCCGGTGCGACGGCTCTGCAGAAAGCCAATGGCGGCCTCGGCATTCTGCTCGGCGGCGTGCCCGGCGTGCTGCCGGCCAAGGTGACGATCATCGGCGGCGGCGTCGTCGGCCTGCATGCGGCCAAGATGGCCGCCGGTCTCGGCGCCGATGTCAGCATCCTCGATCGCTCCCTGCCGCGCCTGCGCCAGCTCGACGACATCTTCAACGGCCGCGTCCATACGCGCTATTCCAGCATCCAGGCTCTGGAGGAAGAAGTCTTTTCCGCCGATCTCGTCATCGGTGCCGTGCTGATCCCCGGCGCCGCCGCGCCGAAGCTGGTCACGCGCGAAATGCTGTCGGGCATGAAGCAGGGTTCCGTTATCGTCGACGTCGCCATCGACCAGGGCGGCTGTTTCGAGACCTCGCATGCGACGACGCATTCCGACCCGACCTATGTGGTCGAAGGTGTCGTGCATTATTGCGTCGCCAACATGCCGGGCGCTGTTCCCGTTACGTCTGCGCATGCGCTCAACAACGCCACGATTTATCACGGCCTCGCCTTGGCCGATCGTGGCTTGCGCGCCATCGCGGAAGACAAGCATCTCCGCAATGGCCTCAATGTCCATAAGGGCCGCATCACCAACCGGCCGGTGGCCGAGGCGCTCGGTTATGAGGCCGTTGCACCCGAAAGCATTCTGAACGTTGCGTAAAGCCCATCGCGCGCACGTCAGATGGAGGCGCCGGCATCCGCGTATGCCGGCGCCCCTGTTCTATCGATCCGGCATTGATAGCAGTTGTTTCGCGCCGAGCGGATATGGACATAGGCGATGTCGGGATGTTCGAGCAGCGAAGCCGCGTAAAATGCGATGTCATTGGTCGGCGTCACGGCGCCAGTTCCGTAGACGATGCGATCGTTCTGACCATAGCCGCGCACGATGAAATCCCGGCTGGTCGTCAGGACCGGCGGCAGCACTTCTACTGCCTCATAGCGCTGACACGGCGTCTTGTGCAGAAAGATCGGGCCTGTTTCCGCGTAAGGCTGCAATTCCGGGAAGGGGCGATAAGCAAAGACGAACAGCTCTTCGCCGGCATCGATATTGCACAGGCAGTGACGGCAGGGATGGCCGGGGCCATCGGAGATCATGGTCTCCGGCCGGTGACTATAGGCATCTGTGCCACCATTCCACAAAACTTCGGCATCGGACGTGGGCATGGCGGCAAAGGCGATGGAAGGCATGGCAAAGCTCCTTTTGAGATTTGCCATGTGATGCGCCGGAACAAGAACCAAAACCACCCGATTCCTGTCGCTAGGGAGCCCCTAGCCATTCTTGGCGAGCTCGAGCAATTCCTTGTCGCTCAGCGGTCGGACGATGCCTTCTCCGGTCGAGATCGGCGAGAAGCCGAACATCTGATAGAGCTGCAATGCCCGCGGATGATCGAGATTGTTCGTCGTCGTCACGATCCGCTGCGGGTTCAGCGTCCATATGGCGTAGAGCGACTGCAGCAGAAACCATTTGCCGATGCCGAGGCCGAGTGCGTTTTCGATGAGGCCAAAATGACTGAGCTCGATCGTTTCCTCGTCTTGCCGGAAATATTCGAAGAATCCACCCGGCGCGCCATTGACGTAAAGCACGCTGATATCGTTGCGCTGGTCGTGAAGAACAGCAGTCAATTGCTCGTCAGAAAGGCGCAGACGCTCCACCCAGTGCCAGCGGGCGCCAACCTGGCGATAGAGGTAGCGGTAGAAGGGCAGCGGGATGCCAGGCGCCCGCATGATCGCGGTCTGGATATTGACCGGCACCGGCAGGCTGGCCTTGGGCGGCGCGGTCATTTCCAGGCGGGTGATGTGAACCTTAATGGAGGAGGGCGTCTTCACGGCTATGATGCTCAATCTTGACCGGTGACGATGGACGTATCCGCCCGGCTGCCCCATTCCGACCAGGAGCCGTCATAGAGCTTGTTGTTGCCATGGCCGAGGGATTCGAGCGCCAGCGTGATGATGGCGGCGGTAATGCCGGACCCGCAGGTCGTCACCACGGGCTTGTCGAGATCGATACCGGCCTTCTCGATGGTTTCCCTCAATTCCGGCAGCGACTTGAACTTGCCGTTCGTGGCGAAGACGCCCGACGGCAAGCTTTTCGCGCCCGGCATATGACCCGAGCGCATGCCTTCACGCGGCTCCGGTTCCGTTGCTGCGAAGCGGCCGCCACTGCGGGCATCGGCGATCTGCAGGGAATGGCTGTCGACGATTTCTCGCATCTCGTCGAGCGAAACGACACGGTCGGCATCGAACTTCGGCTTGAATGTCGCGGGCGCGAAGCTAGGCGTCGCCGTCTCCAGCGGCCGACCCTCAGCCTTCCAGCCATCCAGGCCGCCATCCAGTACAAAGACATTCGGCGCACCCATGACGATGTGGAACAGCCACCAGACGCGCGGCGACGCAAACAGGCCCGGGCCGTCATAGATCACGATACGATCGCTCTCGCTGATGCCGAGCCTGCCGACCTCTGCCGCGAAGAATTCGGGCGAGGGGACCATATGCGGCAAGCCGGTCGAATGATCTGCAATCTTGTCCTGATCGAAGCGGATCGCGCCGGGAATATGGCCGCTGGCATATTCGGCATCGGCATCGCGCTTCTGCGCCGGCAGATAGAAGGATGCGTCGAGGATACGCAGGTCCTTGGCCCCAAGCTCGCCTTGCAGCCAGTCGGCGGATACGACGAAACGGCTCTTGTCCGCTGCCATGATGATCACTCCCTGCTTTAGTTTATTGGTCTTGATATCGAGATATAGGCGCTTGCGCGGTCAATTCTCGTCGGTCGGCGCGCCGAAACGAATACGGAAGCGGCGGTTTTCCTTGCCCTTCTTCTCGATCTTGGCGATGTGGATTGCGCCGACCTCCTGCGTTTCCGACACATGCGTGCCGCCGCAAGGCTGGCTGTCGATAGCCGAATCCTCGCCGATGCAGACGAGACTGACGCGGCCGAGGCCTATCGGCGGGCGCACATTCTTGGATTTGACGATGCCTGGATTGGCGATCAGCTCCTCATCCGTGATCCAGCGGACGAAAATCGGATGGTTCTCGTTGACGAGCGCCATCATTTTCGCCGTTACCTCGTCCTTGTCGATCGTCTCGCCCATGTCGAAATCGACCCGGCTCTCATCCTCGCCGACCGCAGCACCCGTAATCGGATAGGGACAGACCACCGAAAGCAGATGGCAGGCCGTATGCATACGCATCAGCTTGTAGCGCCGTGCCCAATCGATATGTAGCACCAGCTTCTCGCCGACGATGGGCAGCGGCTCGCCTTCAAGCGGTAGATGAATAATGATGTCCTTGATCGGCCCATGCTTCGTCTGACCGAGCATGATCCTCGAGCCGTCGCCGCGCTCGAGGAAACCGGTATCGCCAGGCTGTCCGCCCGAAGTCGCATAAAAGCAGGTCTGATCGAGCTCTATGCCCCCGTCTTCGTGGATCGCGGTAACGACCGCTTCGGTCGTCGATAGATAGAAATCGTCACGATAGAGGGCATTGACGGTCATATGATCACGCTGTTGTTTCGTAGGGGACGGCAATTTCAGTCCGCTTTTCCAAATAGCTTGGCAGCGGCAGGCCCTTCGACTTCAGGAAGTCGGGATTGAAGAGCTTGGACTGATAGCGATTGCCGTAATCGCACAGGATGGTCACGATCGTATGTCCGGGGCCGAGATCCCTAGCGAGACGAACCGCGCCGGCAATATTGATGGCAGTCGAGCCGCCGAGGCACAGGCCCTCGTGTTCGACCAGATCGAAGACGTAAGGAAGCGCCTCGGCATCGGTGACCTGATAGGCGAAATCGGGCGTGAAACCTTCCAGGTTTGCCGTGATGCGGCCTTGGCCGATGCCCTCGGTGATCGAAGAGCCGGAGGATTTCAACTCGCCATTCTTGTAGAATTCATAGAGGGCGGCGCCTTCCGGATCGGCAATGCCGATCTTGATATCCTTGTTGAAGGCGTGCAGGCCCATCGCGACGCCCGCCAGCGTACCGCCGGAGCCGACCGAGCAGATGAAGCCGTCGACCTTGCCATTGGTATCGGCCCAGATTTCCTTGGCGGTCGTCTCGATATGGGCCTGACGGTTGGCAACATTGTCGAACTGGTTGGCCCAAATCGCGCCGTTAGGCTCGGTCTTCGCGAGCTGCTCGGCCAGGCGGCCCGAGACCTTCACGTAGTTGTTCGGGTTCTTGTAGGGGACAGCGGGAACTTCCACCAGTTCGGCCCCGAGCAGCTTCAGCGCATCCTTCTTTTCCTGGCTCTGTGTCTCAGGAATGACGATGACGGTGCGATAGCCGAGCGCCTTGGCAACCAGCGTCAGGCCGATGCCGGTATTACCGGCCGTGCCCTCGACGATGACGCCCCCAGGTCTCAGCAGGCCCTTCTTTTCGGCATCGCGAATGATGTACAGCGCGGCCCGATCCTTCACCGATTGGCCGGGATTCAAAAACTCGGCCTTGCCGAGAATGGTCGAGCCCGTCGCCTCGGAGGCGCCCTTGAGCTTGATCAACGGCGTATTGCCAATTGCTTCGAGGACGGACGGATGGACGGTCATTGGAATCTGCCTTCTGTTCGCAACTACTGTAAGAACGGTCTTTTCCCTTCACAAGGCGGGATAGGCAAGAAATTCTGTTCCTTGCTATCTATTCGCCTCGCAAAATTCGACTTGGCGAGCGTCTCGGCCTACCTCTTTCATCCAAGTCCTCGGTCTCCAATTGGTGACATTGTTTTCCCGATGACGCCGTTAGTCTGGCCGAAAGCGGCCACAATGATGCGCTATTTCTAAATTGCCACGAACGGTCGCGGTTTAAGCGTTTGATGTAGGCGGCCGTCAGCCAAGGAGAAGAGCCATGAGCCCGTTCATCGCACGTCCTGAACATGGAGTGGTCTGGATCACCGGCGCCAGTTCCGGTATCGGCCGCGCGCTCGCGCTGAAGCTGGCTGAAGAAGGCTACAAGGTCGCCGTTACGGCGCGCAGTCACGACAAGCTTCTGGCCCTGCAGGCCGAGGCAAGCGCGCTTGCAGGCAGCATTGTCGTGCTCGACGGCGACGTGACCGATACGGAGGACATGGAGCACACAGTTGCGGCAATTGAATATCAGCACGGCCCCATTGCCCTGGCGGTTCTGAATGCCGGCGTCTATTTGCCGGCACGGGGCGAAGACCTCAATCACGAAGTGTTCGAACGCAGTTTTGCCGTCAATCTCCATGGCGTCGTCAACTGCCTCGTTCCGGCGGTGCGGCATATGCGGGCGAGGGGATACGGCCAGGTTGCCCTTGTCTCATCCGTCGCCGGTTATGGCGGACTTCCCCGCGGTGCGGCTTACGGAGCCAGCAAGGCCGCGCTGATCAACATGGCGGAAAGCCTGAACTTCGAGCTCGATCGCATGGGCATCCGCATCCAGCTCATCACCCCGGGCTATGTCGACACGCCATTGACGACGCAGAACAAGTTCGAGATGCCTGATATCGTGTCGGCACAACAGGCGGCTGATGCGATCGCGGCCGGATTGAAATCTCCATCCTTCGACATCAGTTTCCCGAAGAGCATGGTCTATCGGGCAAAGCTGCTGAAGTTTCTGCCCTATAGCCTATATTTCAGGGTGCTCAGGTATTTTCTGGGGAGCGGCAACCCACGCCGGCCGACCAGGCCGCATATAACCGCGCATCCGGCCGAATAGCGCCTATCCATTATCTTTAAGCGATGCGTGCGCGGCGAGTGCACGCCGCCGCGCCATGGCATGATCGACGATGGGGCGGGGGTAGTGTTTGCCGAGTTCTACGCCCGCACGCTTGAGCACATCATCAGGCGCCTCGAACGGCCGATGAATATATTTGCGGTCAAGATTTGCCAGTTCCGGTACGAAGGTCCTGACATAGCCGCCATCCGGATCGAATTTCTCGCCTTGTAGCACCGGATTGAAGATGCGGAAGAAGGGGGAGGCGTCGGCGCCGGAGCCCGCAACCCACTGCCAGTTTGCCGTATTGGCGGCCGGATCGGCATCGACGAGCGTATCGCGAAACCAGGCTTCGCCGTCACGCCAGTCGATCAGTAGATCCTTGATGAGAAAGGAGGCCGCGATCATGCGGACGCGATTATGCATCCAGCCGTGGCGCCAAAGCTGCCGCATGCCGGCATCGACGATCGGATAGCCCGTTTGCCCACGCTGCCAGCTTCTCAGCAGCTTGGCATCGGTAAGCCAAGGGAAGTCGTCGTAGCGATCGTTCCAGTTTTCCGTCCTGAGTTTCGGGAAATGAAAGAGCTGGTGATAGCAGAATTCGCGCCAGACAAGCTCCTTGCGGAAGCGGACGACATTGTCCGTGGCGATATTGTCAGGCAGTCCGCGCGTCGCATGCCAGATACGGGCGGGCGAAATCTCTCCGAACGCAAGATGCGGAGAAAGCAGGGAGGTTGCGGGCTTGTCCGGAAAATCGCGATCGACCGCATAAACGTCGACCGCGCCATCGATGAAGCCCTTCAGCTTCTCTTGCGCCGCTGCTTCGCCCGGTGTCCACATCTGCGGAAAGGCGATCGCCCAGTTCGGCTTGGTGGGTAGCAGCGACCAGGCATCGAGCCTATCCGATTTCGGCCAATGGCTAGGAGCTGGAAGTTTTTCGGGCGGCTCGATAGGAAACGGGGGTTCGCCGGATTGCTCGAACGCACGCCAGAACGGCGTATAGGTCTTGTAGTGGTTGCCGGTGCCGGTGCGCAAGCGTATCGGCTCATGCAGCAGCTGGCCGGCAAAGCTGGTGGCTTCAATGCCGTTGCCCCGCAGTGCCTTCTTGATCTGCGTGTCTGCCGCTATGCCGGCCGGATCGTAGCGCCGGTTCCAGACGATGGCTTCGGCGCCAGTCTCCGCAATAAGGTTATCGAGTACAGCCAGCGCATCGCCTTGTCGAAGGATGAGCTTGCTGTCGAGCCTACCGAACGCCACTTGCAAGGCAGCGAGCGAATGGTGCAGCCACCATTCCTGCGCGTCGCCCAGCGGCCCGCCGCCATTTCCTTCGAGCTCGAGAATATAGATCGGAATGACGGGACGGCCTGATGTTGCGGCGGCCTGCAGGGCGTGATTGTCGTCAAGACGCAGGTCCTTGCGAAACCACAGCAGGATGGGCTTTGTCTTCGATGTCGTCATGGTCGCGGCCGATCGCCTATCCTTCGCTTCTTTCAGCAACATACGACACCAGCAGCGAATGGTTCCGCTACCGCGCGTTTTATAATGGAATCCTACACGCAACTCTCGTGAGGAAATCTGGATGCGGTTTGTGATATAGGGCGTGCTTGTCACTGTTCTGTAATGCAAATTCGCTAGCAGTCCACCCGATTGACGTGCCGAAATGGACAGGCGGGGAAGATTAAAATGGCGGAAATCCGCATTGAACAAGTTCGCAAGGCCTATGGCCGCAATCCGGTCGTTCATGGCGTCGACCTGAATTTCCGATCGGGCGAATTTGTCGTCATCCTCGGACCTTCCGGATGCGGCAAGTCCACGCTGCTGCGCATGATTGCCGGCCTTGAGGACATCACCTCGGGCGAGATCAGCATTGACGGCAAGGTGGTCAACCAGCTTGAGCCGCGCGAGCGCGGCTGCGCTATGGTCTTCCAGAACTATGCGCTCTATCCGCACATGGATGTCGCCGCCAACATGGGCTATGCGCTGAAGGTCGCCGGTGTGCCGCGCGCCGAGCGTGATCGCCGCATCAGAGAAACCGCCAAGATCGTCGGCCTCGAGGATTTCCTCGCCCGCAAGCCGGCCGAGCTTTCCGGCGGTCAGCGCCAGCGCGTCGCCATGGGCCGCGCCATCATCCGCGAGCCGAAGGTTTTCCTGTTCGACGAGCCGCTTTCCAATCTCGATGCCAAGCTGCGCGTGCAGATGCGCGTCGAAATCCGCCGCCTGCACAAGCGCTTGTCGGCAACATCGGTCTTCGTGACGCATGATCAGGTCGAAGCCATGACGCTCGCCGACAAGCTCGTCGTCATGTACAAGGGCAATGTCGAGCAGGTCGGCACGCCGCTCGAGGTCTACAACACACCGCGCACCCGTTTCGTCGGCTCCTTCATCGGCTCTCCGGCCATGAATTTCCTGGAAGGCACTTTCGCGGCCAATGGCGAGCAATTCATCTTCGACGGCATTCCGATCGCCATCGACGCCAACATCGGCAAGCGCCATGCAGGCCAGCCGGTCGCCCTCGGCCTCCGGCCGGAACATGCGCGCCTCGTTCCTGCCGGTACGCCCGGCGCTATCCCGGCAACCGTCGATTTCGTCGAAGAACTCGGCGCCGGCCGCGTCATCCATTGCGATATCAACGGTTCGAGCTTCGCCGTCGCCGTTGCCGATCATACGACGGGCCAGACCGGTCAGTCCGTAGCGCTGGAACTGCCGCAGCAGCACACGCATCTGTTTGCCCAGGATACCGGGCTGCGGCTCGACGCCGTTGCTTCGGTTACGCCGCTGAAGGTGCTGGCGAGCTGAATTTCAAACATAGCTTTTCAGTAGGTGTGCCCGGAAGTTTTCCGACTTCCGGGTTTTTTGTATGTCGCAGGTCGAGTGAGTTTAAGTGAAGTTGGGTTTGCGCAGGGATATTCCGGCACGATACCGATGAATACTCGATCGTAGTGGACTGCCGCGGCGCCAAATGCGGCGCGGCAGGAGGACGAGATTACTTCTCCGTAGCGATCATGCCGCGAACGACCCAACGCTGCATCAGCACGACGACGGCAAGCGGCGGAATCATAATGATCAGCGTGCCGGCCATAGCGATATGCCACTCCGGAAGGCCGCCAAAATTCGGGATGAGCGACTTGAGTTCGTGAACAGCCGTTATGTGGGCGGGATCGGTGGTCACCAACAACGGCCACAGATACTGGTTCCAGGCCCAGAGGAACATAATTGTACCGAGGGCGGCCATATTGGTGCGCGACAGCGGCAGCAGGATGTCGACGAAGAAGCGCAATGCTCCGGCGCCGTCCATGCGCGCGGCCTCGGCCAGCTCATCCGGTATGGTCAGGAAGAACTGGCGGTAAAGAAAGGTGCCAGTCGCCGTCGCGACCAGCGGCAGGATAAGGCCGATCGAAGAGTTAAGCAGCCCGAGGTTCAGGGAGACTTCGATGCCCGTAAGCTTTGCGATGAGCCAGGTGATTCCGGTAAAGTCGAGAATTCCCTGGAAGGGCGACAGGACGTTCGCTGCGACCGCATAGGTCGGCACGATACGCACTTCGAGCGGCAGCATGAGCGTTATGAAGATCAGCCAGAAAATGAAATGGCGGCCCGGATAGCGGAAATAGACCAGGGAAAAGGCCGTTATCGCCGAAATGAGCACCTTGCCCACCGCAACGCCGGTGGCGAAGATCAGGCTGTTCAGCAGCTTCGGGCCGAGACCCGCGGTCGTCCATGCCGTCTGCATGTTGACCCAGAAATCCGAACCAGGGATCAGCGACATCGGCACTTTGTTGACGTCGGCGATGTTATGCGATGCGGCAATGGCGACGATAGCCAGCGGGCCCACGGCGACGATGAAGCCAAGGAGCAGGATCAGGTGAGTAAAGAAATTGAGAATGGGGGTGCGCTCGACCATGTCAGCCTCAACGGTAATGCACGCGCTTCTCGATGAAGCGGAACTGGAAGATGGTAAGCAGGACGATCAGCAGCATGAGAATGATGCTCTGCGCCGCCGCACCGGAAAAATCGAGACCTTTGAAGCCGTCCGAATAGATCTTGTAGACCATGAGGTTGGTCGAGTTGTGCGGGCCGCCCGATGTCATGATGTCGACGATGCCGAATGAATCCTGGAAGCTTTCGGTGATGTTGATGACGAGTAGGAAGAAGATCGTCGGCGTGATCAACGGGAACTGGATGTCCCAGAAGCGGCGCAGCACCCCGGAGCCATCCATGGCGGATGCCTCGATCAGCGCGCGTGGAATGGCCTGGAAAGCGGCGAGGAAGAAGATAAAGCTGTATCCGATATATTTCCACGAGAAGGCGGCGATGACGCAGGCCATGGCGGCGTTGCCGTCGAGGCCCGGGTCCCAGAATCCCGGCCACCACTGATTGACCACGGCCATGAGGCCTGCTTCTGGCGCCAGGATGAAGCGGAAGGCCATCGCCGATGCGGGTGCCGCAATACCGTAAGGCCAGATCAAGACGACACGGTAGATTTTCGAGCCGCGCAGCTGCCGATCGGTCAGGGCCGCTAGTATCAGCCCGCCCGCCATGGAAATACTTGTGCTGATAGCAGCGAAGATGATGCTGATCGTGACCGAGTTCCAGTAATCGGAACTGGCGAGAATGGATTTGAAATTGTCGAGCCCGACCCAGATATTGCCGCCGCCCCACGGCTGCTGCAGCGTCAAGGACCAGAAGACCGCCTGACCCGCCGGCCAATAGAAAAAGGTGAAGATGAGAAGCAATTGCGGCACTGCGAACAGGATGCCGACGCTCCATTTGTTGAAAGTTACTCGCTTTTCCATTGTCTCTACCGGCTTGAGATCTCGATGCCATGCTTGCCTTCATAACGAACGTCCGCCGGGAAACCCCGGCGGACGCTGTTCTGTTACGAGCTTGGCCGCTTACGGCAGCTGCTTGCCCTTGTAGGTGGCTTCGAAACGCTCGAGCACGGCGTCGCCGTTCTTGACGAGGTTGTCGATGCCTTCCTGAACGCTGACCTTGTTGGCGAAGATGGCCTGCATCTGGTTGCCGAACTCGGCGCGGATCTGCGTGAAGCTGCCGAGGCGAATGCCGCGGGTGATCGCAGTCGGCTCGGAAGCGGTCAGGCTGGCGATAGCGACTTCGCGGCCCTTGAAGGGAGCCTTGTCGTAGAAGCCGGAGGACTTCATGAATTCGAAGCCGGACTTCGTAACCGGGATGTAGCCGGTGTTGGTCGACCAGAAGAGAGCGGTTTCGGGCTTGGCGATGAAGTTCAGGAACGCGGCAGCGCCCTTGTATTCGTCAGCCGATTTGCCGGAGAGAACCCAGAGCGAAGCGCCGCCGACGAGCGAGTTCTTGCGCTCGGTGCCGGCGTAGACCGGAAGCTCGGCAACATCCCAGTTCATGTCGGCCTTATGGGTCTTGCCGACCGTGCCATGGTCGCCGACCGAGGTCATGATCATCTGGCAATCGCCGGCGGCGAAGGCCTGGACCATGTCCTGACCGAGATCCTTGGACTTGATCTTGACGAGGCCCTGATCGTACCAGCTCTTGAGATCAGTCACATACTTGACGAACTTCGTCTTGTTGACGGTCAGGCGGGCGTCGAGGCCATCGTAGCCGTTGTTCTTCGTAGCGATCGGCTGGTCGTGGATAGCAGAGAACTGTTCCATCAGCTGCCAGCTTTCGTTGCCGGAGATGTTGATGGCCATCGGGCATTCATAGCCGGCGCCCTTCAGGGCCTTCATGTCTTCCGCAGCTTCTTCCCAGGTCTTCGGCGCGGCGGTCTTGCCGATCTTGGCAAAGGCGTCCTTGTTCCAGTAGAGCAGGGCGGTCGAAGAGTTGAAGGGGAAGGAGAGCAGCTCGCCCTTCGAGGTGGCGTAGTAGCGGGCGATACCCGGGAAATAGTTGTTCCAGTCAACCTTGTAGCCGTTCTCAGCCATCAGCTTGTTGACCGGATAATAGGCGCCCGAAAGCATCATCGTTGCCGTGCCGACGTCATAGACCTGGACGATCGTCGGCTGCTTGCCGGCGCGGAAGGCGGCAATGGTGTTCTGCAGCGCGGCGTCGTAGTTGCCCTGGCTGACACAGGAAACTTCATAATCCTTCTGGGAATCGTTGAAGTTCTTGCAGAGCGTCTCAACGACGCGCTGAAGGTCGCCCGACAGACCGAACCAGAAATCGAACTTGACCGGAGCTGCGGCAGCCGGCATCGCCAAAGCGACGCTCATGACGCCAGCAGCGGCGGCAGAAATGTAATTTTTAAGTTTCGACATAATCCCTATTTCCTTTTGAAAGCTCGGAACCGGTGGCCTTGCGCAAGTCCGCGGTAGCGCGGGTTATAGACAAGCTGTGTGACAGTTTGTTGTGGGCAAGAATCCCGCATTGACGGGCTTTTTCACAAGCGCAGCGGCTCTGCGGAGCAGCGTTCGTTGCAGGATCGTGCATTTGCGGTTTTGCTAATCAAGAGGTGCGGGCCGCGTGCGTTCGTTCATGGATTGCTGGTCGGCTAAGAAGACGCAATGGTCTTCCTTGCTTGTGCCCCGAGCGATGTTGCAAGATCGCCGGTGGGACGTTCGGAACGCATTGGAGGAATGAGAACATGGGTCTCAGCGAGCGGCAGAAAATGGCGGCGGGGGAGTGGTATTGCTGTTTCGATCCGGAACTCGACGCCTTGCGCTGGCAGGCACGCGAGGCTGTGCATGCACATAATACAATGCCGCCCGCCCAACGCGGCAATCTCGCGCCGGCTTTGTCTGCGCTCTTTGCCGAGATCGGCGAGAGCGTCTTCATCGAGGCGCCGTTTCATTGCTCCTATGGCATCAATATCTCGCTCGGCCGCCGGGTCTACATGAATGCCGGCTGCACGATCCTCGACAGCGCCACCGTACGCATCGGCGACGGCAGCATGCTGGGGCCGGGCGTTCATATCTATTGCGCCGAACATCATAAGGACGCCGAATTGCGCGGAGCGGGGGTGGAAATTGCCCGGCCATTGACGATCGGCAGAAGCGTTTGGATCGGCGGCGGCGCGATCCTTGTCGGCGGCGTGTCGGTGGGGGACGGCGCGATCATCGGTGCCGGCGCGGTCGTCACCAGGGATGTTGCCGCCGGTACAACCGTTGTCGGCAATCCGGCTCGTCCCGTTCGTGCGCGATAGGAAGAAGAGAGTTTAGTTTGCCGGGCGGCGTTTTCGCGTCCACCATACAGCGAAACGGCGACGCCAGCGGCGCACTGTAGGCATGTCGTGCGAGAGCACGATAAAGCCCAATGGCAGCATCCAGAAACCGAGCACCGGCAGAAAGCCGAGCAGTCCGCCGAAGACAAGCGCTATCCCCACGCCGACGCGGGCAAGGCGTGAACGGGGCAGGGGAATTCTCACGGAGCCGAAAACCAGCTCGCGGGTCGAGGGATCAATACCAAAACGGCGGGTTTTCCGGCCATTCCGATCGGCATTTGCTGTCGTTTCGCTTTGATCGGTCATCCACAGGAAATGGTGGCGCGAGGAAATAATGCAAGAGAATGCATTTTTTTTGAAAAAACCGCTTGGCAAATCGGGAAAGCATTTGTATTACCCCGCTCACACCGCGCCAAGCGCATTCCCTGGTAGCTCAGCGGTAGAGCATTCGACTGTTAATCGACAGGTCGCCGGTTCGAATCCGGCCCGGGGAGCCACTCTTCTTCTACAGAATTGAAGCTGATATCGGCGCTAGCCCGCCCGATTGATTGCATCCTGCGTCTGTAATTCTCAAAGCTGATGAGTGCGTCCGGGCTTATAGCAGTACATTTTTGCAGTTTTATTGCGCATGCCTCGTGGCGCTGACTTCGGCCGCGGCTCGTCTGGTTCAATAGCCTTATCGTCGTTGACCTGTCTTTCTCATTCATGCCAGATTGCCGCCGCTTGTCAGTCAGGCGTCAGTTCCGATGGGCAATCGGGGGATGTGGGCGAGATCTGGCGCATTGGGGGATAAGATGGCTGAGAATGCGAGCTTTCGTGGTGGAATGGCGCTGGGATGGGTTCTTAGCGCAATTGTGACTCTTGCATTGGTGGCGGATGGGGCCGTTGATCTGTTTGCGCCGGCATGGATTAGGCCGCAGATTGAGGAGACGGGTTTTCCGGTAGGGTTGGCAACACCGCTCGGCCTAATCATCCTCGTCTGCGTCGTTCTTTACGCAATTCCGCGCACGGCCGTCCTTGGAGCGATCCTCGCGACCGGTTTCTTCGGCGGCGCTATTTGCGCCCATTTCCGTCTCGGAGAAATCGGGTCGCCTCCACAACTTATCAGTTTATTGCTCGGCGTCATGGCGTGGGCTGGTCTTTATCTTCGCGACGCACGTGTTCGGCGCCTGCTGCCCCTTCGTTCGGTGGACGACCGAAAATCGAGTGCATAACTCATTCCGAATTTTTGCGGTGCAATAACAATATCTTGCGCTGCACTTCCCTTATCACGGGACGGTGAATGGTAGCGGGCTAATGAGGTTGCGCCAAGGTGAAGCATCCGTGATTTTCAAGAGCCCGCAGAGGCGGCTCTTGGCGGATACATGAGGTATTTCTGAAAAAATTAGTTCAAGGTATGGTTGCTCTCGCGAATGTGAGAGCATGTTCATGTGTCGTTAATGCGATGCGGCGCATGAACGTAATGCGCGATCCGCGCAGCATAGTCCCCCAATGCTTTAGAGGTTCGACATGAAAAATCTGATTCTTGCTTCTGCAGTAGCTGTGGCGTCGGTCTTTGCCTTCAGCGTGCCGTCTGAGGCCGCCCCGATGCATCACCATTATCGGCATCACCACTATCATCATCACTGCCATGTGAAGAAAGTGAAGCGCAAGGTTCATGGACGCTGGGTTGTGCGCCATGTGCGCGTCTGCCGCTGATCGAAAGACCTAGGAACCGGCGCAGGTTCCTCTTTTAAGCGATACGGCCGCCGCCGGAATTCCGATGGAAGCCGTATTGTTTGCATTATACCTCGAACTGACCCGCTGCCTACGTCTGGCGTGAGTTTGGCAGCCGGCATATCAGTCGCGATATGCCAACTGGTCGCAGCCGCCAGCGCACTAGGGTCGAATCTCGAATATCACGCCGCCATGGCGGCGATGATGATAGCGACGGTCGTCCCGCCATCTATCATCCCAATGGCGGCGGCGATCCCAGCCGCGATCACCATGCCAATGACGGCGATCGCGATCGCGCCAGCGGGGCCGGTCGTCATCGCGCCACCGGCGCGAGCCTTGCTCTTGCACGAGGATAATATCCGACGCGCGCGATATGGATGGATTGCTCGGCGGCGCGGCCATTGCGGGCAGGGCGGCGGGTAGCGCGGAACCTATAGCCAGCGTCACGCTCAAGGCGAGTGAAGCAAGGTGGTGTTTCAAGGTTCTAACTCCTGTATTCAGCCATGTCCCTTTTCATCGTTAAACGTCAGGGCAACGACTAGGTTCCCTTTTCGTTGTCTGGATATCCTTGTGACACGCGTATTGATCGCTGGAGGAGCTGCTGATTGCGGGTGTTGCAATTAAAACGGGTGTTGCAATTAAAAAAAAGGGGGCCGGCAGGGAAAGCCGGCCCCCTTCCTTCTCTGATCGGAGGTCAAGTCTGATCAGGTTAGAAGTTGCGTTCGAAGCGCAGGATGCCCGAAACAGTGTCGTCGTGGGCATAGTCATAGTGAACGTAGGTCAGTTCCGGCTCGACCAGGAGGTTCTTGACCGGGTTGAACTTCAGGTTCGTGGTTGCTTCGAAGATCTTCGAGTCGCTGTAGGCGAGCTGGAGGTTCCACTTCAGCTTGTCGTTGAACGGAACGCCAACGCCGCCCCAGACAGCCCAGTCACCCCAGCCGCACTTCGATGCATTGACGGTGCCGTTCGGCGCCGTGCAAGCGGAGACGTCCTGGTTGGTGCCTGCGTACTTGTTGAGCTTGTCGCCGTCGGTGTTCCAGCCGCCCATCAAGAAGGCCGTGAATGCGCCGAAGTCAGCGTCGACCCGAGCCTTGATGGCGCCTTCTTCGACGATCGAGTCATAGCCGCCGACGACCTTGAAGCCCCATGCGCCAGACTTGAAGCCAGCACCGGCAACGACGTCAGGAGCGTAGTGGTTGGTCCGGTCGTCCGTCCACCAGCTTGCACCGTAGGATGCCGAGCCCGTCGTGGCGGAGTTGGAATCTTCGAGCGAGATCACGGCCGAGAAGCCGTTGCCGCCGTCATATTCATAGGTCAACTGGTTGAGTTCGTACGGACCGTCATAGATCACGTCGTCGTTGATGACGTCGCCGGCGTAGCCGATGTACAGGTTGTACTGCGAGTCCTTCTTACCAACGGTGAAGCCGCCGAGGCTGATGTAGGACCACAGCAGGTTGGTGGAGGTCGAGCCGCCGTCGTTCCAGTCCCAACGAACGATGGTTTCGGTCTTCAGCGGACCGTATTCGGTGTCGGTTGCGGTATCGACGTTCAGCTCGGCGCGGGTATGCCACAGCGTGCCCTGATGGCTGTCACGGTTGTAAGCGTTGTACCACTCACCTTCGGTACGTACCTTGCCGCCGATCTTGAGGCAGGTTTCGGTACCCGGGATGAAGAAGTAGCCAGCACCGTATGCGTCGCAGATGCGGACGTATTCCAGCGGCTCGGGCTCAGCTGCTACGATCGCATCAGCCGCGTGAGCACCGGATACTGCCGCAAGTGCAGCAGCGGAGCCGAGAAGAAGGCTCTTGATGTTCATAATAACTCCAATCTTTCTTGATTGGGCATGAGATATCGCGCCGAGAAACGACGTGCCCAACCCCATCCCGTTCATGTTCCCTATCAGTAGGTGCGAAGTAATAAGCTTCGCGAACTATTTCCTGAACCTGCTTCAGTGATTTGGCAAGATACTAAGGGGATGGAACTATATGTGCACTACTTGAAAACCGGCGTTGTTGCAAAAATGACGCAATTCGCGGCGGTATCTGATCCCAGCTTGTTTGCATCTCGTTTGCATGGCTTGTCTTCTATCTGCCCGGAAAGTGGTTAAGTCTCTGGCTGTTAAGGCGATACGCGCGCTTGGGGCGGGCGAGTGCAAGAGGCCGCAGCCACATGATTATGGTCAATCCTGAGATCGGGCGCAGCCGATTGCCTCTCAATCTGGATAGCAGCGCCGAGTCCCGGCTCGTCTGAGTCGCAAATATTGAAACGATTCTCGGCGGAGAAACCTGTGGCGGCGCGCATCACTCCATAAAAGAGAAGGTGAGAGCCGTCTGGCAATCGCGCTTGGTTGCGATGCGATTGACGGGCGCTTGGCCATGGTGCGTCCGACGACATTACTGGGGGCGTAGTCTCGTCGGACGCGGCACTGTCCGGTTCGTGGGTGGCGTACAAACCGGTAGTCCGAATTCTAGCAGCCACCATAGGTCTCTATAACCTACCTGAATGGGCTGGCAGTCCCAATCTCCAGACGGGATGGCCGCGCCTCGCTTCGGCAATGATGCTTCAATCCTCAATGCCGCGTAAAAGCTGTGTGATCTTGGGTTTTTACAACTATTTCGTGCGTCATTCCGGTTCTGCCAATAGATGGGACGGAAAACTGAACCGAGAACGGATTGCTACCCTGGCTTCGGTGTAACCGAATGATTCAGGCCCAAATTGCCTGACCTGAAAATTCAGCAGAAAATCAGTTATCTATGGAAGATTTAAGGGAAATTGGAGGCCTCGCCCGGAATCGAACCGGGGTGCAAGGATTTGCAGTCCTCTGCGTAACCACTCCGCCACGAGGCCATCCGAAAGCAATTTGCGTTGTGGTGGCGCGGATTTAGAATGATCCAAAGAAAACCGCAAGAGGCTTATTCTGAATTCCGTCCTTTTTTCACTCTGAAGAGAGAATTGCCTGCTGCTGTTGTGCAAGCCTTCAATGCGGATGATGAAACGCATTGCGCCCAGGACGGCAGGGCGTCGCGGATGTGCTACCGGCTGCCGTCAGCGATTTGGTGCCTATTCCATTTTTCCCAATCTTGGCGTTCTTCCATCCATGGGGCAGTCCCAAATCTCCCGGCCCATTGCACGGGACGGCGGTAGCGGCGTTCGATCTTCGAAATTCTCTACTGAATAAACATTATAAGCAACACGACACCGAGCAGTGTCAAAGCACCGAAGATTGGCAGGAGTCGAATCATAATCAGGCGAGCAAGTTTCTTGCGCTCGACGGATGTCAGCGCAGGCCACTGCGGCTTCGGTAACGACATTGATACTCCCTATCCCCGTCTCAGCGTCGCATTCGAAACTGAAATGACGCTTAAGGTACAGCGGAGTTATGGGAGTTGAGGATGGCGGGCGCCGGCGCTCCGGTTTCAGCATTGCGCTCACGTGGCAAATGCAATGGGACGCCCATCCCGCTCGGTGGCGAAAGTGCGAAGCAAATGGATAGAGAGTTTGCGCGTCCATAAAAGCAAAAGCGGTCCAGTCTAGGGAAAAAACTGGGCCGCCTTTTGCTGGACTAGAGGTCAATCAAATTCAGCGTGCTAATTATAAGTGATACTTAGTAGTTGTCAACGCAAATGCGGTGTGACGTCGTCGCGCATCAGCCTTCGCCCTGACTGAGATCTTCGCTTGAGCTGCCGGGTCCCTTGCGCTGCCGGGTCCCTTGCGCATTTGGTCCGCAGACGGGCAGGGCATGATCGCTTCCGATGATTCTCAATTCTCAGCGAAAGTTTTAGCTGTCTCGTGTCGGTTCTTAGCCGCCATTGCGGGAGAACGACTATTCCTCAAGGCAAGGAAAGGCGAATTTGTAGGCGCGTGCGATCAGCGAGCTGGCAGGCCGCTCGAGCTGCCAGGAGTGCTCCGCCATCCATTTGCAGGCTATTGTCGTCGCCTTTGTATTGCTCAGCTCGGGCGGCAGACAGAAAGCGCCGACGAACTGTTGAAGGTAGCGCTCGTAGCGCGATGAGTTTTTCGGAGTCTGCTTCGTGGCCCGGATCGTCAGGTTCTTCGTTCGCTGGGCTTCATCGAGAATGCCCTGGATATAGACAGAAGCCAGCGTTCGGTCCTCTTCGCACCATTCGTCGAGCTGTTTTCCGGTAACGACATGTCCGATGATCGGAGCTGTCTCTTTCGGCTCGTCCTCGCTTGTCGTTTCCTCGCTCAACGCGACCTGGGGTAAGAGAAGGAGAAGCGCTGCGGCGAAGAGCGAAAGCCTCATTCGGAAAACCTACATCATCGAGGAAAGACTAGCGGCCAGAAAAACCACCAGCGGCAGCGACGTTACGACGAAAAGAACAAGAGAAACAGGCATCCCAGCCACCTTCTATTCAAATTTAATATCTGGGCCGAATGGCTTCGGGCCGGAAGGTTGATTGGTCACCACACCCGGGCGGGTCCAATGTCCTGAAGCGTGGTCGCGTGAAGTTAACATTTTGCTAACGAGCGTCCCGGTCTAGGACGGCGCGGATTCGCAAGGTGTTGCAGATTCCGGGTGCCGAAAGGCGCTGGCTCGAATTTAAGGGGACGATTGTTGTTCGTCGGCGACGCCTCGCCATGAATCTCGGCGCCTGTTGCGGCAATATCTTGAAAGCGCAGCGTCAGGCGATTAAGAAACGCGTAACAGAAAGTAGAGCCAGCCCGTTCGGGCTCCAAGGCGCAAGAGGATAAGATGGATTTCGAAGCAGCGCGCGTGAAGATGGTCGAGAACCAGATCCGGACGACGGATGTAACCTCCCATTCCGTGTTGAATGCGTTTTTCGCCGTACCGCGCGAAAACTTCGTACCGGAGAAGTCGAAGCTCCTGGCCTATGTCGATTGCGATATCGAGGTCGCTCCTGGACGCTTCCTCATGGAAGCCTCGCCGCTCGCAAAGCTGCTGCAGCTCGGCGCCATCACCAAGGACGACAAGGTTCTCGATGTCGGTTGCGGCACGGGTTACGTGTCCGCCATCCTGTCGCTTCTCGCCGGCAAGGTTATCGCACTTGAATCCAACGAGGAGCTTGCGGCTCAGGCGAAGGCCAATCTTGCCGCGCTTGGCTACGACAACGTGACTGTCGTTGGCGGCGACCTTGAAAAGGGGCATGCCGCCGACGCGCCCTACGATGTGATTTTCCTCAACGGCTCGATCGAGCAGTTGCCGCAGGGTCTGCTCGACCAGCTCGGCGAAGACGGTCGCCTGATCACGGTCATCGGCTATGGTCACGCCGCCCGCGCCACCGTTTTTATGCGCGAGCGCGGTGCCTTCTCGGAAAACGTCTTTTTCAACGCCTCGATCAAGCCGCTGCCGGGCTTTGCCAAAGCCAAGGAATTCGTCTTCTGATTTGCTGAACGATCTGCTTTTTGATCTTACGACGGGCGCCTTTTGGCGCCTGTTTTTTATTGTCGCCGCCTGTGGCAGAATCGTGCTTAGCAGAGCGATTCGTCGTAGTCGTAACAAAACTGTGCATCACCGGGTTTAGTGCTTTTCAGGTGATTTTTTTCCCGAGGACAGTCATCTAGGGTGGCCCTGATTCGGGTGCCGCCTGGCGAGTTTGTGGTGTGAGTTTCCGGTCGCTGAATATGGGAAAACGGGGATGAATATGGCTCAGCCAAATGTAGTGCGTGAACCGTCCATGGAAGAGATTCTGGCGTCGATCCGCAGGATCATCGAAAGCAACGAACCCGTAGGTGCCAAGCCGACTCCCGCGACGCATTTCGCCGGCTCCGGCATGCGTGATGACGATATTCAATTGACTGTGGATGAAGAATTCGCTGCCGCCGATCGGGCGCGCGCAGCCGAACAGGATCCGCGTTTCGTTGCGGCAAACTCGCAGGTGCCGGTTGCAGACCCGGAAGCCGGCGGGCGCGGTCTGTCGCTGGCCGATGTTGCCGCGCGTGTCCGTGCCGCTTCCGAGCGCAATACCGCCGCATTGCTGAATGCCGGGCGCGAGCCGCCGCAACCGCGGGAGCTGCCGCCGGCCATGGCTGCGCGCCTTGCCGAGGTGCATGTCGAGCCGATCGCCGATGCCCCCCTGAGACAAGCCATTACGGATGTTGCCGCGCCGGTTGCTCCGCCTGTTATGCGGTCGGTGGCCGAGGTTGAACCTGAGATGGAAAATGAGAGGCCGATAGCTGCCTCTGCGGCGCCTCAGGTCGCAGCACCCGTCGAGACACCAATTTTTGAGGCGTCCGAACTAACCGTTGCCGCGGAAGCGGAGGCAGCATCCTTGCCATCGGCCCAGGCCGTATCCGCATCGCCGCTGATGTCGGAAGCCACCGGCGCGCAGGTTTCCCGCTCGTTTGAAGAACTGGCTGCCATCGTCGATGGCGGCCCGCGCCGCTCCCTCGATGAACTGGCACAGGAGATGCTCCGGCCCATGCTGCAGGAGTGGCTCGACGACAACTTGCCGACCCTTGTCGAGCGTCTCGTGCGCGAAGAAATCGAACGAGTGGCCCGCGGTCCGCGCCGCTGACGAGCCCGAGCTTCGGTTAGGCGATCCGCCGCTCCGGGCTCCGGGGCGGCTTTTTTATTGACTTGCCCACGGCCATCCTATTTACAACCCGCATCACCCAGTCCTCTAGATCCGGTCCTAAAATGCTCGACAAAACATATGATTCCGCCACCGTCGAACCGAAGATCGCCCAAAAATGGGATGAGGCCGACGCCTTTCGCGCCGGTGCGAACGCCAAGCCGGGCGCGGAAACCTTCACCATTGTTATCCCGCCGCCGAACGTGACCGGTTCGCTGCACATGGGTCATGCGCTGAACAACACGCTGCAGGACATCATGGTGCGGTTCGAGCGCATGCGCGGCAAGGATGTCCTCTGGCAGCCCGGCATGGACCATGCCGGCATCGCCACGCAGATGGTCGTCGAGCGTCGTCTCGCCGAGCGCCAACAGCCGGATCGTCGCAAGATGGGCCGCGAAGCCTTCATCGAGAAGATCTGGGAATGGAAGGCCGAATCGGGCGGCTTGATCTTCAACCAGCTAAAGCGTCTCGGCGCCTCCTGCGACTGGTCGCGTGAACGCTTCACGATGGACGAGGGCCTGTCCAAGGCCGTTCTCGAAGTTTTCGTCACGCTCTACAAGGAAGGCCTGATCTACAAGGACAAGCGCCTCGTCAACTGGGATCCGAAGCTGTTGACGGCAATCTCCGATATGGAGGTCGAGCAGCACGAGGTTAAGGGCAATCTCTGGCACCTGCGCTATCCGCTGGAGCCCGGCGTTACCTATGAATATCCGATCGCCTTTGACGAGGAAGGCAAGCCGACCGAATTCGAGACGCGCGATTATATTGTCGTTGCGACGACGCGCCCGGAAACGATGCTCGGCGATACCGGTATCGCGGTCAATCCGGAAGACGAGCGTTATCGGGGTATTGTCGGCAAGCATGTCATCCTGCCGATCGTTGGCCGCCGGGTCCCGATCGTCGCCGATTCCTATGCCGATCCGACCGCCGGCACGGGCGCGGTAAAGATCACGCCGGCGCATGATTTCAACGACTTCGAAGTCGGCAAGCGCGCCGGACTGCGTGCCATCAACGTCATGGACGTCGATGCCTCGATCACCATCAAGGATAACGAGGACTTCCTCCAGGACCTCGATCATCCGGCAGCGCTGCATGGCGCTTGGGACGAGCTGGAAGGCAAGGACCGCTTCGAGGCCCGCAAGATCATTGTTCGTATCTTCGAAGAGGCGGGCCTGCTCGACAAGATCGAGCCGCATACGCATGCCGTGCCGCATGGCGATCGTGGCGGCGTGCCGATCGAGCCGCGCCTGACGGAACAATGGTTCGTCGACAACAAGACATTGGGGCAGCCCGCGCTGGAATCCGTTCGCGAGGGCAGAACCAAGTTCGTGCCCAGGAACTGGGAAAACACCTACTTCAACTGGCTCGAAAACATCGAGCCGTGGTGCATTTCCCGTCAGCTTTGGTGGGGTCACCAGATTCCGGCATGGTATGGCCCGGACGGGCAGGTCTTTGTCGAAAAATCCGAGGAAGAAGCGCTGCAGGCCGCGATCCAGCACTATCTCTCGCATGAAGGGCCGATGAAGGCCTATGTCGAGGATCTGCTGGAGAACTTCAAGCCCGGCGAAATCCTGACGCGCGATGAAGATGTGCTCGACACCTGGTTCTCGTCTGCACTCTGGCCTTTCTCCACGCTCGGCTGGCCGGACGAGACGCCGGAACTGGCGCGCTACTATCCAACGAACCTCCTCGTGACCGGCTTCGACATCATCCCGTTCTGGGTTGTTCGCATGATGCAGATGGGCCTGCATTTCATGAAGGATGAGAACGGCAATCCCGTCGAGCCGTTCAGCACGGTCTATATTCACGCTCTCGTTCGCGACAAGAACGGGCAGAAGATGTCGAAGTCCAAAGGCAACGTTATCGATCCGCTTGAGTTGATCGACCAATACGGTGCCGATTCGCTGCGTTTCACGCTGGCGATCATGGCCGCGCAGGGTCGCGACGTGAAGCTCGACCCGGCCCGCATCGCCGGTTACCGCAACTTCGGCACCAAGCTCTGGAACGCCACGCGCTTTGCCGAAATGAACGGTGCCAAGAGCGATCCGCATTTCGTCCCCGAAGCGGCCGAGCTCACCGTAAACCGCTGGATCCTGACGGAGCTGGCGCGCGCGGAGCGTGACGTTACCGAAGCACTGGAAAGCTTCCGCTTCAATGATGCCGCAGGTGCTCTCTATCGTTTCATCTGGAATCAGTTCTGTGATTGGTATCTCGAACTCCTGAAGCCGATCTTCAATGGCGAAGACGAGAATGCCAAGGCGGAGGCTCAGTCCTGCGCAGCCTATGTTCTCGAAGAGACCTATAAGCTTCTGCATCCGTTCATGCCCTTCATGACCGAGGAGCTCTGGGCGCACACGGCAGGCGAGGGGCAGGAGCGTGAGGGCCTGATCTGCCATGCGGATTGGCCGGCGCCGTCCTATGCCGACAATGTCGCCGCCGATGAAATCAATTGGCTGATCGATCTTGTTTCCGGCATTCGCTCCGTTCGTTCGGAAATGAACGTGCCGCCGGCTGCGACGGCGCCATTGGTTGTTGTCGATGCCAATAGCCTGACGCGCGAACGCCTCTTCCGTCATGATGCCGCCATCAAGCGGCTGGCGCGCGTGGAAGCGGTTTCGCTTGCCGATACGGCACCGAAGGGTGCTGCTCAGATCGTCATCGGCGAGGCGACGGTCTGCCTGCCGCTTGGCAGCCTCATCGATCTCTCCGCCGAGAAAGCGCGCCTCGAAAAAGCGATTGCCAAGAACGATCAGGAGATCGCCCGCATTGCCGGCAAGCTTTCGAACGAGAAGTTCGTTGCCAATGCCAATCCGGACGTCGTCGCCGCCGAGCGCGAGCGTCTCGGTGAGCTTGAGGGGCAGCAAGCGAGCCTGAAGGTAGCGCTGGCCCGGGTCAGCGAAGCCGGCTAGGACATGCGTACGATCGAAGGTGAGAAGCACAAGAAGCGAAACTGAGAAATCGCGATTCGCTTGAGGAAGTAGAGATCTGGAATCGAAAAAGGCACGCGGTGTTCGCCGCGTGCCTTTTTGTTTATTTCCTTCGATTCGATGGGATTGGGCGGATCTAACGCCCCGGATCCGCCACCAGTTTCGCACAGGCGAAACAGATTACCCCTAAAGTTGCTGGACATGCTCGAAAAGCAAAACTGTTGTCATATTGTAACAGAATTGTTGCCGTGAAGAATGAGATTCTATTAGGGGCTAAAAATGTTATTTCGAAAGAAAAAATTACCTACATCGATGGATTTTCAGAGGCGACGCTCGTTTTCTTACGTAAATCAATCACTCTCTTACATGGCCAGTGCTCTTGTGGGCCACATTGCCAATTCACGCGATCATCGCAACAATCGAACCACTGAATGCACATGTGGGGGAGATACAATGGCATTTTCTGTTGCGTTGAGGAGCGCAGTCACACTCGTTATCAGCTCGTCTTTCGCCACCGCTGCCTTTGCGGGCGGCCTTGATCGTGGCGGCTATGATATTGATCTGCTTTTCGACAAGGGCCGTTATGTGTTTGAGTCAGGCGTTACTTACGTCATGCCCGACCGTAAACTGAAGAACGCCAAGGACATCAATCCGGCCGACGGCAATCTCAATAACCGGAGCCGTTCGACGGATGCGGCGGAAAATTACGCCATTCCCTATGCCGCATTCAAGATCGGCATCACCGATGATCTCGACTGCATGGCCGACTATTCGCAGCCTTTCGGCGGCCACCTCAACGAAGGTGCAAATTGGGCCGGCGCCAATAACGAAACCGAAGTCAAGGTTCGCACGAACAACTATTCGGCCACCTGCTCGTACAAGTTCGATGCGGGTCCGGGTCAGCTGCGTCTGATCGGAGGCGGTTTCTATCAGGAAGTCAGCGGCTACAAGTCGCGCCTCGTCTACGCCACTCCGGCCCCGATTTCTGCCATTTACAACGGCATGGGTTCGCTTGACATCGACGGTCACGGCTGGGGCTGGCGCGCCGGTATCGCCTACGAAATTCCGGAATATGCCTTCCGCACGAGCCTCGTCTACAATAGCCGGGTCAAATATGACAATCTGAAGGGTAGCGTCGACCTGACCGAAGTACCGCCACCGGTCGTCCCCGGCTTCGGCGGCAAGGTAACCTCTGTTTTCGGCTCGGCCGATGCTCCTGATTCCCTCGAGTGGAAGGTACAGACCGGCATCGCGCCCGATTGGCTGGCTTTCGGCTCGGTCAAATGGACGAACTGGAGCATCCTGCAAAGCATCGCGCTGTGCCCGAGCTCCACGCGCAGCATATCCTGCAGGGCCAATGGCCCCACCGAGCTCACCTCGCTTGACTTGCTGTACAAGGACGGCTGGACGATCACTGGCGGTGTCGGACACAAGTTCAATGATAAGTGGAGCGGCGCCGTCAGCCTGACCTGGGATCGCGGTACGAGCGATGGCTATGGCATGAACTCCGATACATGGACCCTCGGCGCGGGCGTCGCCTACAAGGCGACAGAGCATGTCCAATTCAATTTCGGCGGCGCTCTCGGCCTCATGACATCAGGCAAATCCGGACCGGTCACACGCGGCGGTGTCGTCTACGGCAACGATGCGACCTATAGCTTCGGCAATGACTTGGTGGCGGCTCTTCAGACATCGGTGAAGGTCAGCTTCTGACGATAAGCCTTTGAATTGAAGGAGCTTATTGACTGATCCTTCCCTCTATTATGGACGTCGCGAGCTTTTCCGAGTCTCGCGACGTTTCTTTGTCTGATCGGCAAAGGGGGAACGCAAACCGCCTCTTTTGCCTGATTTATGGTTAAAGAAATCTCAAGTTCGATAAAATCTTTGTGACGAATTAGCAACACTCTATTTCAAGACATTGCAGCCACGTGATCAGATTACAATTTGTCCATTTCCCGCCACAAATGGGGAGCAGCGATTACGTGGGCACAGGGGCAAGCCTTGTAGAAAGTGCGTAAGCGGTCGATGGGTGAACTTCCACTTTGGCATAAGCAACAATTCGGGATCGGAGCCGCGATGCTTTCGACGCAGCCGAAAACGCGTTGTCTGCCAAGGAAAGTCGTCAGCCGGCCGATCTTTGGGCTCCATCATCGGAAGGCGAACGAGGGCGCTGCTTCGATGGTGAGATGCGATAGCGGCCGCACAAATGCTGGTTTGGACATAATTGCAAGCTATGCTCGCAATTGTGGCAACCAGCATCGGTTGGATGCCACAGGAAACGCCTTTTCGAAGGACGATCCAGTCTCGTGCGCCATCAGGGAAAACATTCGTGAAGCTGGCGGCGTTTATGCAAGTGCCGTGACAGGTCCGAATGGAGCGAAAGAAATCGACTGTTATGTTTAAGTCCGAGTTCATATCAGCGAGAGTCATGATGCTCAGCCTGTCCCTTGCCACCGCGTTGGTGCTTGTGGGTCAAGCCAAGGCATTCGATATCAATGCCGGTGTCACCAAGGAATCAGGTCCGTTCGATCTCTTCAAGTTCGGCTTCAAAGCCTACAAGAACGGACAGAAGGAAGAGGCAGTCGAAGCCTATCGCTATGCCGCTGAGAAAGGCCATACCGGCTCACGCTGGGCCTTGGCCAACATGTATGCCGATGGCGACGGCGTGGCGCAGAACGATTTCGAAGCTTTCAAGATCTATAGTGAGATCGCCCAGCAGGGTGTGGAACCGGGCTCGGAAGACACCGGCTTCTTCATCAATGCGCTGCTGGCGCTCGCGAGCTACTACAAGAGCGGCATCCCCAACAGCCCGGTGAAGATTGATCTCAATCAGGCCCGGCAGCTTTATTTCCAGGTGGCATCGACTTTCGGCGTTCCGGAGGCGCAGTTCCAGCTTGCGCAGATGATGCTGTCCGGCGAGGGCGGCTCCACCAATGTTCAGCAGGCCAAGAAATGGCTGAACCAGGCCCGCAAGAGCGGCCATCCTGGCGCCATGGCCGTATTCGGCAATATCCTGTTCCAGGAAGGCCAATCCATCCGCGGTCTGGCTTTCATGACGGCGGCACTGGACAAGTGCAAGCCGAAGGACTGCAGCTGGATGGAAGACCTGCAGGAGCAGGCATTCTCCGTTGCCAACGAGAACGATCGCCGCGTAGCGGTCTCCATGGCCCATCAGCTGGATGTTGCCGGCTCCGATTGATCGCCGGCTTTACGGACGCCGTTGTTGCTGAGGTCAAGCTAGATGCTTGCAGCCGGACGGATTAGCCCCCGAAATCAAGATGCGCGATGACAGGCACGTGGTCCGATGGTTTTTCCCAGGCGCGCACATGTTTCTCGATTGCCGTTGCGGTGAGGCGATCGGCAGCCTCGGGCGACAGCATCAGATGGTCGATGCGGATGCCGTTGTTCTTCGGCCATGCGCCGGCCTGATAATCCCAGAATGAGTAAAGCTTGATTGCATCCGTCGTCGCGCGCACCGCATCGGTAAAGCCGAGATGTTCGAGTTGACGGAAGGACTGGCGCGTCTGCGGCAGGAAAAGGGCATCGCTCTCCCAGACCTTCGGATCGAAACAATCATGTGGCTCCGGAATGACGTTGTAGTCGCCGGCGAGTATCAGAGGCTCCTCCAAGGCCAGGCGATCCAAGGCGAATTTGCGCAGGCGCTCCATCCAGGCGAGCTTATAGGGGTATTTTTCGGTATCGACCGGATTGCCGTTCGGCAGATAGAGGCAGCAGATCCGCAAGGCGCCATGCCCTTCGGCGGAAAACACCGCCTCGATGAAGCGGGCCTGTTCGTCGCTCTCGTCACCTGGCAAGCGGCGCGTCACTTCATCCGGCTTGGTCTTCGAGAGAATCGCGACGCCGTTGAAGCCTTTCTGCCCGTGCGTTTCGACGTGATAGCCAAGCGCTTCGATCTCAAGACGCGGAAAGCCTTCGTCGACCGTCTTGATTTCCTGCAGGCAGACGATGTCCGGGTTCGAGTCCTTCAGCCACTGGCAGAGGTTCTCGATACGCGCTTTGACGCCGTTGATGTTCCAGGTGGCGATTTTCATGGGCGGCTCATTCCTTTGCTTCGCCCTGTTGTATCCGCAGCCGATCGGCTTGACTACAGCCCATATGAAAACCGGCCGGGAGCGAAGGCTCCCGGCCGGTCATCAAATTGTGGAAAAAGAGGGTAGGGATCAGATCGCGAAACTGGTGCCGCATCCGCAGCTTGCGACTGCATTCGGATTCTTGATCTGAAAGGATTGGCCAAGAAGATTATCAACGAAATCGATTTCCGAGCCTGCCATGTAGACCAGCGACAGCTGATCGATCAGGACGGTCGCATTGTCCTTTTCGACGACGATATCATCATCCTCGGGACCTTCAACGAGATCGAATTTATAGGAAAAACCCGAACAGCCGCCGCCTTCGACGGCAACGCGAAGGGCGCGCTTTCCGGCATCCGCGCCGACGATAGCAGCGATTCGCTTGGCCGCAGCATCCGATAGGGTAACACTTGTCTCAGTCATGTCTTCCTCCTGCCGGGGTCAAGATCCGGAGAGAACCAATAAGCCGTCGAACTTTCAAACGGCTGATATCCGTAGCCTTTATCATGAAAGTCAGGCCGGTGACAGCTATGGTTTCGTGGTTGAGCCACACACCATTTTGCTGTTTTCTTGTCTATAGGTATGAAGGCCGCAAAGCGGCGTCAATGGGCCGGGATGTACGAAGAGCGCGCAGCATGTCGCCTCGACGGACAAGGCCGGGGACCGATTGCAGGGAAACGACTGTCGCGCTGATGGCGGTGCGGGAGCCAAATGCCGGAATGGATTGATAATGACGATTGATACGCATGCATTGGGTTTCGGATATGGGGAAAAGGCAGCCTATGCGACAAATCCCTGGGAATCGCGTGGAAGGCTCTATGAAGAAGGATCGAGCCCGACACGCTCCGAATTCCAGCGCGACCGCGATCGGATCGTCCATACGACCGCCTTCCGGCGGTTGAAACACAAGACGCAGGTCTTCATCGCCCAAGACGGCGATCATTATCGGACACGGCTGACGCATACGATCGAGGTTGCCCAGATTGCCCGCGCCCTGGCGCGAGCCCTGAAGCTGGATGAGGATCTGGCGGAGGGCGTAGCGCTGGTTCACGATTTTGGCCATACGCCCTTCGGTCATACCGGCGAGGATGCGCTGCATGAGGTGCTGCTGCCCTATGGCGGCTTCGACCACAACGCCCAATCCCTGCGCATCGTCACCAAGCTCGAGCGCCGATATGCAGATTTCGACGGGCTCAATCTCACCTGGGAAACGCTTGAGGGCCTCGTCAAGCACAATGGCCCGCTGATGACGCCTGAGGGCAAGGGCACCCGCGGGCCCGTGCCGCAGCCGATCCTCGACTATTGCGAGATCCATGATCTGGAAATCGCCTCCTACGCCAGCCTGGAGGCGCAGGTCGCCGCGATCGCTGACGATATCGCCTACAACACGCACGATATCGATGACGGCCTGCGCGCCGGCTATCTGACGTTCGACATGCTGGAGGAGGTGCCGTTTCTCTCCAAGCTGATGGCCGAGGTGAGGGCGCGCTACCCGCATCTGGAGGCGAGCCGCTTCACCCACGAGATCATGCGCCGACAGATCACCCGCATGGTCGAGGATGTCATCGCCGTTTCGCAGCAGGCGCTCGCCGAAATCAAGCCCGGCAACGTGGCCGACATCCGTGCCGCCGGCCGGATTATCGCGACTTTCTCGCCTGAGATGGCTGAGACCGACAAGCTGATCAAGCAGATGCTGTTCAAGCGCATCTATCGCCATCCCGACATCATGCGCATCCGTGCCGGCGCGGCCCAGATCGTTACCGACCTTTTCCACGCCTATATGGAAAATCCCAGGGAGATGCAGAGCCACTACTGGGTGGATCATATTGCCGGGCTCGCAATTGCCCCCAAGGCAAGGCATGTCGGCGACTATCTCGCCGGCATGACGGACACCTACGCCATCAGCGCCCACAAGCGCCTGTTTGACCAGACTCCCGATTTGCGGTAGGCAGCGGCGGCGCCGGGCCGATAGCGGCTCGCCGAAGCTAATGCGTGGACGATATGATGAACCTTTTCACCGACTTCGAAGTAAGAATTAAGAACGCTCTCGAACAAATTGATATTGTGCGAGAAAAGCGATCTGAAGTCGACTTCGGACGTATTGGCGTGGAACCGCCGCGAGATGCCAGCCATGGTGATGTCGCCACCAATGCGGCCATGGTTCTGTCCAAGCCGCTGGGCACCAATCCGCGTGCGCTTGCCGAAATCATCGTCGCCAAGCTCAAGGAAGATGCTGATGTCGCCGAGGTTTCGGTCGCTGGCCCCGGCTTCATCAATATCCGTCTTTCGGTCGGCTACTGGCAGCGGCTGCTGTCGACGATGATCTCCGAGGGTGAGAAATTCGGCCGCTCCAAGCTCGGCGGCGGGCAGAAGGTCAACGTCGAATATGTCTCGGCCAACCCGACCGGGCCGATGCATGTCGGCCATTGCCGCGGCGCCGTCGTCGGCGATGCGCTGGCGAACCTGCTGGCCTTCTCTGGCTATGAGGTCACCAAGGAATATTACATCAACGATGCCGGCTCGCAGATCGACGTGCTTGCGCGCTCCGTCTTCATTCGCTATCGCGAAGCGCTTGGTGAGCAGGTGGGCGAGATCCCGGCGGGTCTCTATCCCGGCGATTATCTGGTTCCCGTCGGCGAGGCGCTTGCCAGGGAATTCGGCACCAAGCTGCGCGGCATGCCGGAAGATCAGTGGCTGCCGATCGTCAAGGATCGGGCTATCGACGCGATGATGGCGATGATCAAGGAAGATCTGGAAGCGCTGAACGTCCATCACGACGTGTTCTTCTCCGAACGCACCCTGCATGCCAACGGCGCGGCGCTGATCCGCACCGCGATCAACGACCTGACTTTCAAGGGCTATGTCTACAAGGGCGCGCTGCCGCCGCCGAAGGGACAGCTGCCGGAAGATTGGGAGGATCGCGAGCAGACGCTCTTCCGTTCGACCGAAGTGGGTGACGATATCGACCGTCCGCTGATCAAGTCGGACGGCTCCTATACTTACTTTGCTGCCGACGTTGCTTACTTCAAGAACAAGTTCGACCGCGGCTTCAACGAGATGATCTACATCCTCGGCGCCGACCATGGCGGCTACGTCAAGCGGCTGGAGGCAGTCGCCCGCGGCGTTTCCGATGGTGCTGCGAAGCTGACGGTGCTGCTGTGTCAGCTCGTCAAGCTCTACCGCAATGGCGAGCCGGTGAAGATGTCGAAGCGCTCGGGCGATTTCGTCACGCTGCGAGAAGTCGTCGATGAAGTCGGCCGCGATTCGGTGCGCTTCATGATGCTTTACCGGAAGAATTCTGAGCCTCTGGATTTCGATTTCGCCAAGGTCACGGAGCAGTCGAAGGACAATCCGGTCTTCTACGTGCAGTACGCACATGCCCGCTGCATGTCCGTCTTCCGTCAGGCCAAGGAGGCCTTCCCAGACCTCGACATTGCCTCGCTTGACCTGTCGAAAGCTGTCATTGGCGCCATCTCCGATGCAACTGAATTGCAGTTGGTTGCGAAGATTGCGGAATTCCCACGAATCATCGAAGCTGCAGCACAGTCTCAAGAACCGCATCGCATCGCTTTTTATCTTTACGATTTGGCCAGTTCCTTCCATGGACACTGGAATAAAGGTAAAGATTTACCGGAATTACGTTTTGTTAACGATAAGAACCGAGAATTGAGCATTGCCAGACTTGGGCTGGTGTACGCTGTCGCGTCGGTTTTGAAGTCGGGTCTTGGTATAACCGGGACCGCAGCACCGGACGAAATGCGATAAACGTCACCATTTACCCACATTGCGCTGGCATTAACTGTAGTGTTTGCGAGTGGAACGGGTGATGGCAGAAAAACAGTTGGCGTATCGCGCAAGCGGAAACGACGAGTTCTTTGCGGATGATGATCCGCTCGCAGAACTCGCTCGTATCGTGGGCTTTGAGCCGCGCCCCGCTGCTCAGGCAACTCCTGCGGCTCAGCGGCAGGAGCCGGCCTTCAACCTGGAAGATGAGCTTCTTCGCGAATTCGAGCGCTACGATACGCCGCGAATGAGTCCGGCAAATGACATCGCTGCTCCGGTCGAGCAGGTGTCTCCGCCGAGCCATGAAGAAGTTGCGCAATCCGCCGAGCCGGTGCGGACCGAACCTACGTTTGAAGAGCCAAAGTTCGAAGAACCTGCACTGCAGCCTGTGGCTCCGGTGAAGCCGACGATCGGCGCTCGCGATCTGATCGACGAGCTGGAAATGTCGATCGCGCCGGTTCTGCAGCCGGCGCCGAAGCCTGCACCTGTCGAACCGCAGCCGGCTGCTCCGGTGCTGAAGCCGACGCCGCAATCCGCTGCCGCTACCATACGGCTGCCCCTTGCCAACTTTACCCTGGCAACGCCCGCCGCCTCGCGTGAGCAGTTCACGCCGGCGGCCGCGCCTGCCGTTGCCCAGCCGGCCCCGAAAGCCACTTCTGACGAAGCGCTGTTCGATGGCGCCCTTGATTTCGAAGCGTTCGATCCCGTCGAGCCTCCGCGCGCTCCTGAAGCCGTCTCGCAGCCTGCTGCATCCCAGCCGACCCCGGCCGTCTTCCGGGCACCAGAGCCGCCAAAGGTCGCGAAGGCCGATCCGGCTGCGCTTTCCGCCGAGATCGATGCTCTGCTCGCCGATGTGAATCGCTATCCGGTTCCACCCAGAGTCAATGCGCCTGCAGGGAAGGAAGAGCCGGATTTCGGTAGTTTCGGCGCTTCGTTTTCCGAGCCTGCAGAGTTGTCCGCCGCTCCCGTGGCTGCCGCACGGCATGAAGAGCCGAAGCCGATTACCTTCGGTGCGGAGGACCCCTTTGCCGGTCAGGACTTCGAATTCGATCTGGCCGATATTGAAATGGAACTTGCCGGTCTCGATTTCGCTGAAGCCGAAAAGTCTCCCGCTGCGTCTCAGCAGGCTCCGGCCGCTCCCGTTGTAGAGCCGATCCTTTCCCGCGCAACGCCAGTTGCTCCGGTGCCCGCCGCTCCAGTGATTGCCGCAGCGGCGCCACAGCCGTTGCAACCCGCGCCGGCGCCGGTTGTGCCTGCCGCAAATGCTGCAGCCACGGCAGCGCCTGTATTCGAGGCCGACCAGCCTCTGCCGTTCGATCCCACGGAAATCGCCGAGACGGAGGAGCGTGTCGAAACCTTCGAGGGTTCGCATGTTCCGCATCTGCCGGCGATCGAGCCGGAAGAGCCGATTGCGGTGCCGTCAGAATTTGAATTCGATCTTGATTCGGAAATGGCGAGCCTGCTCGGTACGCCGGCCAAGGAAACCGCATCCGAGCCGATCAAGCCGGCCGTTGCCGCCGCACTTGGCGGTGCCGCTGCCGCCGCTTCATGGTCCAAGAATGCGGCGGCCCAGCCTGCTGCGCCCGTCGCAAAGCAGCCGATCGAGGAGTTCGACGAGTTCGAGCGTGCGCTGGAAGAGGACTTCCGCCGCAGCTATCGTGAAGCGGCGACGCCTGTCGAGAACGTTGCCAGGATGACCTTGAATCCCGCCGCAAACCGTCGCCCGGTCCGCTCCGTGCGCGGCATGGTAACGACCGCCGCCGTCATAGTTGTTCTCGGCGTCGGTGCCTATGGCGCCTACAGCTGGATCCGTCACGGCGCGCCGATCTCCAGCTTCTCCGGAGAGCCGCGCGTGATTGCGGCCGACAGCGATCCGGTCAAGGTCGCTCCCGAAAATCCGGGTGGCACCGTCGTTCCGAATCAGGACAAGGCCGTCTACGATCGCGTCGCTGGCGATAGTACGGCGGCGCCGAAGCAGAAGGAGCTTGTCTCCTCCAACGAGCAGCCGGTTGACGTCGTCCAGAAGACGCTGATTCCCGAGGCGGTATCGCCTGACGACAGCGACGGCGATCAGGTGACGTCGACGCCGGTCGGTGAAACCGAAGATCCGCGCCTGCTGCCGAACCAGAATGGTGGAAACACCAACGTCGCCGCCAACAACGACGATCAGGTGCCATCAGTCTCTCCGCGCAAGGTGCGTACGATGATCGTCAAGCCGGATGGTTCGCTGGTTCCGCGCGACGAGCCGGTTGCCGATACGACGACTGCAGCCGCCAAGCCGGCGAACAATCAGGTCGCATCGACCAATTCGCGCCCGTCTCAGGCAAATACTCCGGCAGCAGCCCAGTCGGATAATACCGACGCTGCCAGCGCCGAAAGCACGCCGATCCGCGTCGTGAAGACGAACCCGGTTCCGACGACACGTCCCGAGCCTGCCGCCAAGGCCAATACGGCTGCTCCGGCCCCGCAGGCTCAAGCTCCAGCTCAGCCCAAGGCTCAGCCGAAGCAGGTCGCATCTGCTAGCCCGGCGGCTGCAACTCCGGCTGCCACCTCCGCTGCAAGCGGCGGCGCTTACGGCGTGCAGATCGCATCCCTGCCGACCGAGGCCGACGCGCAGAAGTCGCAGGCGAACCTCAAGGTCAAGTTTGCTGGTGTCATCGGCAACCACCCGCTGGAGATCCGCAAGGCCGATATCGCCGGCAAGGGCACCTACTATCGCGTCCGCGTCGTCGCCGGCTCGAAGGATGAGGCCGCTGCCATCTGCACCCGCTATCGCGCCGCCGGCGGCACCTGCCTGATCTCGAAGTAGTCGAGTTGGGTTTTTAGCCCTGGTGTTCCGATAGAGTTGAAAAATCCGCCCGCAGAGATCAATCTGCGGGCGGATTTATTTTGGCGCGCTAAGCGTGGGACATGGCGAACGATGCCGCATCTACAGCTATCGACGCATCGAACGTCCGTCAGGCCGTTTGTTCCTGAGGACGCTCCGGACATCTTTGCTAACATATCGCCTCACATTACGCGGTTCATGGCCTGGCAGCCGCCTGAGACCGAGGCGGCTTTCGCAGATGTTTGGCGGAGGTGGCCGAAGGCAATCGAAGACGGCTCGGAATTCCACTTCACAGCCCGAGACAAGGATGACGATCGTTTTCTGGGTGTTATCGGCATGCATGCTGCGCTGACCGACACGCCGGAGCTTGGAATTTGGCTTCGCAGCGAAGCGCACGGCCTGGGACTCGGCCGCGAATTGATCGGCGCCATCATTGGATGGGCGAGCGCGAGCTTTTCTATCCGTTATTTCGAATACCCCGTCGCGGAGGAGAACATCGCCAGCAGGCGGATAGCCGAAGCCTATGGCGGCGAGGTGAGGGAGCGCAGGTCAAACCCCAAATATCGCTCAGTCGTCTACCATATACCGCCCAAGTAGCCTGCAGAAGACGGTTGTTCCTGTGTATCCCCGCTTGACCTCACTCGCATTTCCCGCCGCAAGCCTTATGATTCGGATATGACCGAATCGAAATCCATGATCCTTGGCTGCAGCGGCCACACCATTACGCCCGAAGAGCGATCCTTCTATCAGGGGGAGCAGCCATGGGGCTTTATTCTGTTCGGGCGCAATATTTCCGAGCCGGCACAGATCGCCGATCTCGTTGCGTCCCTGCGTGACAGCGTCGGGCGAGATGCTCCTGTTTTCATCGACCAGGAAGGCGGCAGGGTGCAGCGCATTCGCCCGCCGATCCTGCCGCATTATCCCTCGGGGCAGGCACTCGGTGATATCTATCGCCAGGATCACCAACGAGGCCTGCGCGCCGCTTGGCTGATGTCGCGGCTTCATGCCTTCGATCTGCTGAAATTCGGCATCAATGTCGATTGCCTGCCGGTGCTGGACGTGCCTGTGGAGGGGTCGAGCAACGTCATCGGCAATCGCGCCTATGGCTCCGATCCGGTGACGGTGACGGAGATGGGACGCGCGGCTGCGGAAGGTCTGAAAGCCGGCGGCGTGCTGCCGGTGATGAAGCACATGCCCGGCCACGGCCGCGGCTTTGCCGATTCGCATCACGAGCTGCCTGTCGTTTCGGCTTCGCGCGCGGAGCTGGAGGCGCATGATTTCGCGCCCTTCGTGGCTCTCAAGGATGAGCTGATGGCGATGACGTGCCATGTCGTCTTCACCGATGTCGATCCGGAGAACCCGGCCACGACGTCGCGCAAGGTGATCGAGGAGATCATCCGCGGCTATATCGGTTTCCAGGGCCTGCTCCTGTCGGACGATACCTCGATGAATGCGCTGAAAGGCACGATCGGCGAACGTGCAGCAAATATTATTGCGGGCGGATGCGATATCGTGCTGCATTGCAATGGCGTCATGGAGGAAATGCAGCAGGTGGTTCGCAATGTCCCCGCTTTGGCGGGTGCGTCGCTGACAAGGGCCAAGGCGGTCGAAGCGGCATTCGGCAGAAATGATGGCGCCGATGAAGCCTCTATTCGGGCGGAATTCGACGCGATGTTCGCAGTGGCGTAAAACCGGACTTCGAGGAACGGACGGGTGACAGAGTGAGCGGCAGCACGGACAAGCTTCAGCAGGCGGCAACGCCGATGGACAAGCTCTGGCAGGAGGGCGAGACGCAGCGCGGCTCGCACGAGCCGTCGCTTGTCGTCGACCTTGCCGGCTTCGAAGGACCGCTCGATCTGCTGCTGCATCTGGCGCGCACCCAAAAGGTCGATCTGTCCCGTATCTCCGTTCTGGCGCTGGCCGAGCAGTATCTTCAGTTCATCGAGAGTGCCCGGCGCATCCGCATCGAGCTTGCGGCCGATTATCTCGTCATGGCGGCGTGGCTCGCCTATCTCAAATCCAAGCTGCTGATCCCGCAGCAGAGCAAGGAAGACGGGCCAACCGGCGAGGAGATGGCGGCGACGCTCGCCTTCCGCCTGAAGCGCCTGGAAGCCATGCGCGATGCCGCCACCGATCTCGTCAATCGCAACCGCCTCGGCCGCGATATCTTCGCGCGTGGCGCGCCGGAACATATTCCGGATCGACGTCAATCCGCCTTCGACGCTAGCCTCTATGATCTGCTCACCGCCTATGCGAGCCTGCGTCAGCGTCAGGCCGTGACCCAGGTAACGATCGAGAAGCGCCGTGTCTGGTCGCTGGCCGATGCCCGCGTTATTCTGGACCGGATGATCGGCGAAATCACCGATTGGACGGCCCTGGAACATTACCTGCTGAGCTACATGACGACTTCAAGCGAGCGGGTTACGGCAATTGCCAGCGCTTTTGCGGCATCGCTGGAGCTGGTGCGCGAGGGACAGCTGGAAATTCGTCAGGAAGGCGCGTTTCAGCCGCTTTACATGCGGCGCGGGCCGAAGCATTCGTCGCTGGAAGCAGCGGAATAGGGCAGGGAAGCGCGTGACGGAACCGGACGACGAGCAGCAGCATGTGGAGCACGAGGCGGAGACGCCCGATGTTGACGATCGTCGGCTGAGCGAGGCCGAGCGGATCGCCGAAGCATTGGTCTTTGCCTCGGCCCAGCCGGTCTCCGAGGCGTTTATCGCCGAGCGGGTGGCGCGCGGGGTCGATATTCCCGCCGTCATGCAGAAGCTCAAGGCCGATTACGCCTTGCGCGGCGTCAATCTCGTTCAGGTGGATGGTGCCTGGGCCTTCCGCACGGCCGCAGATCTTTCCTTCGTAATCCGGCGCGACGAGAGCGAGGTGCGCAAGCTGTCGCGCGCGGCACTCGAGGTGCTAGCCATTATCGCCTATCACCAGCCCGTCACACGCGCAGAGATCGAGGATATCAGGGGTGTACAGACCTCCAAGGGTACGCTCGACGTGCTGATGGAGTCTGGCTGGGTCCGCTTCCGCGGCCGTCGCCGCACGCCGGGGCGGCCGGTGACGCTTGGCACAACGCGCGATTTCCTCGATCATTTCGGTCTCGAAGAGCTGCGGGATCTACCTGGTCTCGAAGAATTGAAGGGGGCAGGGCTGCTCTCCGGCCGGATTCCTGCCAATTTCAATATTCCCTCGCCATTGATGAGTGACGAACTCACCGAGGATGAAGATCCGATCACGCAGCTGGATCTGGAGGAACTCGGCATCCTGCCGCCAAGCGGCGCAAGTTCCAGCGATTGAATGTTGGCTGGCGCGCATAATGGGTTGCAGCCCTATCTGCAGATTTTCGCGAAACCGCCGGCAAAGTCTCTCTTTTGCCATCAGCGGGTGCGAATATAACAATCATCCTCTCGGCTTGGAGACGTTTGGGCGCCCGCATCGGCGTTCGTCATCCCGATATACGTGGATGCACTACATTTTCGTGTTTGAAAAACATCCGCAAACGTCTTACATCGAAAAGACACTGTAATTGGGAGTTAAAGCAATGGGTTCTCTAAGCATATGGCACTGGCTCATCGTCCTGGCCATCGCGCTGTTGTTGTTCGGCCGTGGAAAGATCCCGGAGCTGATGGGTGACGTCGCCAAGGGCATCAAGAGCTTCAAGAAGGGCATGAACGACGACGAGGATACTTCGGCGCAGCCGACGTCGGCGACGACGTCCCGCACGGTCGAGCACAAGGCTGACGAAACGAAGTAATCATGTCCGGCAGGCGTCAAACTAAAAGGTTTGCCGCAGGCCCAGGAGCCTTTGCATGTTCGATATAGGCTGGTCCGAGCTGGTGGTTATTGGCGTCGTGGCCTTGGTGGTGATTGGCCCCAAGGAGTTGCCGTCGACATTGCGGACCATCGGTAAGATGACGGCGCGGGCCAGGAAGGTCGCTGGCGAATTCCGCGCTCAGTTCGATGAAGCCATGCGCGAGGCGGATCTGGACGATGTGCGCCAGACGATCGCCGATGCGCAGAAGCTCAATCCGGTCAACTCGCTGCGGGAAGCCATGAACCCGCTGCGGGAAATGGGCAATGAGATAAAGGCAGATCTGCAGCGTGCGGCAACGCCGGACAAAGCAGCCCCGGCCGCGACACCATTGCCGTCCGAGCCGGTTCCGGGCGTCTCGTCCGGCCTGCCGGAAGCACTTGCGGCCACGTCCACAATGCCTGCCGCTTCGAGCAATCCGTCGCCGGCGGCGGCTCCAGAGGCGGTGTCCGCAGCCGTTCCGCAGCCGGTGGCCGCTGTGAGTGACGCTGCAAAGACGCCGAAGGCCGCTCGCAAGCCTCGCGCCAAGGCCCCGGCCAAGACCGAGGATGTTGCGGCTGCCGCCGTCCAGACGCCCGTCGTCACGGAAAAACCAAAGCGAGCCCCGCGCAAGGTCGCGGTCGCTGCTGCCGTAGAGAAGACGCCCCCAGCTCCCAGGAAGCGTCCGACTGCGACAGCCAGCAAGGCGACGCCTAAAACGCCCAGGAAGAAGGACCAGGCATGACGGGTGACATCGACGATAAGCCGCAACCGCTTATCGAACACCTTATGGAATTGCGCACACGGCTCATCTGGTCGCTCGTGGCTTTTTTCATTGCCTTCATTGGCTGTTTCGCAGTGGCGAAGCATCTCTTCAATTATCTGGTCTATCCTTATAAATGGGCCGTCGAATGGGCTCATCTCGATCTCGCGAAGTCAGAGCTGATCTACACCGCGCCACAGGAGTTCTTCTTCACCCAGGTGAAGGTCGCCATGTTCGGCGCCCTGGTGATTTCCTTCCCGATCATCGCTTCGCAGATCTACAAGTTCGTCGCGCCCGGCCTCTATAAGAACGAGCGCAATGCCTTTCTGCCGTTTTTGATCGCTTCGCCCGTGCTTTTCCTCATGGGGGCAGCACTCGTCTATTTCTTCTTCACGCCCATGGTGATGTGGTTCTTCCTGAAGATGCAGCAGACGGGTGGTGACGGTCAGGTCGGCATCGCGCTGATGCCGAAGGTCTCGGAATATCTGAGCCTCATCATGACGCTGGTCTTCTCTTTCGGGCTCGTATTCCAGCTTCCCGTCATCACGACGCTGCTGGCACGTGTCGGCTTGCTGACGTCTGCCTGGCTCGCGGAAAAGCGCAAGTTTGCCATCGTTTTCGCCTTCATCGTCGCTGCCGTGCTGACGCCGCCGGACCCGATGTCCCAGATCGGCCTTGCACTGCCGACAATCCTTCTCTACGAGATTTCCATCTACGCGGCGCGACTCGTAGAACGCCAGCGTACCCGGCAAGCGCTCGAAGAGAGTGGCGGAAGTTCCGATATCGCCAAGACGGATTAACGTCCAGGCGGGAGGCCTTCGCCTCATTTCTCAGGTATTTGCCGGTTCGACCTCCGACCGAAGCCTCGGTCGGAGTTGTACTTATGTCAAACGACCTGGAACGAAGATGCTTGATATCAGATGGATTCGTGAGAATGCCGAGGCTTTTGATGCAGCGCTTGCCAAGCGCGGTGCGGAGCCTCTGTCGCAAAGCCTCATAGCGCTCGACGAGAAGCGCCGCTCCGTCATTCAATCCGTCCAGGACATGCAGTCCCGCCGCAACGCCGCCTCTAAGGAGATCGGCGCGGCAATGGCGCAGAAGAACAGCGAGCTTGCCGAAAAGCTGAAGGCGGAGGTTGCCGACATCAAGGTCTCGCTTCCGGCTGCGGAAGAGGAAGAGCGCAGGCTGACGGCCGAGCTCAATGATGTGCTGTCGCGCATTCCGAACATACCGCTCGAGGACGTGCCCGCCGGCAAGGACGAGCACGACAACGTCGTCAAGCATGTCTGGGGCGCCAAGCCAACCTGGAATCATGAGCCGAAAGAGCATTTCGAGATCGGCGAAGCGCTCGGCTATATGGATTTCGAGCGCGCGGCAAAGCTTTCCGGCTCGCGCTTCACGGTGCTGACCGCTCAGCTTGCCCGTCTTGAGCGCGCGCTTGGTCAGTTCATGCTTGATCTGCACACCAGCGAGCACGGCTACACCGAAGTCAGCGCACCGCTGATGGTACGCGACGAGGCGATGTTCGGAACCGGCCAGCTGCCGAAATTTTCCGAGGATTCCTTCAGGACCACGGACGGTCGCTGGCTGATCCCGACGGCGGAGGTTTCGTTGACCAATCTCGTTTCTGGCGAGATCCTTGATCAAGAGAAGCTGCCGCTTCGCTTCACGGCTCTAACGCCATCCTTCCGCTCGGAAGCCGGCTCTGCCGGCCGCGACACGCGCGGCATGCTGCGCCAGCATCAGTTCTGGAAATGCGAGCTGGTATCGATCACCGATGCGGAAAGCTCCATTGCCGAGCATGAGCGGATGACGGCTTGCGCGGAAGAGGTGCTGAAGCGCCTCGGCCTGCATTATCGCGTCATGACGCTGTCGACCGGCGATATGGGCTTCGGCGCCCGCAAGACCTACGACCTCGAAGTCTGGCTGCCGGGACAGGATACCTATCGCGAGATTTCGTCCTGCTCGGTCTGTGGAGATTTCCAGGCACGGCGCATGAATGCCCGCTATCGCGGCAAGGACGATAAGAACACCAAGTTCGTCCACACGCTGAACGGTTCGGGAACGGCGGTCGGCCGCTGCCTGATCGCAGTGCTTGAGAATTATCTCAATGCCGACGGCTCGGTCACTGTCCCCGACGCACTCCTGCCATATATGGGTGGTCTGAAGAGGATCGAAAAAGCAGCATAATCAGGTGGTGGGGCGATGCGTATTCTTCTGACCAATGATGACGGCATTCACGCCGAAGGTCTGGCGGCATTGGAGCGCATCGCCCGCACTCTGTCTGATGACGTCTGGGTCGTCGCGCCGGAGACGGATCAGAGCGGCCTTGCCCACTCATTGAGCCTTTCCGAGCCGTTGCGTATGCGCAAGGTCTCCGATAAGCATTATGCACTCAGGGGAACGCCGACCGATTGCGTCATCATGGCGATCCGCAAGGTCTTGGATATCAAGCCGGACCTCGTGCTTTCGGGCGTGAATTCCGGCTCCAACGTTGCCGACGACGTCACCTATTCCGGCACTATCGCCGGTGCCATCGAGGGCACGCTGCAAGGCGTGCGCTCCTTTGCGTTGAGCCAGGCCTATCTCTATGAAAACGGCGCGCGCGTCGTGCCCTGGGAAGTGGCAGAAGCACATGCTCCAGCTTTGCTTAACAAGCTCATGAACGTCGATCTGTCTGACGGGACCTTCCTCAACCTGAATTTTCCGAATTGCCGTCCCGACGAGGTCGACGGAGCGGAAGTGACCGCACAGGGCAATCTTGCCTTCAACGTGCAGGTCGAGGAGCGAGCCGATGGTCGCGGCTTCCCTTATTATTGGCTTCGCTTCGGTGAGCGGAGCGGCATCTTCCGTCCAGGGACCGATATTCAGGCGTTGAAACAAAATCGTATTTCGGTAACGCCTTTGAAACTCGATTTGACGGATTATTCGGCGCAAGACCGCGTGGCGCGGGCGCTCGGTATGGAGTAGCGGATTGACACCTCGTTTGGTGGAAAAGGAAGGCTTTGCGGCCGTGGTGTTGCGGCTGCGGGCGGAGGGCATATTGGACATCGACCTGATGACGGCGGTCGAGCAGACGCCGCGCCTGCCTTTCGTGCCGGCGCAATTTGCCGATGATGCCTATTCCAGCCGGACAATTCCGATCGATTGCGGCGCCTTCATGGAAGGCATCGATCTTGTGGTGCGTATTCTCCATGGCTTGAAGATCAAGCCTGGTCATCGCGTTCTCGAGATCGGCACGGGAAGCGGTTTCACGGCCGCTGTCATGGGACGAATCGTCGAGCGCGTGCTGACAGTCGATCGCTACAAGACGCTGACGACATCGGCGCAGCAGCGCATGGATACGCTCGGGCTGCGCAACGTTATCATCCGCCAGGCAGACGGCAGCGCCGGCCTGCCGGGCGAGGGCACCTTCGACCGTATCCTGGTGACGGCAGCTTTCACGACAATGCCGCGCTTCTATGCCGAACAGCTGGTGTCCGGCGGCTCGATGATAGCCCCGCTTATCGTCGACGAGCATACGTGTCGTCTGGTGCGACTGACGAAGACGGGAAGCCGATTCGAGCGCGAAGAATTATTCGACGTTCCCTACCAGCCCATCGTGCCCATGCTCGCCTCCTATCTTTGAGGCTCAAATCGCGCTGATGCCCCTATGAAACGGGCGATTGGTGCCGTTTCATTCTCTATGGTTAGCAATTCCTCAAAAAAACACATGCGACACCAGTGCTTTAACCGCATGGTAAGATTAACGCGCTTTAATCGACCCATAATCGGTTGCGTCTTAAGTGGGTCGAGTCATGGGTTTCAGTCTTTCTTCAAACGTCAGCAAATCGGCAGGGAAAGTCCTGGTGGCCGTTCTTCTGGCGAGCACTGCCACAGCTTGCAGTTCGGACACGACCCGCTTCAGCGGTCTTTTCAACAAGACGGACAATGTAACGACCGGTTCGATCAATCGTCGCGGTCTCAATGGTCCGAACGGGGATCCGGTGCCTCGGGCCGACGTCGCCCAGGCGGGCGGCTACGGCCAGCAGGATTACTCGCAACAGAGCGCGCCGGTGTCGCAGCCCTATCCGAATTCTCCGGCTCGTTATAATCCGTCTTATTCCAGCGCACGGGCTTCGACCGCTCCTGTCGCAATTCAGCGCACCGATCTCGCTCCTCCCAGCGCTTCCGCCAATGCCGGTCGCTCTCGCGCGGTATCGCAAGGGCAAGCCGAAGCGCTCGCGCAGCCGTTCCCCTCATCGCGTGGCAATGGTTCCCGCGCCGCGCCGGCACTTGCTCCCGACACCATGTCGACGGGCACGATCAAGACCGCCGCCGCGCAGCAGATGTCTCCGGGCTGGACGACGGTCAATGCTCCGAGCGTAACGCTGCATCAGGGTGAAAATATTGCGCTGCTATCGCGCCGCTATGGCGTTCCGGAAAAGGAAATCCTGCGCGCGAACGGCCTGCGCAATGGCGCTGCCGCGCAGCCAGGCCAGCAGATCATCATCCCGACGATGAATGGGGCCGGTGTCTCAGGTCCAGCCAAGATGGCCGCTGAAGCGACGGATCTTTCCAAGGGCGGCAAGATGCCCGGTCCGGCCAAGGCGCCACAGCAGGAAGCGCTCGCATTGCCTTCCGGAAACCAGATGCGCGGCAAGGCTCAGGCTGGCCTTGCCGATCCCAATAAGCTCGCAGCCGGTAATGGCAAGGGGCCGGCGCCGAAGGGCACCTATGTCGTCAAGCCAGGTGACTCGCTGGCGAGAATTGCCAAGGAAAGCGGTGTTTCCGTCGCCGAACTGAAGCGTGCGAACAACATGCAGGCAGGCGACAGCATTCGCATCGGTCAGGCGCTCGCCTTGCCGCACGGTGGCGTCGCTGCCGCAGATCCGGTGAAGACCGCTTCGATCGAGCCGCAGAAGGCATCGGCCAAGCCGGGTGCTCTCCCCGTCGAGCCGAAGCAGGCCGCCGCCGATCCGATTGCCAAGCAGGCACCCAAGGCGGTTGCCCATGCCGATGCGGCAGCGGATGCCCCTGCCAAGCCGAAGGAAGTTGCCTCCGCTTCGCCGAGCCAGTCCATCAACGATGCGGCAAAGTCGGATGCGCAGGCCGATGCGCCCGAGGCGACCGGCATCGGCAAATATCGCTGGCCGGTTCGCGGCGCCGTCGTCGCCAGCTATGGCGCCAACGTCAATGGCAGCCGCAACGACGGCATCGACATCTCGGTTCCAGAGGGCACGCCGATCAAGGCGGCCGAAAACGGCGTTGTCATCTATGCCGGCAACGGCCTGAAGGAGCTGGGCAACACGGTCCTCGTTCGCCACGACGACGGCACTGTCACGGTCTATGGCCACGCGGATGCACTGAACGTCAGCCGCGGCCAGAAGGTCCAGCGTGGCCAGACGCTGGCGACGTCGGGCATGAGCGGCAATGTCAGCCAGCCGCAGCTGCACTTCGAAGTCCGCAAGAATTCGGCTCCGGTCAACCCAATGACGTTCCTTGAATAGGTAGTGCGTCTCAAGGACTCTGCAAAAAGCCCGGTCACAGCCGGGCTTTTTGTCATTTATGGCGATGTTGATCGATCCAGGATCAATCCCGTTCCAGCACGATGCGCAATCGGCCGGCGAGATCCTGAATATATTGCCATGCGACGCGACCAGAACGGGCGCCGCGGGTCGTCGCCCATTCAAGCGCCTCGTGATGCATCTGGGCGCGGTCGAGATCGAGCTTGAAGTGATCGGCATAGGCATCGATCATCTGCAGATAGTCTTCCTGGCTGCATTTGTGGAAACCGAGCCAGAGACCGAAGCGATCGGAGAGCGAGACCTTTTCCTCGACGGCTTCCGAGGGATTGATCGCGGTCGATTGCTCGTTTTCCATCATATGGCGCGGCAGCAGGTGCCGACGGTTGGATGTCGCATAGAACAGCACATTATCGGGCCGGCCCTCGACGCCACCGTCCAATGCCGCCTTCAGCGACTTATAGGCAGTATCGTCATGATCGAAGGAGAGGTCGTCGCAGAAGATGATGATGCGATGCGGCGTTGCCTTCAGGATATCGAGCAGCACCGGCAGCGAGGAAATGTCTTCGCGATGGACTTCGATCAGCTTCAGCGACACGCCTGTCGCCCGACGCACATCTTCATGCACCGCTTTGACGAGCGAGGATTTGCCCATGCCGCGCGCGCCCCAGAGCAGCACGTTGTTGGCCGCGAAACCTTCGGCAAAACGAAGCGTGTTTTCGTGCAGGATGTCGCGCACGTGATCGACGCCGCGGATGAGGGTCAGCGCCACACGGTTCGGCCGTGGCACCGGCTGCAGATAAAGCCGGGCAGGGGCCCAGACGAAGCAGTCGGCGGCGTTCCAGTCGTTGACGGCCGGGGCTGGCCCGGCCAGGCGCTCGACAGCGTCGGCCAGGCGACGGACTTCGGCAAGTATCAGGGCGTTTTGGTCTTCAGTCACCGTTTCCTCCTGAATATTGAACAAGAAAGTCGTAAAATGCGCGCGCTGTCTTGCCGGGTATCATGCTCCTTTGGGGGGTGAAAGGCTAACAGACCGGGAAAACGGTACGGTTGACGGCTGTTTTTGTTGCATTCGCCATACGCGTAACTATATTCCGGCCACCCGACGCGGGGCGCGTTCCCGCTCGGAATTCAAGGGAGTTTTCGATGTTTATCACCAACGCATATGCGCAGAGCGCGACAGATTCGGCCGCGAGTGCCTTCGGCGGTTCCGGCTTTGAAATGATCATCCTGTTTGTGCCGCTGATGGTCGTTTGGTATTTCCTTCTCATCCGTCCGCAGCGCGCGCAGGCGAAGAAGCGTGACGAGATCCTGAAGAACATCCGCCGCGGTGATCAGATCGTCACCAGCGGCATCGTCGGCAAGGTCACCAAGGTCATCGACGAAAAGGAACTGGAAGTCGAGATCGCTGAAGGGGTGCGCATCCGCGTTGTCCGCAGCGCCATTTCCGAGGTTCGCGTCAAGGGTGAGCCCGTCAAGGCGGACGCCGCGTAAGGCTCCTTCGAAAGGCGGCTCTAGCCGCCGCTGTGCGTCCTCGAAATTCGAGATCGACTTTCTTGAAGGATTGTGCACAAATTCAAGGTGTTACTGCGCCCTTTGCATTTTCGGTCGAAAGGGAGGGCGCGGTAGGGAAGCCCTAATTCGAGAGAGCGATGCTGCACGTCTCCTGGTGGAAGACCGCCCTGATTTGGTTCGTCGTTCTCTTGAGCGTGCTTCTGGCCGCTCCCAATCTGCTTGGCGGGCGCGCACTTTCATCCGTTCCGACATGGTGGGCGCATCGAAAGATCGAGCTTGGCCTCGATCTTCGCGGCGGATCGCATCTGCTGTTGAAGATCGAACGGGGCGATGTCGAGAAGGATCGCCTGGAAAGCATCGTCGGCGATATCGCGACCCGATTGCGTACGGTCAATGTCGCCTATTCGGGCCTCACCGGCACCGGCCGTAAGATTCAGCTTCGCATCAACGATCCCTCGCAGGTCCAAACGGCCTTGACGGCACTGCAACCGTTGACATCAGGACCGGATAAGCCGTCCGTGGTCCTGTCTCAGGGTGACAACGGCGCGCTGACGCTCGATATCACCGATGCCGATATCAATAGCCATGTGTCATCGGCGATCGCACGCGCGATGAAGGTCATCCACGCCCGCATCGCACAGCTCGGGGTAGGCGAGCCTCTAATCCGCCGGCAGGGATCTGACCGCATCGTCGTGCAGGTGCCAGATCTTGCCGATGCGCAGCGGCTGAAGAACCTTCTCGGCCAGCCGGCCAAACTCAGCTTCCGCCTTATCGATCAGTCGATGTCGGTCCAGGACGCCATGGACAAGCAGCCGCCGGCTGGATCCGATGTGCTGTTTTCCGAAGACGATCCGCCTGTGGGTTATCTGGTACAGCGGCAGCCGCTGCTCTCAAACATTGATTTTTCCGATGCAGTCGCGGTCGTTGACAATCAGAAAGGCGAAGGCACGGTCTCAGTCAAGCTGACGCCGGAGGCGACCCATCGCTTTGCGCAATCGACGGCCAGCAATCTCGGCAGGATCATCGTTGTGGTGCTTGACGATCAGGTCATCTCCGCGGCCTCTCTGAAGACGGTCATCGCAACAGGCGAGATCGACGTTCCCGGTGATTTCACCGCCCAGGGCGCACAGGATCTGGCCGTCATGGTCAAGAGCGGACCACTGCCTGCGACGCTGACGACGGTCGAGGAGCGGACTATTCAGCCGGGCCTCGGCGGCGAAACGGCGCGTTATGGCCTGATTGCCTGTATTGCCGCTGCGGTCTTCGTCGCCGCACTGATGATCGGCTTCTACCGCCTGCTCGGCATCATCGCGACCATCTCACTCGTCATCAACATGGTCATGGTCGCAGCGCTCATGGGCCTTCTCGGCATTACGCTCACCCTGCCGGGCGTCGCAGCCATCGTCCTCATCATCGGCATCGGCCTCGACGCGCTGGTGCTGATCTACGAGCGCGTGCGTGAAGAGGAAAAGAAGACCCATCTTCTCGTCGATGCGCTGCGCCATGGCTTCAACCGCGCGGCTGCGACCGTCGCCGACGCCAATCTGACGGTTCTGATCGTCGCGGCCATTCTCTTCTACGCAAGCACCGGCGCAGTGCGCGGCTTTGCCGCCACGTTGATGGCGGGTGTCGTCACCACCTTCTTCACTTCATGCTTCGTCACACGGTCGCTGGTGAATATGTGGATCTCGCGCCGCAAGCCACGCACTTTGCTTGTTGGCGTGCGCAGCGGCATTTTCGACAATGCCAATATCCGCTTCATGGGTATCCGCCGCTATACGTTTACGGTCTCCGCCGCCCTGTCCGTCATTACGCTCATTGCCTTCGCGACGGTTGGCATGCACCTCGGCATCGATTTTGCCGGCGGATCGATCATCGAGGTCCGGGCCAAACAGGGCGTTGCCGATCCCGTCGACATTCAAACACGTCTCGACGCCGTCATTCCGGGCGACGTGCGCGTCGAGCGGCTTGCCGATCGTCTTGGTGCAGTGATCCGTGTTCATGCGCAGGAGGGCGGTGAAAACGCCGAGCAATCCGCCGTCTCGCTCGTTCAGGACGAGCTGGGCAAGGACTACAATTTCGCCCGCGTCGAAGTGGTCGGTCCAGCCGTATCGGGCGAGATCACCACCACGGCTTCCCTCGCCGTCCTGGCGGCTCTGGCGGCAATCCTTATCTACATATGGGTACGATTCGAATGGCAGTTTGCCGTCGGCGCCATCATCGCAACGCTGCACGATGTCATCCTGACGCTCGGCCTCTTCGTGCTATCAGGCATGGAATTCAACATGACGAGCATCGCCGCGATCCTCACTATCGTCGGCTACTCTCTGAACGACACCGTCGTCGTCTATGACCGCATGCGCGAGAATTTGAAGCGCTATTCGCAGATGCCGCTGCCGATTCTGATCGATGCCTCCATCAATCAGACATTATCTCGTACCATTCTGACATCGGCGACGACGCTTCTGGCGCTGCTCGCCCTCTACATCTTCGGCGGCGAGGTGATCCGTGCCTTCACCTTCGTCCTGCTTTTCGGCGTCGCTGTCGGCACTTTTTCGTCGATTTATATTGCGGCGCCCGTGCTGATCCTGTTCAAGCTGCGCCCGGACAAGTTCCAGACCGGCGGCGAAAGCAATGGACCCGCGGCCGGCAACATCCAGTCAGGCAAACCAGCGGTGTGATACAGTGGCTAAAGGTATAGAAATTCGAAACGCGCACTTCCCGGGCCGCGCACCGATCGACGCTTACGGCAATGGCGGCTTCCGCTTTGCCGACATGTCGCATCGTGGCTCTCTGCTCTGCCTACCCTCGGGCATCTATGGCTGGGACATGCTTCAGGGCGATGCGCTGACGTCGGACCGCTTCCAGAAAGTGCTCGATGAAGCTGCCGAGATCGAAGTGCTGCTCGTCGGCACCGGTACGGAACTGCGCCCGCTGCCGGCCGAGCTGAAGGCTGCCTTGCGCGCAAAGCAGATTTCCTCCGACCCGATGAGCACCGGGGCGGCGGTGCGTACCTTCAACATCATGCTGTCCGAATCGCGCGCCGTGGCTGCGGCGCTGATCGCCGTCTGACGTCGGATCCAAGAGTATGACGACATCAGCTGCGCCTCGGAGCAACCGGGACATCTGCCTCGCCACGCTTCGCGACACCGATCGCGACCGCTATCTCGCCTGCCTGCTGGCGCCGGAAGAGAAGCGTCCTGCGCTGGCCGCGCTCTATGCCTTTAACGCCGAGTTGGCCCGTATTCGCGATCTTGTCCATGAGCCGCTGCCCGGCGAGGTGCGCATGCAGTATTGGCGCGATCTTCTCGAGGGGCAGTCCCACGGCTCGAGCGAGGCGAATCCTCTGGCCTCCGAGCTTTTGACAGCGATCGAGCAATATCGCCTGCCGCGCCAGACACTGATCGACATGATCGATGCCCGCATCTTCGATCTCTACGACGATCCCATGGAGAGCCGCAGCAGCTTGGAAGGCTATGCCGGCGAGACGGCTTCGGCCCTGATCCAGCTTGCAAGCCTGGTCTTGTCGGCCGATGAGGCGAAGCGCTCCGCCGACGCCGCCGGCCATGCCGGCGTCGCGCAGGCAATCGCCGGCTTGCTGCTTCTGATGCCGCTTAATCGCCATCGCGGGCAGGTGTACCTTCCGCTGGAGATTCTCTCGGCGACCGGGCTCAATCGCGACAGTTTTCTCGCGGGTAAAGACAAGCCACGCATTTCCGCGGCGATCGAGGCCTTCGCCGGTCTCGGTCGCGAGCATCTCGCCAAAGCGAGGGCGGCAGGTGCAATACCACAGGTCGTGTTTCCGGCGTTTCTACCCGTCACCTTGGCCGAGCCTGTCTTGAGGAAGGCACAGAAGCTCGGTGCCGGCATCTTCGATCATTCCCTGGCGATGCCGCAATGGCGCCGGCAGCTGCGCATGGCGATAGCGTCGATCACAAAGAAAATCTAAAATACGACAAGCTCGCGCAAGTCTGGCCCAGTATGAAGAATGCCGGGCACTGAATTTGCATTTCAGGGGGAGTTGCCATGGGTATTATCGTCTGGTGCATATTGTTCGCGATCGTCATCTTCATTGCCTATTACGCAACGCGTATGGCATCGCAGAACAAGGAAGACGGCTTGCACGATACCGGCCTCGCCATTCTGGAGTTCGGCCGCGCCTTTCCGACCGAGGCGATCCGCCAGTTGCAGACGACGGCCGACGGGCAGGCGGTCTTCGTGCGGCTGCACGACGACAAGGCGGGCTTCATGCGCAATGTGCGCAATCACTTCAGTGTCCATCTGATCGAGCCCGGCCGGGCGCATGCCAAGATCTCGGGAACCGGTCGCGGCTTGACCGTCGATTTTCTGGATGCGCCCCACCACAACGGCACGTTCGAATTCAAGACGCCTACCGAAGCCGCGGAAGTGTCGCTCTGGCTGCTCGGCAATTATGTGGCGGGTGACGACGCCAAGCTGCAGGAGCAGGCGTCGCCGGCCAAGGCTTGAAAATCCCGAAAGCTCGGGACGGTTAGGCGCTCTCCGCGAGGACCGGCGTCTGCATGCCCAGCCATCCGGCGCAATCGGCAAGCGCTCGCTTGGCGATGAGCTGGCGCTTCATGATGGTCTTGTCCTTGCCGCGAAAGCGTTTGACACCTTCCGGCTTGACGATCGAGCCTGGCTCCAGCTCCGGAAAAAGCCCGAAATTGATGTTCATCGGCTGGAAGGAACGCTTGCCGGGCTCCTCGTCGGAGACGATGTGGCCACCGGTGATGTGGTTCAGCAATGAGCCGAGCGCCGTGGTATCCGGCGGCAGCGACGGTGCTTCGCCCTTCCGCTCCGCTGCGGCGAAACGGCCGGCGAGCAGGCCGATGCTGGCGCTCTCGACATAGCCTTCGCAGCCTGTGATCTGGCCGGCGAAACGCAGGCCCGGACGCGACTTCAAGACCAGCGAGCGGTCGAGCAGGGTCGGCGAGTTGATGTAGGTATTGCGGTGCAGGCCGCCGAGGCGGGCGAATTCTGCATTTTCGAGACCGGGAATTAGGCGGAAGATCTCCGCCTGCGCGCCGTATTTCAGCTTCGTCTGGAAACCGACCATGTTGTAGAGCGTGCCGAGCGCATTGTCCTGGCGTAGCTGTACGACGGCATAGGCCTTGACCGTGGGATTATGGGCATTGGTGAGCCCCATCGGCTTCATCGGCCCGTGGCGCAGTGTTTCGCGCCCGCGCTCCGCCATGACTTCGATCGGCAGGCAGCCGTCGAAATAGGGCGTACCCTCCCATTCCTTGAAGCCGACGGCATCGCCGGCGATCAGGGCATCGACGAAGGCATTGTACTGGGCTTCCCCCATCGGGCAGTTGATATAATCCTTGCCCGTGCCACCCGGGCCGACCTTGTCGTAGCGCGACTGATACCAGCAAATGTCCATGTTGATGCTGTCGCGGTAGACGATCGGAGCGATGGCATCGAAAAAGGCGAGCGCATCGGCCCCGGTTTCGGCCTGGATGGCGCTCGCAAGGCCGGGCGCCGTCAGCGGCCCGGTGGCGATGATCGCCTGATCCCATTCCTTTGGCGGCAGGCCTTCAATCTCCTCGCGGACGATGTTGATCAGCGGGTGATTTGCAATCGCCTGCGTCACCGCAGCCGAGAAGCCGTCCCGATCGACAGCAAGCGCGCCGCCGGCTGGCACCTGGTGCTTGTCTGCGCATGCCATGATGAGCGAGCCGGCCATGCGCATTTCCGCATGGATGACGCCGACCGCATTGCTGGTTGCATCGTCTGAGCGGAACGAATTGGAGCACACCAACTCGGCAAGATCGTCCGTCTTGTGTGCTTCGGTGCCGCGTACGCCGCGCATTTCATGCAGGATGACGGGTACGCCGGCATTGGCGATCTGCCATGCGGCTTCCGAGCCGGCGAGGCCGCCACCAATGACGTGAATGGGGGAGTGAGAAGTGATCTGTGTCATGCGCGCGTCATTATCACGGGCGGGCCGGCGATCCAATGCTTTGCTAAGGCATGTCGTGCAAAACTGGGCGGCGGTCTTATGGCAACCTTAGTCTCTCGTCCGCCTGCTTAGTGCGAGCTATCTATCGAAAGACCTTGAGGGCGGTTCTGCAAGAGTGATGCGGTTTCCGTCAGGGTCCGCCAATTGAGCGATCTTTCCATAGTTGCCTTGCGATTCACCCGTGAGCTTCACGCCAAAGTCTTGGAGAGATTTGCGAGCTTCCTCCATTTTCGGCACGACAATGGTTAGCCTGCCGTACCCCGCATTCTCCTTGTCATAGAAGATTTGAATGTTCGCGCCTGCGACATTGCGCCATTGGATCAAGCCATCCATTGGACGATCGTCAGGTCCTCGCTCGAAAAGTCGCGTATAAAACGCCTCCGCCCTGTCCATGCTTGCCGTCGCGAGTGCTGCGTAAATTCCTAGAATCTGCATTCTCCGCCTCCCTGCTTAAGAGGTTTCCACCTGTAAATGAGAAAGGGGCGGTTCCGTTCCAAGAACGCGCGTGATGGCGGCAGCGGCTATGTCCATTCGGCGCACATGGCTACCGTGGTGCAGTATGATTGGCGGCAATGATACGAGGCGGTAAGGGCGGTGAGCGGCTCGCCATTGATTAACGAAAGCTCTGCGAGGCGATTAAATTGTACGGAGCTTCTAGTAATCGCCGGAATCAAAAACGGCGCCGAAAGGCGCCGTCTTGAGGCAGTCTGCTCAGTTCGTTCCTATTAACGGAAAGAACGAGCAGCGATGTTGCGGATTTCGTAACGGCTGACGCCAATGTCCGAAAGGGTCTGGCTGGAGAGGTTGCCAAGTTCGTTCAGAGTACGGCGGTAGCTGATCCAGTTCTTTGCAATGCGAAGCGGGTTCATGATCTTTTCCTCGGTATCTTGTTTGCGGGCGGTACGATTACCGCCTCAGCGCTTGCACTCTATATAGGCGCGAACATGCTGATTGTGCAGTGCAAAGAAGATGCGTCTGCTATGCGTTTGTGCAATATGGCGCCCAAAAAGTAGTCGATGCTCAAAATTTGTGTGCTTTGCAGATAAGGAATAGCTCGCGGTGGAATCGGTTATGCTGCGCTTGCTCAGTCAATAGGCAAAAAAGAACGCCCGCCGCGGAGGTCCGCAACGGGCGTTGAGAAGGCTTTCGCTGTTGGGCGAAGCCTATCCGGCTGTTAACGGCCGGTGGCTTCGCGGGCAACGCGATGGATGTCGGCGCGGTCGATGCCGAGGTCGTGCAGTTCACGCGAGCTCATGCGGCCGAGTTCGTTAACGGTCTGACGATACTTGCGCCAGTTGTTGAAAGAGCGGGTCAGGTTCATTGTAGTCCCTTTCGAGGATCAAGGGATCGAGCAGTTCCGTGATTGGTTCCGTCGTCGATCTAATGGATTTAAATATATGCTGCGCCGCGAAAACTAAAAGCGCGAAAGCTTCATGTCACCTATGCGTCATATGCAAGCCTTATGGGTAATTTGCCTAAGATGGCGGCTGCTTTATGCGCATATCGCGGCCAAATGAAGAACTGCTTGAGAGGCTCGCTTCCGGGCAATGCCTGGCTTTCGCAGGTACTTTCCATTTGTTGCCGGCATTCGGCCATGTTTTGGCCAGCCATGCTGTTTGGGGAGGGCTGCATCGGCTGTTTTCCGCCTGCGGATCTTCGCTCGACTGCTTGCGCGCCAGGCTCCGGTATTTGTCGGCCCATTGGGGCGCTCGAAGCATATAAAGCCGATTTAGGTGGGAAAAATAACGCCCACCGCGGGAGGAGGATGCGGTGGGCGTCATTTGAGGTGATTGACGACTGGGAGGAGGAGTGTCGTCAATCTATCGGAGCGCACTGGGAGGAGGAGTGTGCGGCTCCGAATTCCGTGTCGGGATAATTATCCCGAGGCTTTCCGATTTGCGTCGGCACGGCGCGCCACCGCCGTCTTGTTGTTTGATAAATAGTATGACTTTTTAAATTTGTGCAGCGCAATAATTTCATGGGAGGCATGAGCTGCGTGCATATCTTTAATCGGTATCTCTTTACCGGCCGTCAAGATACTGCGTGATCCCTTAATTCCGTATTAATATGGCACGTATTCCTGTGAGCCGAAGCCTCTGCCGGAAAGGCTCGGCTCGCATCAATTGCACGGCGATTTGTGCTAACTCTATCGCGAGCAGAATCGCAGCGAGGGGAAGCTGGGCATGTACAGGGGCAGGCTGGAGAGGGATCTGAAGATCTGGACCGACAAGGGCCTGGTCGATGCGGGGGCGGCTAAAGCCATCCTCAGCGAGTATGACGGTCGCCAGACGAGTTTCAGCGCCGGCCGGGTGCTGACCATCATTGCCGCCGTACTTCTCGGCCTTGCCATCTTGCTGTTCATTTCCGCAAATTGGGAGGCCCTTCCGAGAATTGCCCGTCTGCTGGGGCTGGTTGCGATGATATGGGCCTTCTATCTCGCGGCGGCATATTTGTTAGCCCAGGGGCGTCCCGTCGTTGCAGCCGGATTGTTGATCCTCGGCACCTTGAGTTTTGGTGGAGCCATGGCCCTGGTTGGCCAGATGTACAATCTGTCCGGCGACGAAGTGAGAATGATGCTCGTCTGGTTCGCGGCAGCCTGTATTGTTGCGGCGTTGTTTCGTTCCTCGGCGCAAGTCGGGCTCGCCGGTTTTCTCGCCTGGGCATTTTGCGGCGTCTATCTCTGGGGGCATTTCGACGAATGGTATGGGATCATGCCTTGGATGCCGCCTCTGATGGCCATGGTCCTGATTGTGCTTGTCCGCTATGTCGACGCGCCCATGGCTCGCCATTTGGCCTATCTCATGCTCGTCGGCTGGCTGACATGGCTGTTTGGCCGCCATGAGGGATTGAATACCGCAATCCTGTTTGCCGCTCTCGGCATGGCGACGTTTCTCGTCGTCAGCGTCCCCGCTTCGCCGCTGGTGCCTTTTGCCCGCAAGGCCGGCGCTGCGCCGGCCTTCTATACTTTTCTGATCGCATCGATCGGCTTCTTCCTGGTCCATGCCGAGATCAGCAATGGCTCTTTTGAGAATAATGTCTGGATCGAAGACAAATTGCCGCTCGTCATCGTGGCGGCAGCGACATTGGCGAGCTCCGTGGTCGCCATCGCGCTCAGCGACCGCGACAATGGCGCGGTGCGCTATCTCGCCTATTTCGTCTTCTCCTGCGAGATTCTTTACCTCGCCAGCGAGACGATAGGCTCGATCATCGGCACGGCGGGCTTCTTCCTCATCGCTGGCGTGCTTGTAGCGATTGCCGCCTGGCTGGTCATCCAGCTGGAACGGCGCTTTTCCGATAATGGCGGACAGGGGACGCGGGCATGACCGATATCGCTGAGAAGAGCCCGACCATCGGTTCCCGCCGACTATGGATTGCTGCCATCATCATTGCCGCTCTGCAGACGGCGGTTCTCGGTTATATGGTCGGCGAGCGTGCCTGGGGTCTGCGCAGCGGCGTCGAGGTTCTCTTGAAGACCGCGCCGGTCGATCCGCGCGATCTTCTGCGCGGCGACTACGTGACCTTGAACTACGACATCTCACGGGTTCCGTTCTCGACGATGGTCGAGGGACCACCGAAAATGAGCCGAAGTGCTGCGATACTGTCCGTTCGCCTGAAGAAGCAGGATGACGGTTACTGGGGCGTCGTCGAATCATCCTTCGGAAAGCTCGATCCGAAACCCGATACGGTCGTGCTCAAAAGCTTGCCTGTCGACTATGTTTTCTATGGCGATGCCACCGATCCCCAGCAGGCGATTGTCGGGGTCACCTATGGCATCGAGCGCTATTATGTGCCCGAAGGGCAGGGACGCGATATCGAGAGCGCCCGCAACGACAATCGCGTCGCCATTGCGGTGCGGGTGTCTTCCGATGGGGTTGCGCATATCAGAAGCCTGCTTCTCGACGGCAAATCCGTTTATGAGGAGCCGCTTTACTGACGATATCTGCGCAAAGAATCCCTATAAGCTTGAGCCTCGTCGCGGAACCGTCATTTTTCCTTTGCGTGGTTTGAAACGGGTGATATAGAGACGCCGCGCTCCGGAAGCCCCCATGGGCAGGCATCGCCATGCGGTTTTGGGAACGCGGGTATGGTGAAATTGGTAGACACGCCAGATTTAGGTTCTGGTGCCGCAAGGCGTGGGAGTTCAAGTCTCTCTACCCGCACCAACACTGTCTTGTGGACGGGGGGAGGTTCTCGAAGCCTGTCTTCCGATATGCCGCAGGACGCGCATCTTGCCCAAAGCATCCCGCTTTCGATGAGGAAAGTGGACAAGATGTTTTGGCTCGTGACGGGATAGAGCTGCCTTTTGCGCGTTTGTTTGAAGGCGCGGCGCTCTTGCAAGGTGAAAGAGAATTGCATCCAAGCCACGCTCGGGATTTTCCGGCGTCGTGCTCATCGAAACGAACGGCAGGCTGGGCACGGCCGCCATGAATGAAGGTAGGACAATGCAGGTTATCGAAACGCTCGCTGAAGGGCTGAAGCGCGAAATCAAGGTGGTCATCCCGGCCAAGGACATGGAAGTGCGCATGAACGAGCGCCTGGCCGAGGTCAAGGACAAGGTCCGCATCAACGGCTTCCGTCCGGGCAAGGTTCCGGTCTCGCACCTCAAGAAGGTCTACGGCAAGTCGATCATGGCCGATCTCGTCAACGAAATTGTTCGTGACCAGCCGCCGGCGATCCTGACCGAGCGCGGCGAAAAGTCGGCCACCCAGCCGGAAATCGCCATGACCGAAGACCAGGAAGAGGCAGAAAAGATCCTCTCCGCTCAGGCCGATTTCGAATTCACGCTGTCTTATGAAGTCATCCCGGCGATCGAACTGAAGCCGGTGGGCGGCATCAAGGTCACCCGCGAAGTCGCCGAGATCGGCGAAGACGAAGTGACCGAGCAGATCCTCAAGATCGCCGAAAGCGCCCGCAGCTACGAGGCCAAGAAGGGCAAGGCCGCCAATGGCGACCGCGTCACCATCGATTACCTCGGCAAGGTCGACGGCGTTGCTTTCGACGGCGGCAAGGATGAAGACTCGCAGCTCGTCCTCGGCTCCAACCGCTTCATCCCGGGCTTTGAAGAACAGCTCGTCGGCGTCAAGGCTGGCGATGAGAAGGTCATCACCGTAACCTTCCCGGCCGACTATCCGGCCAAGAACCTCGCCGGCAAGGAAGCCACCTTCGACATCAAGGTCAAGGAAGTTGCGGCTCCCGGCGACGTTGAAATCAACGACGAACTCGCCACCAAGCTCGGTCTGGAATCGGCCGACCGCCTGAAGGAGATCGTTCGCGGTCAGATCGAAAGCCAGTACGGCTCGGTTACCCGCCAGAAGGTTAAGCGTCAGATCCTCGACCAGCTCGACGAAATGTATCAGTTCGACACGCCGCAGAAGCTGGTCGACGCTGAATTCGCCAGCATTTGGCGCCAGATCGAAACCGACCTCAGCGAATCCGGCAAGACCTTCGAAGACGAAGACACCACCGAAGAGAAGGCTCGCGAAGAATATCGCAAGCTCGCTGAGCGCCGCGTTCGCCTCGGCCTCGTTCTTTCCGAAATCGGCGAAAAGGCCGGCGTCGAAGTCAGCGAAGACGAACTGCAGCGCGCGCTTTACGCTCAGCTCCAGCAGTTCCCGGGCCAGGAAAAGGAAATCCTGGAATTCTTCCGCAACACGCCGGGCGCATCCGCCAACCTGCGCGCCCCGATCTTCGAAGAAAAGGTCATCGATCACCTGCTGACCGAGGTCAACGTTACGGACAAGACCGTTTCCAAGGAAGCGCTGCTGGCCGACGACGAAGCCGAAGACAAGCCGGCTGCCAAGAAGGCCGCTCCGAAGAAGAAGGCTGCCAAGGCTGAAGCAACCGAAGCTGCTGCCGAAGGCGAAGAAGCCGCGGCTCCGAAGAAGAAGGCTGCTCCGAAGAAGAAGGCTGCTGAAGACAGCGCCGAATAATCGGCTTTTCTTCTGGACTGAAAGTAGGCCCTGCCGTTCGCGGCGGGGCCTTTTTGTTGTCGCTCACCCCGATCCTCTCCCAGCAAGCAGGGAGAGGATCGGGGTGAGGGCTACGAGCTGTCTGCTCGATGCGATTATTCCCTACCCAATGCGCGGCGGATGGCGATTTCCACCGGACTATAGGCTCCGTCGAGTCGCTCCAGCTGATAGAGCTTGGCAAGCCCGATCGAAGGTTGCGCCATGAAACGCGGCGCGGCTCCTCGATGCTTCTGTGCGGCATGAACGAGGAAGGGATGGCAGATGTAGACTGTACCGGCCTTTCCCGTTGCCAGTGCGTGAGGGCGGTCTGCTCCCATGTGCTTAAGCATCATATGAGAACGTCCGTGCTCTCCCGCAGGTTCGAGATAGCGCGCCATATCCATATGGGAGCCGACGCGGATGCGGGTTGGCGCATCGTCTTCACCGACATCGGAAAACAAAAACAGCGTAAGTAGAGCGCGCCCTCGCGAGGTGACATTCACGCGCCAGGCCGAGAAGTCCGTTTTCTCGTCCGGATCGCAATCGTCACCCGGAAAGCTGAGGTCGACATGCCAGCCGGCATCGCCGGGATCGTCCGGATGCGGGAACCGGACGGGGAAGGTACCCAGCCCATCTCTTGGCAGCCATCGCCCCCGCCCGACCAGTTGATCGAAAGCGGTGTGCAAAATGGGCATGTTGGCGATGGTGCGGAATGGCTCGCCGCCATAGCCCGGCAGCCGGATGACCGGAAATCTCCAACTTGCCGGATCGTGCTCGCTGCAGGGAATATCGCGCCACATGATGGCGCGGGCTTTGGCAGCCTGTTCCCGTGAAAACGCACCATCGATGCGTATAAAACCATGTTCAATGAAATCGTTTACCTGCGCGTCGGAAAGCGCAGCCGGATACTGTCTTTGGGATGGCATGAAATCTCTCTCGATCATCGCGCCGTTTTTCGCCCTTCCTGTGCGGGCATCACGGCTGTTTAGGCAAAGACCTACCCGGCCTTGCGGCCGTTGAGGCGGTCTCGTCTTCATTTGGCTGCAAGCCTGGGGATCAGCGGCTTATGAAGAAGACCGAAGCGATGTTGAGAATGCTCATCATGCCGACAGGCTAGTGAGCTCCGTCGGCATGGTCAATACTGACCTATTAAAGTTCCGACTTGATGTCGCCCATGCGGTTCCAAGCGTCGAGGCCGGCGATTTTATAGGCTTCGGCAAGCGTCGGATAGTTGAAGGTGTTTTCGACGAAATATTCGACGGTGCCCTTGAGGTTCAGCACGGCCTGGCCGATGTGCACGAGTTCGGTGGCGCCTTCGCCTACGATGTGGACGCCGAGCAGACGGCGTGTCTTCAGTGAGAAGATCATCTTCAGCAAGCCGGTATCGAGGCCCATGATGTGTCCGCGCGACGTCTCGCGGAAGCGGGCGATGCCGCATTCATAGGGGATATGCCGCTCCTTGACCTCTTCTTCCGACAGGCCGCAGGTGGAAATCTCCGGCACGGCATAGATGCCATAAGGGAAGTATTTCGGCGGCTCCTTGGCGATGGCGCCGACGGCAACGCGGGCGGCGATGCGGCCCTGTTCCATCGAGGTGGAGGCGAGGCTCGGGAAGCCGACGACATCGCCGGCGGCGAAGATATGCGGAACCTTGGTGGCGAAGGTTTCCGGATTGACGCTCAGGCGGCCGCGCGCATCGGCTTCGAGGCCGGCTGCAGCAAGATTAAGGGTATCGGTCGCGCCCATGCGGCCGGCGGCGAAGAGAACCATGTCTGTGGTGATGCGGCGGCCGTTATCCAGCGTCAGCTCCACCTTGCCGCTCGGCAGGCGCTCGACTTTCTCTGCCTTCTGGCCGAGCAGCAGCTTCATGTTGCGATCGCGCAGCTGATAGGTGAAATCCTCGACGATCTCTTTGTCGATGAAGTCGAGCATGGTCGACTTCGGATCGATCAGCGTCACCTGCGTATCGAGCGCGCTGAATATCGTTGCATATTCGATGCCGATAACGCCGGCGCCGATGACGACCATGGAGCGCGGCAGCTGCTCGATATCGAGCAGTTCGTCGCTGTCGAGAACCGTCTTGCCGTCGAAGGGCATGTAATCCGGGCGGAAGGGCTTGGTGCCGACTGCAAGCAGGATGCCGGCGGTGGATACGGTGACGACCTCGCCATCATCCTTGACGATCTGCATCGTCTGCGGATCGACGAAGCTCGCCTTGCCTCTGATGTGCTGCACGCGATTGCGGGCGAACTGGTGTTCCAGCACCTCGACTTCGTGGTCGAGGGTGATCAGCAGACGCCGGCGCAGGTCTTCGGCGCTGATTTCCTGTTTGACGCGATAGGCGCGGCCGTAAAAGCCGCGTTCTCGCCAACCCGAAAGGTTGAGCGCGGTTTCGCGCAGCGTCTTGGAGGGAATGGTGCCGGTGTGGACCGAGACGCCGCCGACCCGTTTGCCTTGCTCGACGACGAGTACCTTCTTGCCGAGTTTTGCGGCCTGGATAGCGCCTCTGCGGCCGGCGGGGCCGCTACCTACGACTAGGAGATCGAATTGGTCCATCGGGAAGCCTCGGATGACTGGAATGGGGAATCAATGTCGCAACGCAACATGCTCCGTCAACCGGTAGCTTCTCAATGTTACAGATTATCTAACGGGAAGTTTGGTGTTCACGAGGCCGAAAGGCCGAGCCAGGGTTCCAGCTTCTCGAAAGTACGGTCCATGGCATAGGCACGCGTGAAGGAGAACGGCAAGTGACCATAGATGATCGACATCTGGCCCTCTGCGGTAGCCTCATTCGTCTTGGCAATGGCGGCAAGGTAAAGTGCGGAGGCTAGGCCGGTTCTGTCCGCTCCGGCCTGGCAATGAATGAGGATCGGCTTCGGCGCATTCCGCATGATCTCGACAAGCTGCGCCGCTTGCGCCTGGGTCAGCTCTCGGGCCGAAGACATATGGAAATCGATATGGCCGATGTTGAGCGCTTTCGCCTCGGCGATTTCGGTATCGTACCAATGGTGCCCGCTATTGTCGCCACGCAGGTTGATAATGGTCCTGATGCCGTATTGCTTCTGAAACTCGGCGATGTTGGTGGCCGAGGGCTGTGAAGAGCGGTAAAGCTCGCCGGCAATGACCGGATGGAAATTCGTCGTCCACAGCATGTGAGCATAGAAGCCGCCGGCAACCACGAGGAAAGCGCCTGCCGCGACAAGCGCGCCGCGACCGATAGAAAGGAGGCGATGAACAAGCACTGGCGACATCTTCGGCATTCGATCTCCACATGGCCGACGCCCGCAGCGGATAGGCCAAATCAAAACAATAGCTTCCGCCGGTGTATATGCCGATCGGATGCGATGATCCTTCTGCCAGATGATGCTGACGCTGAACTGAAAAATTGGAGCGGCGATCGCAACGGCAAATTCGGAGGATCCGTAAATATCCGATTACAAAGACTCGATATTATCATTTAATATCAAATTGATACTGTGATTTCTTAAATATATTTATCGCTTTTGGTGCGAAATTCTAAATTAAACGTAATGCACGAAAACTGACATGACCGTTCTTGCCGATAATAACGTGGTCGTGAACAGTGATGCCTAACGGCTTGGCTGTATCGATGATGGTCTTCGTCATGTCGATATCGGCGCGAGACGGGGTCGGGTCTCCTGACGGGTGGTTGTGGACCAGAATCACTGCCGAGGCGGAGAGTTCGAGCGCGCGCTTGACGACCTCGCGCGGATAGACCGGCGTATGATCGATCGTGCCGAAGCCCTGCACCTCGTCGGCGATCAAAGCATTGCGCTTGTCGAGAAACAAGAGGCGGAACTGCTCGCGGGCTTCGTGAGCCATGGCGGCATGACAGTAATCGATAAGCGCTTTCCAGGAGGAAAGCACCGGCTTGCCGGTCAACTCGCTTTTCAGCATGCGCTGCGCGACGCTTGTGACCAGCTTTAGGTCGAGGGCAACCGCGTCGCCGACGCCGCTGACCTCCGTCAACAGGTTGACCGGCGCGCCGAATACACCGCCAAGCGTGCCGAAGCGGGCAAGCAATGCCTTGGCGATTGGTTTCGTGTCGCGTCGTGGGATCAGCCGGAAAAGCAAGAGCTCGAGAATTTCGTAGTCCGCCAATGCCGCATCGCCACCGTCGCGATAGCGATTGCGCAACCGGTCGCGGTGACCATGATAATGAGCTTCGACGTTGGTTGGCGCGGATTTGGCTGGTGGAGCGGATTTGGAAGTCTGCGAGCCGAGCTTGGCAGGCTGCTGGGGGAAGAACAGCCGCTCGTCCAGCAGCGGAGCTTCTTCCAAAGTCTCCAGCTTCCCGCCTCTTTCGAGGGGCATGTCGCCATGTCCGTTGGAAGAAGCGGGACGTTTCGCCATGAATTATCCCTGCAGCGGCGGCAGGCCGGGGCGGTCGAGGCCGCCCGGCGACAGGGTGAAGATCTCGCAGCCCGCCGCCGTGACGCCGACCGTATGTTCGTACTGGGCCGAAAGCGAGCGGTCGCGGGTGACGGCCGTCCAGCCGTCGCCGAGCACTTTCACATGCGGCTTACCGAGATTGATCATCGGTTCGATGGTGAAGATCATGCCTTCGCGCAATTCCGGTCCATCATTGACGCGGCCGTAATGCAGGATGTTCGGCGAGTCATGGAAGAGGCTGCCGACGCCATGGCCGCAGAAATCGCGAACGACCGAGCAGCGCTCGCCCTCGGCATAGGTCTGGATCGCCTCGCCGATGGCGCCGGTGCGGGCACCGGGACGCACGGCGGCAATGCCGCGCATCAGGGATTCATAGGTAACTTCCAGCAGTCGTTCGGCTGAGCGCTTGATTTCGCCGACCGGATACATGCGACTGGAATCGCCGTGCCAGCCCTCGAGCACATAGGTCACGTCGATATTGACGATATCGCCCTCGCGCAGCGGCTTGTCATTGGGAATGCCATGGCAGACGACGTGGTTGATCGACGTACAGGAGGATTTCATGTAGCCGCGATAGTTCAGCGTCGCCGGATAAGCGCCGTGATCCATGCCGAATTCGAAAACGAAGCGGTCGATAATATCGGTCGGCACACCAGGCTTGACGATCGCGGCCAGTTCATCGAGGCAGCGGGCGGTCAACTGGCATGCCTTACGCATTCCTGCAAAGGCATCCTGCCCGTAGATGCGGATAGCGCCCGTATTCTTCGCCGGCGCCGTTGCCGCTTCGATGTAGTTCACCATGGTCAGCCTTCGGTAGAGATCTTAAACTGTTCTAATGCAGCTATGCCGGGTTCGTCTATCGGGATCAACCCGGCAGGCGCGATTTCCGTCGGCGAGACCCTGCATTTCAGCGCATAGACTTCGACGCCACGCGCCAAAGCACGGTCAAACGCCCGGGCGTAGACCGGATCGAGATCGCCACAGATCCGGAAGCGATCGCAATCATTGCGCTGAATCACGAACAACATGACGGCGCGGAAACCAGCCTCGGCCATATCGCCGAGTTCTTCCAGATGCTTGGCGCCGCGTGCTGTCGCCGTATCGGGGAACTCTGCAAGACCCGGCTGCCGCATGAAATGGACGTTTTTCACCTCGACATAGGTGGTTGTCCGCAAAGGGTCGGTCAAGAGTAGGTCTATGCGGGAGTTGCGGCCGTAGTTCTGCTCGCGCCTGACTGTCGTGTACTTGCCGAGATCGGAGACTTGCCCAAGCGCGATCGCTTCCGCCGCGATGCGGTTTGGCATGGCGGTATTGACGCCGACCGTAGTGTCGTCGGCTTCGATCAGCTCGAAGACATGACGGTATTTTCGCTTCGCGCCCTCGTGTTCGGAAAGCCAGATGCGCGAACCGGGTGTCGTCAGTCCAAGCATTGATCCGGTATTGGGGCAGGAGCCGGTGATGAAGGTGCCGTCCTCCAGCTCGGCATCGAAGAGGAAGCGCTTGTAGCGCGAAATCAGGCGGGCAGGGATGAGAAGCGAAGGAAATTGCATAATAGGGTGACTTATGCCCGTTCCATGACGAAGCTGCCGGGTGCCTCCTCAAGCGCATTGAGGGCCTTGCCGCCTGGTTGGCGCGCTGCCGTCATACGATGGTCTTGCGCGAGGATCCAGGCATGCCAATGCGGCCACCAGGAGCCAGGCGTTTCCTTTGCTCCGGCGAGCCAATCCTCATAGTCGCCGCCCAGGGGGCCGCCTGTCCAGAACTGGTATTTATGCTTGTCGGGCGGGTTGACGACGCCGGCAATGTGACCGGAGCCGGTCACGACGAATTCCACAGGACCGCCGAAACATTGGCTGCCGACGAAGACCGATTTGGCCGGCGCGATATGGTCTTCGCGCGTCGCCAGATTGTAGACGGGGATGCGCACGTCCTTCAGCGACAGCGTCTTGCCGTCGAGCACCATTTTGCCCTGGCTCAATGCATTGTTGAGGTAGCAGTTGCGCAGGTAGAATGAATGGTTGGCCGCGGCCATGCGCGTGGAATCGGCATTCCAGAACAGGAGGTCGAAGGGCAGGGGCTCCTGGCCCTTAAGGTAATTATTGACGAAATAGGGCCAGATGAGTTCGGAGGCGCGCAGCATATTGAAGGCCGTCGCCATCTTCGAGCCTTCGAGATAGCCGAGCACATTCATCTGCTCTTCGAGTGCCGCAATCTGCTCTTCATCGACGAAAACCTTCAGATCGCCGGCGAAGGTGAAATCGACCTGCGTCGTCAGGAAGGTAACTGTGCGGATGCGCTTGTTCTTTTCCTTGGCATGGAGGGCGAGTGTGGCCGCGAGCAGTGTGCCGCCGACGCAATATCCTACGGCATTGACTTCCTGCTCGCCCGTCGCCTTCTCGATCGTTTCAAGAGCGAAATCGATACCTTCACGGGCATAGGAGGTCCAATCCTTCGCCGCATGACGATGATCGGGATTGACCCACGAAATCACGAAGACGGTGTGACCCTGCTCCACACACCATTTAATGAAGGATTTCTGCGGGTTGAGATCCAGAATGTAGAACTTGTTGATCCAGGGCGGGCAGATTAGCAAAGGCCGCTTCAGCACCTTATCTGTCGCCGGCTCGTATTGGAGCACCTGGCAGACATCGCTTTGGGCGATCACCTTGCCAGGTGTCAGCGCCATGTCGCGCCCGACGGCGAATTTCGTCATGTCGGTCTGCCGCAGTCGAAGCTCGCCGTGACCGAGGCTGATATCTTCCGCCAGCATCTTCATGCCACGCACGAGATTCTCGGCATTGGAGGCGATGGTTTCGCGGTAGACCTGCGGGTTAGTCGCGATGAAATTGGTCGGCGAGAAGGCGGCGGTGATCTGTTTCGTGTAGAACGCCGCCTTGTGACGTGTGTGCTCGTCCAGCCCTTCCGCGTCGCCAACCAGCTTTTCCGCCCAGTTCGACGTCAGAAGATAGGTCTGCTTCAGGAAGTCGAAGAAAGGATTCTTCTGCCAGTCCTCATCGGCAAAGCGCCTGTCCTTCACTGGTTCGGCTTCGGCTGACGAATCGCCGCTGAGGCGCTGCATGGTCTTCGTCCACAGGCCGAAATAGCCGGAAAGCAGATGAGTCTGCGCCTCCAGCGTCCGGCGGGGATCGGAAAGCCAGTACTCGCCGACCTTGGAGAGTGTCTTGACCATGTCGGTGAAGGGATCGGCAACCGTGTCGACCTTCTCGCCGCGTTCGCGCGGCGCAAGCCAGGCCGAGGCTGCCTTGCCGAGATTTTCCAGCGCACGGGCAAAGTTGACGGCCATCGCTTCGGGATCCCTGACGATGTAAGGCTCGACTGACTTTGGATCAAAGCCGGGAAAGCCGCCATTACCTTCATTCTTGTCCCGCTTGCTGTCGGTCACGCATCATCCTCCCGGCGGCAGCTCGTGTCTTGTTTTCCATTTGTACATCTTGCGGGAAAAGGAATACAAGTCGAATGAAACGCAACCCTGCTCTTGCTTTGCTGCTGCGACAAATTTAACAGTCGCAACCCACAGCAAGGAATAGCGCAGGAAGACAATTATGGGCGGCGGCATGGTGGCAAGACTGAACCGGTATTCCGTACTCTGCGGTGCAATGTGCGGAATTCTCGCATTGACGCTCGCGGGCTGCTCGACGCCCGAGGAAAAGGCGGCCTTCGCCAAGCGCAAGCAGCCGCCTCAGGCTGTCATCGTAAAACCCGCCAAGGGCACGCCGGTGGTGGAAACCAGCACGCAGCAATATTACAAGGACGGCTATCCTTCCTTCAATGCGCCGCCGACCGCTGCAAACGTCCAGATTAACGATCAGCAGGCTGGCGATCTGGTCAAGCAGCTGACGGCTCTCGGATCGCAGCGCAAGGCGGGCACGATCTCCGAAGCGGAGTACCAGCGGCGTGTTGCCGAAATGCGCAAGCTTGCCGCCGAGCATGGCCAGGATACGCTGCAGGAAATTCAGAAAGAGGGCGGCGCTCAGCCGGCCGCAACGCAGAATTAGCCTTGCGTTTCAGGCGATTTGGACGCAAAGCGTTCGGATAGGCCGCATTTGGATGTATCTGGACGGGCGGATTGCACTTTGCGTGCATAGCCGCCCAAGATTCACCTTATCTTTCGAGATAGCATGAATACGGCGCCGCGAGTCCCAAGTTCGTATCGTGGCTGGCCGGGAGATCAACGAACTTCAGCGCGGTTTTGAGGGCCGCTGTCCCATGGGGAAAGAAATGGAAGAGTTTCATAAAGTCCGGCGTTTGCCGCCCTACGTTTTCGAACAGGTCAATCGTTTGAAAGCGAGCGCGCGAGCGGGCGGGGCGGACATTATCGACCTCGGCATGGGCAATCCAGATCTTCCGACCCCAAAGGCGATCGTCGACAAGCTGTGCGAAGTGGTCCAGGATCCGCGCACGCATCGCTATTCCTCCTCCAAGGGTATTCCGGGCCTTCGTCGCGCCCAGGCCGCCTATTACGCCCGCCGTTTCGGCGTGAAGCTCAATCCCGACACGCAGGTGGTCGCCACCCTCGGCTCGAAGGAAGGCTTCGCCAATATGGCGCAGGCGATCACGGCGCCCGGCGACGTCATTCTCTGCCCGAACCCGACCTATCCGATCCATGCCTTTGGCTTCCTGATGGCCGGCGGCGTGATCCGCTCGATCCCGGTCGAACCGGATGACAGCTTCTTCCCGCCGCTGGAACGGGCCGTGCGCCACTCGATCCCGAAGCCGCTGGCTCTGATCTTGAACTATCCGTCGAACCCGACGGCCTATGTCGCGACGCTCGATTTCTACAAGGAAGTCGTCGCCTTCGCCAAGAAGCACGACATCATCGTGCTTTCGGATCTGGCCTATTCGGAGATCTACTTCGACGACGCGCCGCCGCCGTCCGTGCTGGAGGTTCCGGGCGCCATCGACGTGACGGTCGAATTCACCTCGATGTCGAAGACCTTCTCCATGCCCGGCTGGCGCATGGGTTTCGCAGTCGGCAACGAGCGGCTGATTGCGGCGCTGATGCGCGTGAAGTCCTACCTCGATTACGGCGCCTTCACGCCGATCCAGGTGGCGGCGACCCACGCGCTGAACGGCGACGGCTCCGACATCGCCGAAGTGCGCAACATCTACAAGCGGCGCCGCGACGTTCTGGTCGACAGCTTCGGCAAGGCCGGCTTCGACGTGCCGCCGCCGGCCGCGACCATGTTCGCCTGGGCGAAGATCCCGGAAAAGTTCCGTCATCTCGGTTCGCTGGAGTTTTCCAAGCTGCTGGTCGAGAAGGCCGACATTGCGGTCGCTCCGGGCATCGGCTTCGGCGAGCAGGGCGACGATTATGTCCGCATCGCGCTTGTTGAAAACGAGCATCGCATCCGTCAGGCGGCGCGCAACCTGAAGCGCTTCCTCTCCTCTGCGGACGAGACGATGCATAATGTCATTTCGCTGAACGCTCACCGTTCATAATATCGTGCGGCAGCCGTTTCCGCGGCTGCCGTCCCCATACTGATCAGGAATTTTCCATGGCAGATGCCCTCAAAATCGGCATTGCGGGCTTGGGCACCGTTGGTGCCTCGCTCGTCCGCATCATCCAGAGCCGCGCTAACGAGCTTGCCGTTACCTGCGGTCGTCCCGTCAAGATCGTCGCCGTCACAGCGCGCGATCGCACGCGGGATCGCGGCATCGATCTAACGGGCATCGAATGGTTCGGGGGGCCGGTCGATCTTGCGCAGAAGGCCGATATCGACGTCTTCGTCGAGCTGATTGGCGGCTCCGAGGGTGCTGCTAACGCGGCCGTGCGTGCAGCGCTTGCACGCGGCCTGCATGTCGTCACAGCCAACAAGGCGCTGCTTGCCTATCACGGTGTCGAGCTTGCGCAGATCGCCGAAGAAAAGGGCGCCCTGCTGAATTTCGAAGCGGCCGTTGCCGGTGGCATTCCGGTCATCAAGGCCCTACGCGAATCCCTGACCGGCAATACGATTTCCCGCGTCTATGGCATCATGAACGGCACCTGCAACTACATCCTGACCCGGATGGAGAAGGAAGGCCTGTCCTTCGCCGATTGCCTCAAGGAAGCCCAGCGCCTCGGCTATGCCGAAGCCGATCCGGCTTTCGACATCGAGGGCAACGACACGGCGCATAAGCTCGCCATCCTGACGACGCTTGCCTTCGGCAATCGCATCGCGGCCGACGACATCTATCTCGAAGGGATCACCAACGTCTCCATCGAGGATATCCGCGCTGCTGCCGATCTCGGCTACCGTATCAAGCTGCTCGGTGTTGCCCAACGCACCGAAAGCGGCATCGAGCAGCGCGTGCATCCGACCATGGTGCCGCTCGATTCGGTCATCGCCCAGGTCGATGGCGTCACCAATGCCGTGGCGATCGAATCCGATATCCTCGGCGAATTGCTGATGGTCGGCCCCGGCGCCGGCGGCAACGCGACGGCCTCCTCCGTCCTCGGCGACATCGCTGATATCGCCAAGAGCCGGCCGGGCGAACAGCGCGTACCGGTGCTCGGCCATCCGGCCAAGGCGCTCGAGCCCTACCGCAAGGCGCAGATGCAGAGCCATGAAGGCGGCTATTTCATCCGCCTGACCGTGCTCGACCGTACCGGCGTCTTTGCAAGTGTCGCGACCCGCATGGCGGAAAACCATATTTCACTCGAATCGATCGTGCAGCGCTCCAAGCAGCATCTGGCACCATCCGATCACCAGACGATCATCCTCGTCACCCACGCGACGACGGAGGATTCGGTGCGCAAGGCGGTTGCGGCAATCAAGAACGAAGGCTATCTCGTCGGCGAGCCGCAGGTCATCCGTATCGAGCGGCCGAAAGAATAGTCTCAGTAGCGGCGGCGTACCTCAAAGGGACGCCGCTCTCAAATTCCGGGAGAGATGGTGGAGCAACCGGTCGATCCAGTTCAGCGGGCATTTCTGGGTGTCGAGCGCTCGGTATCAGGCAATCGCTGGGTATCCAGGCTCGATCAGGCTGGCCAGAACAGGGCGCTTGCCATTGCGCAGACACATGGCCTGCCGGAGCTGATTGCCCGCGTGCTTGCCGGCCGCGGCGTCGGCCTCGACGAAGCCATGGCCTTCCTCGACCCGACGATCCGCGGCTTGATGCCGGACCCTCATCTGCTGACGGATTGCGAGAAGGCGGCACGACGGCTGCTGCACGCAATCAGTAAGAGCGAGACGGTCGCGATCTTCGGCGATTACGATGTCGACGGCGCGGCCTCCTCGGCGCTGCTCTATCGCTTCCTGACCCATTTCGGCGTCCCGGCCAGCATCTACATTCCCGATCGTATCTTCGAAGGCTACGGCCCCAATCCCACTGCCATCGGCCAGCTTATCGACAATGGCGCGACGCTGATCGTGACGGTCGATTGCGGTTCCACCAGCTTCGAATCGCTTGAGGTGGCGAAGGCACGCGGTATCGATGTCGTCGTCATCGATCACCATCAGGTGGCGCATGAGCTGCCGCCATGCCATGCACTGGTCAATCCAAACCGCGAGGATGATCTTTCAGGGCAGGGGCATCTCTGTGCCGCCGGCGTGGTCTTCATGGTTCTCGTCGCGGCCCTGCGGCTGTTGCGGGAGGCGGGCGATTCCCGCGTGCGATCGATCGACCTGCTTGCCTGGCTCGATATCGTCGCGCTCGCGACCGTCTGCGATGTCGTGCCGTTGAAGGGTTTGAACCGCGCTTATGTCGTTAAGGGGCTGATCGCCGCCCGCCATCAAGGCAATCTTGGGCTTGCAGCGCTGTTTCGCAAGGCCGGTCTCAACGGCCCCGTCTCGCCCTACCATTTCGGCTTCCTCATCGGTCCGCGCATCAATGCTGGCGGCCGCATTGGCGATGCAGCGCTCGGCGCGCGCCTGCTGACGCTGGACGACGGCGGCGAAGCGGAAACCATCGCCGCGAAGCTCGATGAGCTCAATCGCGAGAGACAGGCCATGGAGGCCGCCATGCTGCAGGAGGCCGAGGCAGAGGCCCTGGCGGAGTACGGCAATGGCGACGGCGCCTCCGTCATCATCACGGCGCGCGAGAACTGGCATCCGGGAATCGTCGGCCTAATTGCCTCACGTCTCAAGGATAAGCTCCGCCGGCCGGCCTTTGCCATTGCCTTCGATTCATCGGGCAAGGGCACCGGCTCGGGCCGCTCTATCAACGGCTTCGACATGGGCCGCATGGTGCGCGCGGCGGTGGATGCTGGTCTGCTGGTCAAGGGCGGCGGCCATGCTATGGCTGCCGGTCTAACGGTGGAGCGAAGCAACCTCGGCAAGCTGCGCGCCTTCTTCATGGAGAAGGCGGAGAAACAGGTGGCCGGTCTGGTTGCCAACGAAACGTTGAAGATCGACGGCGCGCTCGGCGCAAGCGGCGCGACCGTGGAGCTGATCGACAGGCTTGAGACCGCCGGCCCTTATGGTTCGGGCCATCCACAGCCCGTCTTCGCGCTTCCGAGCCACCGCTTGCGCGATTCTCGCCTCGTCGGCCAGTCGCATATCAAGATTACGCTGGAGGCGCAGGACGGTGGCCGGGTGGATGGCATCGCCTTCCGCGCGGCCGAGACGCCCTTGGGCGATCTGCTGATGTCGTCGCGCGGTGCACAGATCCATGTCGCCGGCACGCTCGGCGCCGATCACTGGCAGGGAAGTCGCCGCGTGCAGCTGCGCGTCACTGATGCGGCGAAAGCTCCGTAACGAAACGACGTCCGATATCGCATGAGCACAAAGGCGCTTTGCGAAGCAAAATCATCAATTTAAAAGGAGAAACAGTGGCACGCCCTAGGGGAGTCGAACCCCTCTTTACAGAATGAAAATCTGTCGTCCTAACCGATAGACGAAGGGCGCGTGCTGTGGCGCCCTTATAGTCAGCACCTTTCATTCCCGCAAGCGGAAAAACGAGAAAAATCGCAGAAAAATCTATGACTAGGCGGAGATTTTTCGAGGTGCTTGTGGAAAACGACGAGCCGCGCGGTTGGTACGCCCTAGGGGAGTCGAACCCCTCTTTACAGAATGAGAATCTGTCGTCCTAACCGATAGACGAAGGGCGCATGCTGCACGGCCTAGATAGGAGTAGCCTATTGCGTCCGCAAGCGGTAGCTTAAATGAATCGACTATGGGAGAAGAACAACAGTGGCACGCCCTAGGGGAGTCGAACCCCTCTTTACAGAATGAAAATCTGTCGTCCTAACCGATAGACGAAGGGCGCGTTCAGCTGTTGTGTGGCGCGCTTATAGCGGGGTGATTTCATTCCCGCAAGCGGCAAATTTGCTTTTTTTTGTGGAAAAAAATGACAGATGGGTGAAACTATTCTCGGTGCTGAATAAGTGAGCCTTAACAGGCCCTTGCCGGCGACATCGAAGATTCCTTGGAAACGCGGGTCTTTTACTGACCGCTTGCGCCCTGCACGGGCTGAACCAATAGCTTGCCGTTTTGAGGCTGGTTCTTCGACGCGATGAACTGCGCCAGCGCCGCCGCCTGTCTGCCGTTCAACTCATGGACATTCGGGCCCGGCGTTGCCGCCGCTCCGGACGTCGTCACCTGGGCAATCGGCTGCGGCGAACCCGAGGCCGGCGAGGTCGCATTGCGAATGACGGGCGGGGGAAGCATGTCGGCCGATGTGCGGCCGTTCGGCACGGCGGCATCCATCGTCTGCGGCGCCGCTGTCTGCATAGCGGTTGATGGCGCGCTGTAAACGCTGCGCATCATCGGCGTGATCGCCTGGCCGCCGTCGATCTGTGTCTTGGCAAGCGTCCCATCCGGATTGACGGCAATGGGCGGCGGTGCGGAAAAGATGCTGCTTCTGCTCGCATTGACGCCGGTCGGCTGCGTGACCAGGCCGGCAATACCGGTTTGCCCGTCCGCAGTCGGGGCCGTAGGCGCAGGATAGAGTGCCTGGTTCTGCTGGGCAACGATCTGCTGACGTGTGCCGTTGACGCTGTGGACCATCGGATCACGATAGGCGACATCGGCCTTGCGTCGCCGCGCATCGGCCTTGCTGTTCATATCGGCTGCCAGCTGTTCTGCTACGGTCAATGGCACGACTGGCGTAGCTTGCGAAGTCTCGATCGGCTTTTTGGCCGTGGTCGCGCAGCCTGCTATCATCACAAATGAGGCAAGAACGGCAATTGTGCTTGCGAGCTTCTTCCTGCCGTATAAAATCTGTTGATCGCACATAGGACGTTCCCTGCAAAAAGGCGTGCATCGGAACGGCCTCCTGCGAGGGACGATGACACCGCGCGCCGACTGGGAACGATGACTGCGCGATATCCGATGCATGATGCTTCGAGTCGTCCAAGCATGCCGGAGGATGGGCGTGGGCTGCAAGCGCGAAACGGATGGCTCCGCGCGTGCCGTAAGCCTCGCGAAAGCTTAGGCTTTACCAGGAGCCGGTGTTGGCCATGGAAGCCCAGGGCTCGGCCGAGGGAAGATTGGCGCCCTTCTGCAGGATCTCGATGGAAATGCCGTCCGGAGAACGCACGAAAGCCATGTGACCATCGCGGGGAGGACGGTTGATGGTGATGCCGTTGTCCATCAGCTTTTGGCAGGTCGCATAGATATCGTCGACTTCATAGGCGAGGTGGCCGAAATTGCGTCCTCCGCTATATTCCTCCGGGTCCCAGTTGTAGGTCAGTTCCAGGCTGGGGGCACCGTTGCTGCGAGATGATTCGGCGTCCTCGTCGGCCGCAAGGAAAACGAGCGTATAGCGACCTTTCTCGTTTTCGTAGCGGCGGGTTTCGGTAAGCCCGAATAGGGTGCTATAAAAATGCAACGAGGCGTCGAGATCGGTGACGCGGACCATCGTATGGAGATAACGCATTCTATTTCCTCTCTTAATGTTGAGCTGGGCGGATCTTCGATCGCGACACCAGCTTCGCGCAAGTCTTGGAGCAATAATCTTAGGGTGGGAATAAACGAAAACTAGGACTTGCGCTTTTCCGTTACCAAGATGTTAATCTTGATATCAGGGAATCAGTTAACCGTAACAGTGTGACGCGTAATCGAGGGCTGACTAGGATGGGTGACAGAATTTCATCGAAGGGAGTTGTCGACTTCGAGGAGATGTCGGGTGATACCGTCGAGCTCATCGAAATCTCAGGCGTCGTCAAATGGTTCGATGTCGCCAAGGGCTTCGGTTTCATCGTGCCTGACAATGGCATGCAGGATGTGCTTCTGCATGTGACGTGTCTACGCCGCGACGGTTATCAGACGATTCTCGAAGGAACCCGCATCGTCGCGCTGATCCAGCGCCGGGAGCGCGGTTATCAGGCGTTCAAGATCCTCTCCATGGACCAATCGACCGCGGTGCATCCCTCGCAGATGCCGCCTGTTCGCACGCATGTGCAGGTGACGGCGACGAGCGGTCTGGAGCGCGCGCTGGTCAAGTGGTTCAACCGCACCAAGGGCTTCGGCTTTCTGACGCGCGGCGAGGGCACCGAGGATATCTTCGTGCATATGGAAACGCTGCGTCGCTTCGGCCTGGCCGAGCTGCGGCCGGGGCAGGTGGTTCTTGTCCGCTTCGGACCGGGTGAAAAAGGCCTGATGGCGGCGGAAATCCATCCGGATGCGCCGAGCCCGGTCACGCGGCCACATTGACATGAACAAAGCCGGATTTCTTGGAATTTCGAAAAGCGCCATTTTGGCGCTTTTTCTCGTTGGGGCCATCGCTCCATCGTCTTTCGCGGCACAGAGCGCAGGGCAACAGTCGATGGCTTTCGATTCGGAACCGCTTTCGATCGCATCGCCCAAGGGCCAGACGCATAAATTCACCGTGGAGCTGGCCTTGACGCCGCCACAGCTCGAATTGGGCCTCATGTATCGCGACAACATGCCGGCCGATCACGGCATGCTGTTTGATTTCGGCACGCCGCGGCCCGTCATGATGTGGATGAAGAACACCAAGTTGCCGCTCGACATGCTGTTTCTGGATCAGAAGGGTGTCGTCACTCATATCCAGGAAAACGCCGTGCCCTATTCTGAAGCGATCATCAGTTCTGGCGGGCCGGTTGCCTATGTCATTGAGCTGAATGCCGGCATCGCTCGCAAACTCGGCCTCGCCGTTGGCGACAAGGTGACGAGTGCCACCATCTCGGCAAAGCTCGGCAAGTAAATTTCATCGGGGAAGATGTGCCGCCCGAGATTTTATCTGTTGCAGCGAGGAGATGAACCGTGTATCTCCCCACTCGTTCCGCAGGACCAAGTGTTTGGCGGTACGGAATCAGCTCATGATCTCGTTTTGGTCATGCTGAAGGCACGGAGTGTAGCGCAGTCTGGTAGCGCATCTGGTTTGGGACCAGAGGGTCGGGAGTTCGAATCTCTCCACTCCGACCATTTAAAATCCCCTCATTGAAGTCTTTGAATTCGTCCTGGTGGCGGCTGCCTTTTCGCTTGAAAACAAAGGGATTCGCGGCTAAGCAAAAGTCGTGTTCGCGTGATCTGTAAGGGATCGCGCCAAGGCAAGAGAAGCAAGAAGGCGGATCATTCCCGCTTGATTCGGAGGCGCTGCAGCAATGCCTGCCAAGATTTATCGTCCTGCAAAAACCGCCATGCAATCCGGCAAGGCCAAAACCAATATCTGGGTTCTGGAGTTCGACCAGGAAACGCCGCGCAAGATCGATCCGATCATGGGCTATACGTCCTCGGGCGACATGCGCCAGCAGCTCAAGCTCACCTTCGAGACGCAGGAGCAGGCGGAAGACTACGCCAAGCGCAACGGTATCGAATACCGCGTCGTCGCTCCGAAGGATCCCATCCGGCAGACCGTTTCCTATTCTGACAACTTCCGCTTCAATCGTATCCAGCCCTGGACTCACTGAAGCCAGGCACTTATTGAACGCCGGCCATTGAGTTTGGCGGCGGTTTCAGGCATGTGTTGCCCGCCGCACCTAAGGTGCGGCCAGGCCTTACGGCCCCTTAGCTCAGCTGGATAGAGCACTTGCCTTCTAAGCATGTGGTCGCAGGTTCGAATCCTGCAGGGGTCGCCATCTTCCCGATTGTCCATACCGAAGACATAGGTAACAGAGCATACCTAAGACATCGGTGACACCTTTGGGCCGAAAGGGTTCGTTCTGGCTGTTCGCATTCAGTTCGCCACCGTCGGCCAGCCGCCGGCAGCTTTTGGCCTTGTAGCGTCGACCGCCATCTGGATAAGGTCGTAGCCGTACATTGCTCCGGTCAGCTTGATGACGATGATAGCGACACTCAAGAGAGCTAATCCGCCGATGATCCTGTCGCCTTTTTTCACGGCCCGCTTCCCCGACGTCTCGTGAATCCCGCGTTAGTAGCGGCGACAAAGAATATATCCCGTTTTTTGCGAAACGCTACAGGACTTGCTCACGCTGCCAATTGCCAGGCGGCAATCAGGAGGAGACAGCTCGCGATACCCTCTGCGTAACGTTGATGGCGATCGCTGAAATCGGCCTATGAAAAACCCGCCGGCTGCGGCACAGCGGCGGGTCTTGTCTATTCAATCCACCCCGTATCAGTGCAGGATCTGGCTGAGGAAGAGCTTTGTGCGCTCATGCTGGGGATTGTCGAAGAATTCCTTCGGCGAATTCTGTTCGACGATCTGGCCCTGGTCCATGAAGATGACGCGGTTGGCGACCTGGCGGGCAAAGCCCATTTCGTGGGTCACGCACAGCATTGTCATGCCTTCTTCGGCAAGGCCGACCATGGTGTCGAGCACTTCCTTGATCATCTCCGGATCGAGCGCCGAGGTCGGCTCATCGAACAGCATGATCTTCGGGTTCATGCAGAGTGAGCGGGCGATAGCCACGCGCTGCTGCTGGCCGCCGGAAAGCTGGCCCGGATATTTCTTTGCCTGTTCCGGAATCTTGACGCGCTTGAGGAAGTGCATGGCAACTTCTTCCGCCTGCTTCTTCGGCATCTTGCGCACCCAGATCGGCGCCAGCGTGCAGTTTTCCAGAATGGTCAGATGCGGGAAGAGATTGAAGTGCTGGAACACCATGCCGACTTCGCGGCGCACTTCGTCGATCTTCTTCAGATCGTTCGTCAGCTCGACGCCGTCGACGATGATCTGACCCTTCTGATGTTCTTCCAGGCGGTTGATGCAGCGGATCATCGTCGATTTGCCCGAGCCGGACGGGCCGGCAATGACGATGCGCTCGCCGCGCATGACCTTCAGATTGATATCGCGCAGTACGTGGAAGTCGCCATACCACTTGTTCAAATTGATCATATCGACCGCGACCTCTGTCTCGGAGACGGTCATTTTCTTCGATTGGGCTTCAGCCATTTTCTATTTCCCTCAATTTTATCGCTTGTGGCCGGTGTCGAGATGGCGTTCCACAAAGCCTGAATAGCGCGACATGCCGAAGCAGAACAGCCAAAAAACGAATCCGGCGAATACAAGACCCGTCACCGGCGTCACCGCGCTTGCCCAAGCGGCATCCGCGAAGTTCTGACGAACGATGCCGAGCAGGTCGAACATGCCAATGATCGCCACGAGCGACGTGTCCTTGAACATGCCGATATAGGTGTTGACGATGCCAGGAATGACCAGCTTGATCGCCTGCGGCAGAATGATCAGCCGCATTTTCTGCCAGTAGCCAAGGCCGAGTGAGTCGGCTCCTTCGAATTGACCCTTCGGTATCGCCTGCAGACCGCCGCGGATGACTTCGGCCATATAGGCCGAGGTGAAGATCGAAACGCCGACCACGGCACGCAAAAGCTTATCGACAGTCCAGCCCTGCGGCATGAACAGCGGCAGCATATAGCTGGCCATAAACAGCACGGTGATCAATGGTACGCCGCGGATGATTTCAATGAAGCCCACGCACAGCATGCGGACGACCGGCATCCTGGAGCGGCGGCCGAGCGCAAGCAGGATGCCGAACGGGAAGGAGACCGCGATCGCAACGAAGGCAATCACCAGCGTTACGAGCAGGCCGCCCCACCTTTCCGTTTCGACTATTTCAAGGCCAAAACCGCCATGAAGCAGGAAGAACGAAATAACCGGCAGCACGAAGAATGCCAGAATTGCGTTCAATCCCTTTCTGGGAACGGACGGCATCAGCAGCGGTGCAAAGCTGGCGACCATCAAGATGCAGACCAGTATCGGCCTCCAGCGCTCGTCCGGTGGATAGAGGCCGAACATAAAGACGACGAATTTCGCGCGGACGAAGGCCCAGCAGGCGGCGTTCCAGCCATCCGGCTGGGTTCCGCCTTGAACCGTAGTGGCGCAGAAAGTGCGGTCTGTGCCGCTCCAGACTGCGTTTATGAACAGCCAGTTGACCAGATGCGGTATCGTCCAGGCAAGGAAGGCGACAGCAAGCAAGGTCAGAACAATGTCCTTTGGCGTGGCAAACAGGTTCTTTTTCAACCAGTGCCACGCGCCCCTTTCGCTGGCGGGTGCCGGCTGCGCAACAAGCAATGTCTTGCTGACGAAGTTTTGATCTACGCTCGACATCTTATCTCTCCACCAGAGCCATCTTGGCGTTGAACCAGTTCATGAACAGCGACGTTGCGATGCTCAGGATGAGATAGATGGCCATCCAGATGATGACGATTTCGACGGCTCGGCCGGACTGGTTGAGGATCACGCCGCCGACGGCGACGACATCGGCATAGCCGATGGCGATGGCAAGCGACGAGTTCTTGATCAGATTGAGATATTGGCTCGTCAGCGGCGGAATGATGATGCGCATTGCCTGCGGTATGATGACCAGCCGGTTGATGGCTGATGCCCGCAGACCAAGCGCGCCTGCGGCTTCCGACTGCCCCTTTGGTACGCCACGAATGCCGGCGCGCACGATCTCGGCAATATAGGACGCGGTGTAAAGGGAAAGGGCGAGGAGAAGCGCAAGGAACTCCGGACTTATCACCGTACCACCCGTCAGGTTGAATTTGCCGGCGATGGGATAATCGAAGGAAAGCGGCATGCCGGTCACCAGGAAGACCACCAACGGCAAGCCGATCAATATGCCGATCGACACCCAGATCGTGTGGAATTGCTGACCGGTTGCCGCCTGACGCTTGTGGGCCCAGCGCGCCACAAAGAACACGGCGGCAATGGCGACGAGGAAAGCAATGCCCACGGCCCACATGCCCGCGCCGAAGATCGGGCTGGGGAAGGCAAGGCCGCGATTGCTGAGATAGCTGGAGAATGGCAGGTGCACGGCATCGCGCGCCTGCGGCAGCAATACCAGAACGCCGCTGTACCAGAAGAAGATGACGAGCAGCGGCGGGATATTGCGGAAGATTTCGACATAGGCCTGGGAAAGCTTCGCGATCAGCCAATTGTGCGAAAGCCTGCCGATGCCGATGATGAAGCCGACGATCGTCGCGGCGATGATGCCCACGAACGATATCAGAAGCGTGTTGAGCAGGCCTACGAGCAGCGCATTGGTATTGGTGGAATCGCTCGAATAGGGGATTAGCGCCTGGCCGAGATTGAAACCGGCGCGGCCTTGGAGGAAGTCGAAGCCGAAAGATCTGTTCAAGGCGCGCAGATTGTCCATCGTATTCGTGACGATGAACCAGCAGAAAGCCGCGAGGATGATAATCGTGACGGCCTGGTAGAACACACCCCGAACTTTGGGATCGTACAGCGCTGCCGATAAGGCCGAACGCTCGCCTTCAGGCGAGTTTACAGTAATTGCCATATAGAAATTTTCCCCAATGTGCCTGTTCAGGCTTGTTTTCTTGAGGGGAGAGAGGCGAAGTCGCCTCTCTCTTAAAGTTAGGCTCTTTGCGAATTAGCGCACCGGAGGTGCATACTGAATGCCGCCCTTGTTCCACAGCGCGTTGAGGCCGCGGGCGATCTTCAGCGGGCTGTTTGCACCGATGTTACGCTCGAAGATCTCGCCGTAATTGCCGACGCCTTTGATGATGTTGTAGGACCAATCGTTGGTCAAGCCGAGATCGGTGCCGATCGTGGAGCCCTGTTCGGCGCCCAGAAAGCGCTTGATATCCGGGTTGGCCGAATTCTTCATCTCGTCGACGTTTTTCTGCGTGATGCCGAATTCTTCAGCGTTCACGAGCGCATAGGCGGTCCAGCTGACGATGTTGAACCACTGGTCGTCACCCTGGCGAACGGCCGGGCCAAGTGGCTCCTTCGAGATGATCTCGGGCAGAACGATGTTATCGTCCGGGTTTTTCAACGTCAGGCGTACGGCATAAAGCTGTGACTGGTCTGTCGTGAAGACGTCGCAACGGCCGGAGTCATAGGCCGTCGTGATTTCTTCGAGCTTGTCGAAGACCACCGGATTATACTGAAGGTTGTTGGTCTTGAAATAATCGGCGAGATTGAGCTCGGTCGTCGTGCCGGACTGGACGCAAATAGCCGCGCCGGAAAGTTCGAGCGCCGACTTCACGTTCAGCTCCTTGTGAACCAGGAAGCCCTGACCGTCATAATAGGTGACGGGGCGGAACTTGAGGCCGAGCGCCGTGTCGCGGTTGATCGTCCAGGTAGTATTGCGCGACAGCAGGTCGATTTCGCCGGACTGCAGCGCCGTAAAACGGTCCTTCGCGCTGAGAGGGGTGTATTTCACCTTGGTCGGGTCGCCGAATACGGCCGAAGCCACAGCCTTGCAGAAGTCGATGTCGAAGCCGGCCCAGTTACCGGACGCATCCGGCTGCGCGAAGCCGAGAAGAGCAGGATTCACGCCGCATTGCACGAAGCCCTTGGCCTTTACGTCGCTCAGCGTCGAGGCGGAGGCCCCAGACGCGGTGTAAGCCAAGGCTGCGACTCCGAGGAATGCGGAGAGAGCAATCTTTTTCATTTTCCCTACCTTTGTCTATTGTTTTATAGTTAAACTGTATCGCTGCCCGACAGGTCCTTGGAGAACCACGTTCCTTCCCTTTTCGGGTGCGAGTGGCGCTATCACAGTCGCAAATGGTGTAGCGGTCAAGAGATCGCCCCAATTATTGCGAATTTATTCGGCATTTTCGCCAGGAGAGGCCGGAAACTGGGCATTTGGCGTCAAAATGAGCGGTGGTTTGCCAAAAATCTGCGCGAAAATGGGGTTTTGGTCGCCATTTTTGTTATTTTAGCCTTATAATAATGTGCGGCGGTGGAATGATCGGGGTTGACCCCACTGGACTTGGTCGCCACAAATCCAGCTTCCAACAGCGCCAAAGGCATATCCTGACATGAAAGACAAAGACACAAACCTGCCGAACGCCGGCATCAATACGCGTTTGTCCCATATCGGCAATTCGCCGTTCGATTATCACGGCTTCGTTAATCCGCCTGTCGTACGTGCCTCGACGGTGCTGTTTCCCAATGCGCGCGTGATGGAGACGCACGACCAGAAATATACCTACGGAACCCGCGGCACGCCGACGACGGATGCCCTATGCGAAGCAATGAACGCGCTGGAAGGATCGGCGGGAACGATCATCGTGCCGTCCGGGCTTGCGGCGGTCACGGTGCCGCTTCTTGCCTACCTCTCCGCCGGAGATCATGCGCTGATCGTTGATTCGGTCTATGGTCCCACGCGCTTCTTCTGCGATACCATGCTGAAGCGCCTCGGCGTTGAGGTCGATTATTACGATCCGTCGGTTGGCGCCGATATCGAGCGGTTGATCAAGCCGAACACCAAGCTGGTCCATACGGAATCGCCGGGTTCCAACACCTTCGAAGTGCAGGATATCCCCGCAATCTCGGCGGCGGCTCATCGTCACGGCTGCGTCGTGACCATGGACAATACCTGGGCAACGCCGCTCTATTTCAAGCCGCTCGATTATGGCGTCGACGTTTCCATTCACGCGGTGACGAAATACCCCGCCGGCCATTCCGACATTTTGATGGGCACGGTTTCCGCCAACGAGGCGCATTGGAAGCGGTTGCTGGACGCTCACGGTCAGCTCGGCCTTTGTGGGGCGCCCGACGACGCCTACCAGGTGCTGCGCGGCTTGCGTACCATGGGCGTGCGCCTGGATCGCCATCAGGAAAGCGCGCTTGCTATCGCCCAGTGGCTCGAGGGTAGGGAGGAGGTCGCGCGCGTCTTGCATCCGGCTTTGCCGAGCTTCCCCAGCCACGAACTCTGGAAGCGTGATTTCAAGGGTGCGAGCGGGATTTTCTCCTTCGTTCTGGCTGTCGACGAGCCACAGAAATTCAAGGCGAAGGCGCATGCCTTCCTCGATGCCTTGCGGATTTTCGCTCTCGGCTATTCCTGGGGTGGTTTCGAAAGTCTGGCTCTGCACGTCAATCTCAACGACCGGCGCGTCACCAAGGTCCCGACGGAAGGGCCGGTTATCCGCCTGCAGATTGGTCTCGAAGACGTGCCGGATCTCAAGGCGGATATCGAAAAGGGCTTTGCCGCCGCCAAAGAGGTTTGATCAACCGATGGCGCGGTAGCCGTAGATCCAGTCCATGTCCGCCGCGAGGCTTTGCGGCGGACGGAGGGAGAGAACGAGGTCACGCGCGATCCGAATCGGGCCGCGGGCATGATAGGCGAACTGATTGAAGGCGGCGCGTTGCCTCAGGCGCGCAATCCGTGGCGCCCGATGCTTTTCATAGAGTTCGAAGGCTTCCGCCGGCGAGCGCGCGGAAAGCAGCCCGCCAAGCTCGAAGGCATCCTCGATCGCCATGGCTGCGCCTTGCGCCGCAAACGGCATCATCGCATGCGCAGCGTCTCCGATCAGAATCGTATCGCTGCCATTATGCCACCGACCGTCCTTCATCTCGTAGAGCGGCCAGAAGCTTGTCTGCTCCTGAGCCTCCAGCATTTGCAGAATCGCACTGTTCCAGCCGGAAAAGCCACGCAGCATCTGCTCGCGCTGCGCCTTGCTGCCGGTCGCATCCCAATCGCGGCTGGTGCTGCTGCCGGAGACGATGGCGACGATATTGAAGGCGGCATTTTCCCGGATGGGATAGCAGACGAGGTGGCTGGAAGGACCGAGGAATGCCGTGACGTTCGCCTTGTCCAGCAGAGGCGGGGCCGCCGCCTGCGGGATGGAGAAGCGCCAGGCAATATTCCCGGAGAAGAGCGGCGAGGGCGCACCGGGCACCATCGTATGCGCTTTCGACCACACGCCGTCTGCGCCGATGACGAGATCGAATTCCCTTCCGGCGCTCTCTTCTAGTGTCTGTTTGTCCTTGATATCGATGTGCCGGCCGAGGTGCAGCCTGCATAAATCATTGGCCGTCACCGCATTGAGGAGCGCCTTTTGCAGGGTCGCGCGATGTGCGGCGCCATAGGGCGCACCCCACCGCTCTCGGGCAAATTTTCCACAGGGAACGGAGGCGACCGGCCGCAGCGACGAGCCGGATACGAGCCGGACTTCCTCCGGCTCCAGCCAAACCGGTCTGAGCGCATCGAGCACGCCGAGCGTGTCGAGGATGCGGGAAGCATTCGGTGAAATCTGCAGGCCGGCGCCCACTTCGGTCAGTACCTCCGCCTGTTCGAAAATGTCGGAGGCAATCCCGTGTCTCGCCAGCGCCAGCGCCCCCGTCAATCCGGCTATTCCGGCGCCGATGATTGCGGCTGCTTTGATCGGCATTTCTTTATGTCCGATCGGACTCTAAGGCGTCACGCCGCCTTGAAGTGGAAGACGCAGCCGGCCGGGTTGGTCTGGTCCGCCTTCAGCGACGGATTGTAGCGGTACAGCGTCGAGCAGTAGGAGCAGACCTTTTCGCTCTCGTCGCCGAGGTCGATGAAGATGTGCGGATGATCATAGGGAACCGAAGCGCCGGTGCACATGAATTCCTTTACGCCGATTTCGATGACGCGATGTCCGCCGTCGTTCTGGAAATGGGGAATATTATGGCCGGCCATGATGATCTCCGAATGCGTCTTGCCGTGAGCGGCATGAATGTTGCGCCAGACTTGGTAGCCCCTCTTTATAATCCTTCTTCCCGATTGTGTAGTGCGAAAGTCCGGCTTGAGACAGAGATTTTCGCGGGCATAGGGTTCATTTGATATCGCCGATAAAATATGGTCCGGCCTCAACAGGATCCAGTTTGTGAAGACGACGCCATGAATCTCAATGCTCCCCCGATGTCCCATTTTATCAGAGACGGATTGAAGCTTGCCTTTTTCGATGATGGCGATCCGAACGGCCCGCCGGTGCTGCTGATCCACGGCTTCGCCTCGACGGCGATTGCGAATTGGGTCAATCCGGGCTGGCTGAAGACGTTGGGCGAGGCGGGCTATCGCGTGATCGCCATCGACAACCGTGGCCACGGCGCGAGCGACAAGCTTTACGATGCCGATGTCTACCATCCATGGATCATGGCTGAGGATGCCGTCGCCCTTCTCGATCATCTGGGCATCCCCGAGGCGCATATCATGGGTTATTCCATGGGTGCCCGTGTTTCGACCTTCATGGCGATCGCTCATCCGGATCGCGTCCGCTCGCTGGTTCTCGGCGGTCTCGGCATCGGCATGGTCGAGGGCGTCGGCGATTGGGATCCGATTGCGGACGCGCTGGTGGCGCCGTCGCTCGATGATGTCACCCATGCACGTGGGCGCATGTTCCGCGCCTTTGCCGAACAGACGAAAAGCGATCGGCAGGCGCTGGCCGCCTGTATCCAAGGCTCACGCGATCTGGCCTCGAGGGAGGATGTGGCAAGGATCGAGGCGCCGACCCTGATCGCCGTCGGCACCAAGGACGATATCGCCGGCTCGGGCCAGGAACTGGCCGCATTGATGCCGAACGCCGAGGTCATCGACATACCGAACCGCGATCACATGCTCGCCGTCGGCGACAAGATCTTCAAAGCGGCGGTTCTCGAATTTTATCAGCGTCTCGGCAAGCGCTAAGTCACTTGCCGGTGAAGTGTGGCTTCCGCCGCTCTGCAAAGGCAGCGCGGCCCTCGACATAATCGGCGCTGTCGAACGTCTCGGCGCCGATCACTTCCGCTTCGCGCAGAAGGTCCCCATCCTGCTCGATGACGGCCCGGATCGCGAGTTTCGAAGCGTGCAGCGCGATCGGCGCATTGGCGGCGATGGCATGGGCGAGGGCGGATACTTCGCCATCGAACACCTCTGCGTCGATTTCCTCCAGAAGAAAGCCGGCTGCAACCATCTTCTCGCCAGACATGGGCGCGCCGGTGAAGAGCGTGACCTTGGTCATCTGCGCTCCGAGCGCGTTGACGATGTCCTGCACGGCGTCGGCGGGATAGGCGATGCCGAGGCGGGCGGCGGGCACGCAGAATCGCGCGCCCCGTTCGGCAATCCGCAGATCGCAGGCGGCGGCAAGCCCGAAGCCGCCGCCATAGCAGATGCCGCGGATTGCGGCGATCGTCGGCACGCGGCAGTGACGCATAGCCTCGAATGCCTGGCTGTTCAGCGCCTCATAGGCGACCGCGGTCTCGGAGTTCTTGCGTACGCTGTCGAATTCGCTGATATCGGCGCCGGCCGAAAAATCCGCGCCCATGCCGCGCAGAACAATCACATGTGCATGGGCTTCATCGGTCAGAATGCGCACGGCCTGCGGGATGGCGCGCCACATGGCAGCCGTCACCGCATTCTTTCTGTCGGGGTTGCTGATCACAATCGTCCCTATGGCGTCGCTGCATGTCGCTTGAATGAGACCGCCGGCAAAGTCATGCTCGAAATTCATCTGCGACCAACCCATTTGTGTTGCGTGGCTTTTATTCTATATAATGCAGCCCTGACAGAAAATCGGGAGACCGCCAATGGTCGCAGCAACGGATATTCGCCAGGTAGAAGGCTTGGGCGCAGTGAAGGTCATGGACCCGATCTGGGACAGCATGCGCGAGGAAGCGCGCACCGCTGCCGAAAGGGACCCGCTCCTTGCCGCCTTCCTCTATTCGACGATCATAAACCATCGTTCGCTGGAAGAATGCGTCATCTATCGCATCTGCGAGCGGCTCGACCATCCGGATCTGCAGGCCATCCTTTTGCGGCAGACATTTGAAGAAATGCTGGCCGACTGGCCGGAATGGGGATCGATCCTCCGTGTCGATATCCAGGCCGTCTATGATCGCGATCCCGCCTGCCTGCGGTTCTTGGAGCCTGTGCTCTACTTCAAGGGCTTTCATGCGCTGCAGACGCACCGGCTTGCGCATTGGCTCCATAATCGCGGCCGCCGCGATTTCGCGCTCTATCTGCAGAGTCGCTCCTCCAGCGTTTTCCAGACTGACATCAATCCGGCGGCGCGCATCGGCAAGGGTATCTTCCTTGATCACGCGACCGGCCTCGTCGTGGGCGAAACGGCAGTCATCGGCGACAACGTCTCGATCCTGCACGGGGTCACGCTCGGCGGCACCGGCAAGGAGGGCAGCGACCGCCATCCGAAGATCGCCCATGGCGTTTTGATCGGGGCGGGCGCCAAGATCCTGGGCAATATCCAGATCGGCCATTGCTCGCGCATCGCCGCCGGCTCGGTGGTGCTGAAGGAAGTGCCCGCCAAGACGACCGTTGCAGGCGTGCCGGCCAAGGTGGTCGGAGAAGCAGGGTGTTCCGAGCCATCTCGCTCGATGGATCAGCTGCTTGCCGAGCAATTGATCGTGGATCAGATCATGGGTGCGGGAATCTAGGAAGTTCCAATTCGATTTTCCGAGGCTTGCGCTGCCGCTGGATAGCTATGCGCGGTTCCGGTCTTTACACTGCCGCTTTTCCTATGCAAGAAGCGGCCAACCGAGATCCTCACGGAGAAGCATTGTGAAGCCTGAAGAAATCAAGAAACTCGACGCCTATTTCAAGCGCACGTTCAACCCGCAGGTCGTAGTGAAGGCCCGCCCGCGCAAGAACGATTCTGCGGAAGTCTATCTCGGCGAAGAATTTCTGGGTGTCGTCTATATCGATGACGAGGATGGCGACCGTTCCTATAATTTCTCGATGGCCATTCTGGACGTCGATCTCTAATTATATCGATCTCGTATAGCGATCGAATATTCGGGCCGTATTTCATTGAAATACGGCCTTTTTCTTTGGTGTTTGCCTATTTGATCATTCCGCCGCCGTTCTGATCTCTTGCGGCTTCTTTCTGACCAAATGCCAATATTTTAATCAAAGCCTGTGGTTGCAGGCGCGATGATATATATTAGGAAAAACAGAATGATGCGGCGCACCCATTATCCTCGACCCCGCGCTGTCATTCAAAATGCAACCGCAAAGGGATATTGCGACGCACAAGACTACTTGACTAATTGTGCGTCGCATTTAACCTTTGTCCCTGTAAACCGGCCGCCGGCCGGCCAACAAGGGACGGAGAAGCATGTTCAATTTCGATGAAGCGAACAAGAAGGGCAAGGAAGCCATGGACACGGCGCTGAAGAGCTATTCCGATGTCACCAAGGGCTTTCAGGCAATTGCTGCCGAAGCTGCTGAATACTCCAAGAAGTCTTTCCAGGATGGTGTTGCACACTTCGAAACGCTCGCCGGCGTCAAGAGCTTCGAAGCTGCCTTCGAACTGCAGAGCAGCTATGTGAAGTCTTCCTACGAAAACTTCGTTGCCGAAGCCACCAAGCTTGGCGAAATGTATGCCGATCTCGCCAAGACTGCCTACAAGCCTTACGAAGCGCCGGTCGCGGCTGCGACGAAGGCCGCCAACAAGGCAACAGCAACGGCGACCGCCGCTTAAACTTTCGCCGAAAGGCAAAATTTCCGGAAAGACCGGCTGCGCGATGCGTGGCCGGTCTTTTGCGTTTTGACGCGCCCAACCGGATGTGGCGATATGCAGCGACTTTTTTGGCCGCAGCCCCCTTTGTCAGCGAATTGTGATTGCAGTGTCCCGCAAGGGGCTTAAAATCACGCCAATATGAACTAAGTTAGAGGTTCGGATATCCGGCCCGACCAAATGAAGAAACCAACCCAGTGCCAAGTCGGAATGCGATAGCTTCTGCCGGATGATTTGAGGAATGAATGAAATGATCGCTGAGCCGATCCGGATGCAAAACAACAGCGAAAGGAACGGGGACAACGGAAACCGTGGGACCTCGGTTATCACGCGGACCAAGCCCAAGACCAAAAAACCGAACCTGTACCGCGTGCTGCTTCTGAATGACGACTATACGCCCATGGACTTCGTGATCCATATCCTGGAGCGTTTCTTCCAAAAGGATCTAGAAGGTGCCACCCGCATTATGCTTCATGTCCACAACCACGGCGTGGGTGAGTGCGGGATATATACATATGAAGTAGCCGAAACGAAGGTGAGCCAGGTGATGGACTTTGCCCGGCAGCACCAGCATCCGCTGCAATGTGTTATGGAAAAGAAGTGAGGATCTGAACGTGCCAACATTTTCGCCTAGTCTTGAGAAGGCGCTGCATCAGGCACTGACCTACGCGAACGAGCGGCATCACGAGTATGCCACGCTGGAACATCTGCTTTTGGCGCTGGTAGACGACGCCGATGCCGCAGCTGTCATGGGCGCGTGCAATGTTGATCTCGACGCGCTCCGTAAGACTCTGACTGAATACGTCGATAATGAACTCTCCAACCTGGTCACGGGCTATGATGAGGACTCGAAGCCGACCTCCGGCTTCCAGCGCGTCATCCAGCGTGCCGTGATCCATGTGCAATCTTCCGGCCGCGAGGAAGTGACGGGCGCCAATGTTCTCGTCGCGATTTTCGCGGAGCGGGAAAGCCATGCTGCCTTCTTCCTGCAGGAGCAGGAAATGACCCGCTATGACGCGGTCAACTATATCTCGCACGGCATCGGCAAGCGCCCGGGTTCCTCCCAGACCCGCACGCCGCGCGGCGCCGAGGAAAGCGAATCCGAAAGCAAGCCGACTTCCCGCGGCGAGCAGGAGGAGGGCAATGGCAAGAAGCAGCAGGACGCGCTGAAGGCCTATTGCGTCAACCTCAACGAGAAGGCCAAGAACGGCAAGATCGATCCGCTGATCGGCCGCAATTCCGAGGTCAACCGCACCATCCAGGTGCTATGCCGCCGCTCGAAGAACAATCCGCTCTACGTCGGCGATCCCGGCGTGGGTAAGACGGCGATTGCCGAAGGTCTTGCCAAGCGGATCGTCGAGGGCAAGGTTCCGGAAGCGCTTGCCGATGCCACGATCTTTTCGCTCGATATGGGTACGCTGCTTGCCGGCACCCGTTATCGCGGCGATTTCGAAGAACGCCTGAAGCAGGTCGTCAAAGAGCTTGAGGAGTATCCGGGCGCCGTGCTGTTCATCGACGAGATCCACACCGTCATCGGTGCAGGCGCCACCTCCGGCGGCGCGATGGACGCATCGAACCTATTGAAGCCGGCCCTTTCCTCAGGCGCGATCCGTTGCATCGGTTCGACCACCTATAAGGAATATCGTCAGTTCTTCGAGAAGGACCGGGCGCTCGTCCGCCGCTTCCAGAAGATCGACGTCAATGAGCCGAGCATCGAGGATGCCATCGAAATCATGAAGGGCCTGAAGCCCTATTTCGAAGAGTACCATCACCTGCGCTACTCGAACGACGCCATCAAGACGGCTGTCGAGCTGTCGGCGCGCTATATCTCCGACCGCAAGCTGCCGGATAAGGCGATCGACGTGATCGACGAGACTGGTGCGGCCCAGATGCTGCTGCCGCCGTCCAAGCGCCGCAAGCTGATCACCGAAAAGGAGATCGAAGCGACGATTGCGACCATGGCCCGCATTCCGCCGAAGACGGTTTCCAAGGATGACGAGATGGTGCTCGCCAATCTCGAGCAGGAACTGCGTTCGGTCGTCTACGGCCAGGATACGGCGATCGAAGCACTGTCGACCTCGATCAAGCTGGCACGTGCGGGCTTGCGCGAGCCGAACAAGCCGATCGGCTGCTACGTCTTCTCCGGCCCCACCGGTGTCGGCAAGACGGAAGTTGCCAAACAGCTTGCCTCGTCGCTCGGCGTCGAACTGCTACGCTTCGATATGTCGGAATACATGGAGCGCCATACGGTTTCTCGTCTGCTCGGTGCACCTCCCGGCTATGTCGGCTTCGACCAGGGCGGTCTGCTGACCGATGGCGTCGATCAGCATCCGCACAGCGTGGTTCTGCTCGACGAAATCGAGAAGGCGCATCCGGATATCTTCAATATCCTGCTGCAGGTCATGGACCATGGCGCGCTGACAGACCATAACGGCAAGAAGATCGACTTCCGCAACGTCATCCTGATCATGACGACCAATGCGGGCGCTTCGGAAATGGCCAAGGCCGCGATCGGCTTCGGTTCGTCCAAGCGTACGGGCGAGGATGAAGAGGCTCTCAATCGCCTGTTCACGCCGGAATTCCGCAACCGTCTGGATGCTGTCATTCCCTTCGCGCCGTTGCCGACGACCGTTATCCACAAGGTCGTGCAGAAGTTCATCATGCAGCTGGAAGCGCAGCTTTCCGAACGGAACGTTACCTTCGACTTGCACGAGGACGCCATCGCATGGCTGTCCGAGAAGGGTTACGACGATAAGATGGGCGCCCGTCCGCTGGCGCGCGTCATCCAGGAAAGCATCAAGAAGCCGCTGGCCAATGAAATCCTCTTCGGCAAGCTGAAGAAGGGCGGCGTCGTCAACGTCACCGTCGGCAAGAAGGAAGACGGCTCGACCGGCATCCTGCTCGAAGCGATCGCCGACACCGCTCCGATCCGGCCGAAGCCGGAAGCCGAAGTGGGCGATGTGCCGACCGAGGTGGAAGAGGATGACGGCGACACCACCGTCAAGGCCAGAAGCCGCGTCGGCAAGGCTGCAACGGCAGCTGACAGCCGCCGCTCGGCCAAGGCTTCGACGTCGAGCGAAAGCGACGAGTCCGAAGGCAAGTCGCCGCGCAAGGGCGGCGGCACGGTTCCGAAGGTTCCGCGTAAGTAGTCGCCGATCGGTGATTTGAGAAGAATGAAACGGCTGCACTAGAGATAATGCAGCCGTTTTTATATGGTTATGAGGAAAACCTCAGAGAAGACTTGAGAATCTCAGCGCATCAAGCCAGCGCTTCGATGATCTTCCTTGCGTTTTCCGCCAGCACAGCGCCATCCTCCATCTTGCCCGAATGCGGCTTCAGCGCGACGCCCTCGATGCGCGGGATAACGTGGAAATGCAGATGGAAGACGGTTTGTCCCGCGGGGGGCTCGTTGAACTGCGCGATATAGACGCCATCCGCGTCGAAGGCGTCCCGAACGGCCACGGCGATCTTTTGTACCACCGTGATAGCATGCTGCAGCGCGGCCGGATCGGCATCGAAAATATTGCGCGAGGGTGCCTTCGGCACGACAAGCGTATGGCCCGGCGACTGCGGCATCACATCCATGAAGGCGACGGTGTGCTCATCCTCGTAGACGCGGTAGGAAGGAATATCGCCCTTCAGGATCTTTGCGAAGATATTGTTGTCGTCATAGGCGGGGCTGGTCATCCAGGGTCTCCTCGTCTTGGGTTTGTGTTTATGCCGAACGGTTAGATATCCTGCCGCTCACCCTTGCGGAAGGGACTGTGCTCTGTAAGAATTTCGCTCATCTCCTCCACTTGTTCCCGCTCATGCTCCAGGTAGTCGGCGACGGCGCGCCGCAGACCCTGATGGCCGATATAATGCGCGGAATGCGTGATGACGGGAAGATAGCCGCGCGCCAGCTTGTGCTCGCCCTGTGCTCCGGCTTCCACGCGCTTCAAGCCTTTGCTCAGCGCAAAATCGATCGCCTGATGATAGCAGACTTCGAAATGCAGGAAGGGATGATCCTCGATGCATCCCCAATGGCGGCCGTAAAGCGTCTCGCCGCCGATGAAGTTGATGGCGCCGGCGATGTAACGTCCCTCACGCTTGGCCATGACGAGCAGGATATCGTCAGGCATACGCTCGCCGATCAGCGAATAGAATTTCCGCGTGAGGTAGGGGCGGCCCCATTTGCGGCTGCCTGTATCCATATAGAAGGCGAAGAACTGGTCCCATAGGCCTTCGGTCAGATCGCTGCCGGTCAGCCAGTCGATGGTGATGCCGTGCTCGACCGCCGCGCGCCGTTCCTTCTTTAGCGCCTTGCGCTTGCGCGATGCCAGCGTCTCCAGGAAAGCGTCGTGATCGGCGTAACCCTCGTTGATGAAGTGGAACTGCTGGTCGGTGCGATGCAGATAGCCGTCGGTTTCGAAAACCGAAACCTCGTCTTCCGGCAAGAAGGTGATGTGCGCCGAGGAAACGCCGAGCTGTCGGGTGACCTCTTTCAGGCTCTCGGCAAGCGCCGGCTGCAGCACACTCCGATCCTGTCCCTCGGCGACGAGCAGCCGCGGTCCGGTGGCGGGCGTGAAGGGAATGGAGCACTGCAGCTTCGGATAATAGCGGCCGTCGGCTCGTTCGAAGGCATCGGCCCAGCCATGATCGAAGACATATTCGCCCTGGCTATGGCTCTTCAGGTAGCCCGCGACGGCACCAAGCAATTCGCCGCCGTCGGTTTCGAGCAGCAGATGATTGCCGAGCCATCCCGTCTTGTCGGTTGCGGAGCCGGACTCCTCCAGCGATGAGAGGAAGGCGTGCGAGACAAAGGGATTGTAGGGCAGGACGGTGCCGGTTCTGGACGCTCCGGCGAGCTTGGACCAGCTCTCCGGGGCGATGTTCTTGAAGGATCGTTCGACTCGAATGGATAATTCGTCTGTCATCAAGGTCTTGCGCTTGGAAGGAAGGGAGGGGCTCTCACCGCTGCGCCTCCGCCCGATGGGCGTGCCGTCGGCGCAGCGGCAATTTGGGTATGCGCAAAGCCTCTCCTTCAATCGATGCCGATTTACGAGGCCAGGCGCGGATCAAAACCTTCGAAGGTCATCTGGTCTGCATTGGCAAATGTATGTTTGCGGGCCGCTTCGTCGCGCACGGTCCAGGTGATGACCGGAATACCGCGCTGGCGTTGCGCCGTAACAAAGGGGTTCGGCAGGTGGCCGTAGAAGTACGAAATGAAGTCTAACCCAAGATGCATGGCTTCGTCATGCTGAAAAAACGTCTCAGGCTTGTTTCCTTCAGCGGTCAGTCCCACAGGGTAGGGCGCTTCCAGGCTTTTAAGATCCTTCAGCAGCCAATGGTCGAAACTCATCAGCGCTACATGCCCCTTGTAGCCTTCCAGCACTTCGAGCACGGATTCCGCAAAGCCATCGTCATCGCCTTCGCGTCCCTTGAGCTCCAGCACCAGCGGCACCTTGCCGCCGCAAAGCTGCAGGAGCTGCTTCAGCGTCGGGATCTTGTCCTTGGTACCGCCGACCGACAGCAGACCGAGCTCGGCGGAAGTGCGTTCGCGCACTTCGCCCGGCAGATTGCAGACGCGCTGGAGGTCGTCGTCATGGAAGACCACCGGAACGCCGTCCGAGGCGTAGTGCAGGTCGCATTCGATGGCAAAACCCGCCTCGATGGCGCGGCTGAAGGCCGAGAGCGTATTCTCCCAAACCTCCTTGTTCATGTCGTGATAGCCGCGGTGAGCGACGGGACGCTCGGTCAACCAGGCAAGCTTGCTCATTATGCAATTTCCAGAATGGCATCGATTTCAACGGCGGCATTGAGCGGCAGGGCGGCCATGCCGACAGCGGCGCGGGCATGCTTGCCGGCTTCGCCCAGTACGTTTGCCAGAAGATTGGATGCGCCGTTGATCACAAGGTGCTGTTCGACGAAATCGGGTGTTGAGGCAACGAAGCCGTTGAGCTTGATCAGCCGCTTGATCCGGCCGAGATCGCCGCCGAGGGCAGCTTTCGCCTGGGCGAGAATATTGATGGCGCAGAGCTCTGCCGCACGCTGGCCGGCGGCCACGTCGACGTCCTTGCCGAGATGGCCTGTCACGCCGATCTTGCCGTTTTCCATCGGCAGCTGGCCCGACAGATACAGAAGATTGCCGCTGATGACATAGGGAACGTAATTGGCGGCCGGAGCTGCAGCTTGCGGCAGAACGATGCCGAGTTCCTTCAGGCGGCCCTCGATAGCGTCGGACATTATTCATCTCCCGTTTTGTTGTAAAAACTTCAAAAATCCGGCATCAAGACTAAATTCCGTCACTTAGGATCGGCAGCCTCGTTTCAGCCGAAAGCGTTCTTATAACATCGCGTGCGAGTCCAACAGGAGATAATGAATGTTCCGCTCGAGTCTTGCTGCTACCGTCGTTTCGGGCCTGAGCATTCTGTCACTGGGAACCTCGGCAGCCTATGCGGCCGGTCCGAGTGGGCTGATCGCGCATCGCGCCGTCTATGATCTCGAACTGAAGGATGCCTCTGACCGCTCCGGCATTTCCGGCATGGTCGGCCGCATGGTCTATGAGTTCGAAGGCTCCGATTGCACCGGATTCACCACCAATTTCCGTTTCGTGACGAAGATCGATACGGGTGACTCAACGCGCGTCAGCGACCAGCAGACGACGACTTTCGAGGATCTCGGCAAGCGCCTGTTCCGCTTCGAAACCAAATCCTATACCGACAGCCAGCTCGACAAGGACGTACGCGGCGCCGCAAGCGACGACCAGAAGGGCATCAAGGTCGATCTCACGCAGCCGCAGAACAAGCAAGTCCAGATCATCGAGAGCCGCTTCCCGACGGAGCACATGCTCGACATCATTCATAATGCGAAGCTCGGCAAGAATTTCTTCGAGGCACAGGTTTTCGATGGTTCGGATGACGGCGACAAGCCGCTGATCGCGACCACCGTCGTGGGTAAGGAGCAGACGCCGGCAACGGACGATCCCGATGCCGACAAGGCTGGTGCCTTCTCCAAGACGCCTTTCTGGCCGGTGACTGTGGCTTATTTCAACGAAAAGTCCGCGGGCGACGCCATACCCGTCTACCGCATGTCCTTTAAACTCTACGAGAACGGCATCACGCGCGACCTCACCATGGATTATGGCGACTTCGTGCTGACCGGCAAGCTCACCAAGCTTGAAGTTCTCGGTACGAAGGCGTGCCAATAGCTCGCTGCGGGATGGATTGAGATAAGAATCGGTTATTTTGAGCCTCAAGCCTTGCATTCCATGCGAATCGAATGTATGGGCACCCGCATTCCACACGTAAGGCATGGGATTGTCCGGGAGAAATCCGGATTTTTCCGCCCGGTGGCATTCTCGAAGAGGATGCTGTTCGCCTTGCGGAGGTTCAACCGGAAAAGGATACAAAGGCATGGCATTGCCCGATTTTTCTATGCGCCAGCTTCTCGAAGCAGGTGTTCACTTCGGCCACCAGACGCACCGCTGGAACCCGAAGATGAAGCCGTACATTTTCGGCGATCGTAACAACATCCACATCATCGACCTCGCCCAGACGGTTCCGTTGCTGAGCCGCGCTCTGCAGGTTGTCAGCGACACCGTTGCCCGCGGCGGCCGCGTTCTGTTCGTCGGCACCAAGCGTCAAGCGTCCGAACTGATCGCCGATAGCGCAAAGCGTTCGGCTCAGTATTACGTCAACGCCCGCTGGCTCGGCGGCATGATGACCAACTGGAAGACGATCTCCAACTCGATCCAGCGTCTGCGCAAGCTCGACGAAATCCTCTCCGGCGAAGCCCAGGGCTTCACCAAGAAGGAGCGTCTGAACCTTGAGCGCGAGCGCGAAAAGCTCGACAAGGCCCTCGGCGGTATCAAGGACATGGGCGGCACGCCGGACCTGATGTTCATCATCGACACCAACAAGGAAAAGATCGCGATCGACGAAGCCAAGCGCCTCGGTATCCCGGTCGTCGCCATCATCGACTCGAACTGCGATCCGGACCTGATCGACTACCCGATCCCGGGCAACGACGACGCATCGCGCGCCATCGCTCTTTACTGCGACCTGATCTCGCGCGCTGCCATCGACGGCATTGCTCGCCAGCAGAGCGCATCGGGCCGTGACCTCGGCGCTTCTGAAGAAGCTCCGGTCGAGCCGACCCTGGCGGACGGCACCGAAGCCTGATCGCGCCAAGAGGCGGACAATAAACTGTCCGCCCAAGCGCAATGACATCCGGGATAAGGCCGTTTGCGACTTCAACAAGTTCGAGCGGCCTTATTGCGTTTTTGGTAACTGCTTGCCCGCTGCATAATTCCTTAAATCCCAATCGATTTAAGGGTAAATTATGCAGCAGATTTAAAGTGCTACAGCGACCTTTACGCGCCATCTGTGACGCGCGGCGCTGTAGGCGGAAAATCCAGGCACGTTCCAATCAAGAATTCCACAGTATGACGCTGCTTCATAACGCTGTCATACTTACGGGTACATTTCGTCCCTCAAATCGGTGCCGCTTCGGCTTGACGCCCTTCGCCGCACCGTATGAACCGACAAGAGGAAGCTTATGACCGAGATTACGGCTGCACTGGTGAAAGAACTGCGCGAAAAGTCTGGCGCAGGCATGATGGACTGCAAGAAGGCGCTGACCGAGACGAACGGCGATATCGAAGCCGCGATCGATTGGCTGCGCGCCAAGGGCATCTCCAAGGCCGACAAGAAGTCCGGCCGCACCGCCGCTGAAGGCCTGATCGCTATTGCCGGCGCCGGTCACAAGGCCGTTGTTGTTGAGCTCAACTCCGAAACCGACTTCGTTGCCCGCAACGATGCCTTCCAGGACCTCGCTCGCGGCATCGCCGAAGTTGCGCTGTCCACCAACGGTACGGTCGAAGCCATTTCGGCTGCGACCTATCCGGCATCCGGCAAGGCGGTCGCCGACGCGATCAAGGACGCGATCGCAACCATCGGCGAGAACATGACGCTCCGTCGTGCGGCCAAGCTGGAAGTCGAGCACGGCGTCGTGGCGACTTACATCCATAACGCTGCCGGCGACGGTATCGGCAAGCTCGGCGTTCTGGTCGCTCTTAAGTCGGTCGGTGACAAGGCCGTTCTGACGTCGATCGGCCGCCAGATCGCCATGCACATTGCTGCCACCAACCCGCTGGCTATCCGTGCTGAAGAAGTCGATGCCGCCGTCGCTGAGCGCGAACGCAACGTCTTCATCGAGCAGTCCCGCGAATCCGGCAAGCCGGAAGCCATCATCGAAAAGATGGTCGAAGGCCGCATGCGCAAGTTCTTCGAGGAAGTCGCTCTTCTCTCGCAGGCTTTCGTCATCAACCCGGACCTGACGGTCGGTGCTGCCCTCAAGGAAGCTGAAAAGACCGCCGGCGCCCCGATCGAAATCACCGGCATGGCCCGTCTGCTGCTCGGCGAAGGCGTCGAGAAGGAAGAAAGCGACTTCGCTGCAGAAGTTGCGGCTGTCGCCAAGGGCTGATCTGAGCATTTCCAGGAAAAGTGCGTAGCGGTTTTCCGTTCGGAATGCGTAAGGAAACAAAACGATAGGGCTTTTCCGCAGTTTGAAGACGTGCGGAAAAGCCCGATCGAAAAGAGACATATCCCGGTTTGGTGAAACCATATCAGGGAAAACGTCAGGGCATCGCGTGACAACGCGGTGCCCTTCGTGTATCCGGCATTCACAATCATTCCCCCGGTGATCACTTCAAGGAGCTACGATGTCCCAGCCGATCTACAAGCGCGTGTTGCTCAAGGCCTCCGGTGAAGCTCTGATGGGCAGTCAGGGTTTTGGCATCGACGTGACCGTTGCAGACCGGATTGCCTCCGATATCGCCGAAGCGCGCGCCATGGGTGTCGAGGTCGGCGTCGTGGTCGGCGGCGGCAATATTTTTCGCGGTGTTGCGGTAGCCTCAAAGGGCGGGGATCGCGTGACCGGCGACCACATGGGGATGCTCGGTACGATCATCAACGCGCTGGCGCTCGCGACCTCGCTGCGCAAGCTGGATATCGACACCGTCGTGCTCTCGGCCATCTCCATGCCGGAAATCTGCGAGAGCTTCTCGCAGCGCGCCACGCTTTACCACCTCTCGCTCGGCCGCGTAGTGATCTTTGCCGGGGGCACCGGCAATCCGTTCTTCACCACCGATTCTGCAGCCGCGCTGCGTGCCGCCGAAATGGGCGCTGAAGCGATCTTCAAGGGAACCCAGGTCGACGGTATCTATTCCGCCGATCCGAAGAAGTTCCCCGATGCCGAGCGCTTCGACCATCTGACCCATAGTCAGGTGCTCGAAAAAGGGCTGGCCGTAATGGATGTGGCGGCCGTGGCGCTTGCACGCGAAAATTCCATTCCGATCGTCGTCTTCTCCATTCACGAGAAGGGCGGCTTCGCGGAAATCTTGACCGGCGGCGGCCGCAAGACCATCGTATCAGACAACTGACATTCCTGTGACGCCGGGTCAGCCCCGGTGTCGCCTTATTACAGGGGAGCATAGACATGAGTGAAGCCAGTGATCTCAAGGAACTGAAGCGCCGTATGGATGGCGCCATTGCGGCATTCAAGAGCGACATCGCCTCGCTGCGCACCGGGCGCGCATCCGCCAACATTCTCGATCCGGTCGTGATCGAAGCCTATGGCTCGCGCATGCCGCTGAACCAGGTAGCCAACATCACGGTGCCGGAGCCGCGTATGCTGACCGTGTCGGTATGGGACAAGTCGATGGTCAGCGCTGTCGAGCGCGCCATCCGCGAATCCAATCTCGGCCTCAATCCGATCGTCGATGGCCAGAATCTGCGCATCCCGCTGCCGGAACTCAATGAAGAGCGTCGCCGCTCGCTGGTGAAGGTCGCGCATGAATATGCCGAAAAGGCGAAGGTGGCGATTCGACATGTGCGCCGCGATGGCATGGATGGCCTCAAAAAGGCCGAAAAGGATGGCGTAATCGGCCAGGACGAGAGCCGCTCTCTCTCCGAACGTGTGCAGAAGATGACGGATGAGACGATTTCGGAAATCGACCGCTTGCTAGCCGACAAAGAAAAGGAAATCATGCACGTCTGATCGTATGCTGGGGAGTGTCGCGCTTTCGATTTTCGCAAATATTGAAAGCGGCGGCTGCGCCCTAGATTATGAGGCCAGAGCATCTTTCCGCCGAACGAAACCGGACCCATATGTCAGCTCCTACGTTCTCTGTCGTACCTGAACACGTTGCCATCATTATGGATGGCAACGGTCGCTGGGCCAATGCGCGCGGTTTGCCGCGTACCATGGGCCACCGCAAGGGCGTGGAGGCGGTTCGGGAGACAGTGCGGGCGGCCGGTGATATCGGCATAAAATATCTGACGCTATTTGCCTTCTCCTCGGAGAATTGGCGCCGGCCCGAGGCGGAGGTGAGCGATCTCCTCGGCCTCCTCAAGGCCTTCATCCGGAGGGACCTTGCCGAGCTTCACCGCCAGAATGTGCGCATCCGCGTCATCGGCGATCGCACCGGCCTTCGCGGTGATATCCTGCCCTTGCTGATCGAGGCGGAGGAGACCACCAGAAACAATACGGCCCTGACGCTGGTCATCGCCTTCAACTATGGCTCGCGCGACGAAATCACGCGTGCCTTTGCCGGCCTTGCAAAGGATGTCGAGGCCGGGCGGCTGCGTCCGCAGGATATCACTCCGGAGCTGGTCGATGCCCGTCTGGACACCGCCGGCATTCCCGATCCGGATCTCATTATCCGCACGAGCGGCGAGGAGCGGCTCTCGAATTTCCTGCTCTGGCAGGCGGCCTATTCGGAATTCATGTTCGTGCCGGACTATTGGCCCGATTTCAGCCGTGATCTCTTCTTCGCCGCACTGGAGAAATATGCTGCGCGCGACCGGCGCTTTGGCGGGCTTTCCGCCAAGCAGGCGGCGGCCGTGGGGTCCTGATGAGCCGCGAACTCAGGCTGCGCATCATCTCCGGCATCATCCTCGCCGTCATCGTTCTTGCCGCTACCTGGTATGGCGGTTCGGGTTTTCGCCTGCTGGCCGCTGTGATCGGCCTGCTCGTCTATTATGAATGGTCGACGATATCCGATTTGCACGGCCGCGATCCTCAGGGAAACGCGCTCGGCTGGCTTGGGCTCGTATTGATCGCCGGTGCGACGGCATTGAGCGAATCTGTCTATTCCATCGAGGTTCTGGCCGCCTTCGTTGCTGTCACGGCGATTATGGTCGCCGTGCGTGGAAAGAGCTGGTGGCTGCCGGGCGGCATATTCTATTCCGGATTGACGGCAATTGCCCTTGCCGAGATCCGCGATGACGATTTTCGCGGCTTCGTGCTGATGCTGTTCGTCTTTGCCACGGTATGGGCGACGGACATCTTTGCCTATTTCGTCGGCCGCGCTATCGGGGGCCCGAAGCTCGCGCCGAGCATATCGCCGGGCAAGACCTGGTCAGGGGCCATCGGCGGCGCTATCGCGGCCGTCATCGCGGGAACGGCGGTGGTCTGGAGCTTCTTTTCAGCCGAGGACCTGTGGATTCCTCTCCTTGCCCTGGTGCTTTCCGTCTGCAGTCAGATCGGCGACCTGTTCGAATCGTTCGTCAAGCGCAAGTTTGGCGTGAAAGACTCAAGCCACCTGATTCCCGGACATGGCGGCGTCATGGATCGGGTCGATGGACTAATTTTTGCTTGTTTTGCAGCGTTTTTGTTGGCTATCGTAATAACGCTGACAATGAGCGGCGAGACCTTTTCATTGGGCGGCGTTCTGCTCGGGGTCTGATACTAGAGCAATTCGAGGAAAAGTGCGCAGCGGTTCTCCGTCCGGAATTGCGAGAAAACAGAAAGATGGAACGGTTCGGAGCTTCCGTGAAAGCTGAACCGCTCTAATACGAACAGGATCGTTGCATGGGTAGCGCGGCTGGCTTCATCGGTTTCTTGACGAACAACGTCATCACATTTGTCTTTGTGCTGTCGTTGCTCGTTTTTGTGCACGAGATGGGCCATTATCTGGTCGGTCGTTGGTCCGGTATCCGCATCATGGCTTTTTCGATCGGTTTCGGGCCGGAGATTGCCGGATTTACCGACAGACACGGCACGCGCTGGAAGCTTTCCCTCATTCCGCTCGGTGGTTATGTGCGATTCTTCGGCGACGAGGACGCTTCCAGCAAGACCGATGTGGATCAGCTCTCCGCCATGACGGAGGAGGAGCGCGCCCAATCCTTCGCTGGAGCCAAGCTCTGGAAGCGAGCTGCAACCGTTGCGGCTGGACCGATCGCCAATTTCCTTCTCGCCATTGTGATCTTCGCAGTCCTTTTCAGCGTTTACGGCCGTACGGTCGCCGATCCCGTTGTTGCCATGGTGACGCGTGACGGCGCGGCCGCGGAGGCCGGCATCGAGCCAGGCGACCGCCTGATCGCCGTCGATGGCAACAAGGTGACGACTTTCGATGAAGTGCAGCGCTATGTTGGCCTGCGCCCGGGCCGCACTATCGTACTGACCGTCGACCGGGATGGCCAGAATCGCGATTTCCGGATCGTTCCGAAACTGGTCGAGGACACCGATCAGTTCGGCAACAAGATGGAAATGGGCCGGATCGGTATCGCGCTCGTCGATCCGGTGGTGACTGCGGTGGAACCGGCCGGGCCTGCGGCAAAGGCCGGTGTGCAGGCGGGAGACCGCCTGATTGCCGTCGATGGCAATAATGCCGCGACTTATTACGATATCAGCCGCTATATCGCCGAGCGCCCCGGCAAGAGCATCGTGCTGACCATCCAGCGCAATGGCGTGATCCGCGATTTGCCGATCGTGACCGCGACATTGGCGGATACAGACGCATCCGGAAACAAGAAGGATGTCGGCAGCATCGGCATTGCGCCGATCGATCCCCTGATTGCATCGATCGGTTCCGACAGTCCCGCGCAAACGGCGGGCTTGCAACTTGGTGACCGCATTCTTTCTGTGGATGGACGAGAGATCGGTTCCATCGGCGAAGTGCAGCGTTATGCGGCTGCTCATGCCGACAAGCCCATGGCGCTGTCGATCGAGCGTAATGGCCAGACCCGCGACATAACAGTGACGCCGAGAAAGTCGGAGGAGACCGATGTCTTCGGCGCACGGACTGAGATTGCCACGATCGGCATCAGCGATGGTCAGAAGCCAATTAGGCTGCGTTACGAGGCTTACGGGCCGTTGCAGGCGCTTACCGAAGGTGTGAAGCAGACCGGCAGCATCGTTTCCGGTACCTTCGAATATATTGGCAACGTCATCGGCGGATACATGAAAGCCGATCAGCTTGGCGGGCCGATTCGGGTTGCGCAACTCTCTGGACAGATGGCAACCCTGGGCTTTGCGGCGGTGCTCCAATTCGCCGCCATACTTTCTGTTTCAATAGGGTTATTAAATTTGATGCCCGTTCCGGTACTTGATGGCGGGCATCTGATGTTCTATGCGATTGAAGCCGTAAGGGGAAAACCTTTGGGTGCACGGGCGCAGGATATCGCTTTCCGGATTGGATTTGCGATGGTGCTCTCGCTCATGGTGTTTGCGACCTGGAACGATATTAGTTCCAGAATAGGCTAGTGGGGCGACGAGAGGAAAATTACGATTTATTTACGATGTTTCAAAGCCGTAGTGGCGAATGGGCCACGCTTTGAAATGAAGTAAACAGAAATTAACGTGCTCCCTTGCTTGTATGTCAAAAGCGGGTAAAACGACACACGTGGCCGGAATCGGGTTCGCTCGGGGCTGGGGACGATTGAAAAAAGGTAAGAAGTGAAATGAAGGCTGGTTCAAAATTTTTGAACGCAGTGTCGGCGGTAGCGCTGTCTGCAGGTGTTGTTGCGTCGGGCGCTGGTGTGATCACCCTTGCCTCTGCTTCTGTCGCTGAAGCAGCTGTTATTCAGCGGGTTGACGTTCGCGGTGCTGGGCGCGTCGGCGAGACGGCGGTCCGGGATAATATCACGATCAAGCCCGGCAAGAGCTTCTCCGCCAGTGACATTGATGCTTCGGTGAAGCAGCTCTATGCCACCGGATATTTCTCCGATGTCCACATTACCGTTTCGGGTAGCACGCTGGTTGTATCGGTCAGTGAAAACAAGCTCATCAACGCCGTAGTCTTCAACGGCAACCGCAAGATCAAGGACGACAAGCTTCAGGGCATCGTTCAGACGCACGCTGCTGGCCCGTATAACGAGGCGACCGTTCAGGCTGACGTGAAGACCATCAAGGATGCCTATGCATCTATCGGTCGTAACGATGTGCAGGTGACGACGCAGACCGCCGAGGTCGCGCCAGGCCGTCTGAACGTGGCCTTCGTCATCAACGAGGGCGAGCGCACCAAGATCGACAAGATCAATTTCTCGGGCAATCAGGCCTATGGCAGCGGTCGCCTTGCTTCGGTCATCGGCACGAAGAAGAGCAACTTCCTGTCGTTCCTGACGCGCAAGGACGTCTACAGCCCCGAGCGTCTGCAGGGCGACCAGGATCAGCTGCGTCAGTTCTACTATAATCACGGTTATGCCGACTTCCGCGTCGTCAGCGCCGATGCGACGCTGAACGAGCAGAGCAACGAATACACGCTGAACTTCAACGTCGACGAAGGTCCGCGCTACACCTACGGCGACATCAACGTCATCTCGACCGTTGACGGCATTAATGCCGACGAGTTGAAGGGTCTTGTCATCACCCACAAGGGTGATGTCTACAGCGCCAAGGATATTCAGACTTCGATCGAGAACATTTCCAAGCGCGTCGCGGCTGCCGGCTATCCGTTCGCCCGCATCACGCCGCGTGGCAACCGCGATCTGTCCGGTCATACGATCGGCATCGAATATTTGGTGGACCAGGGCGAGCGCGCCTATGTCGAGCGCATTGAAATCCGCGGCAACACCCGTACGCGCGACTATGTTATCCGCCGCGAGTTCGACCTGAACGAAGGTGATGCCTTCAACCAGGAAATGATCACGCGTGCGAAGCGCCGGCTCGATGCGCTCGGTTACTTCACCAAGGTCGATATCTCGACGGCTCAGGGCAGCGCTCCGGACCGTGTAGTCGTTATCGTCAATGTTGAAGATCAGCCGACCGGTTCCTTCGGTATCGGCGCCGGTTACGCCGTCGGCAACAATGGCGGTCTGCTTCTGGAAGCTTCGGTCGAAGAAAAGAACTTCCTCGGTCGCGGTCAGTACATCCGTCTCGCCGCAGGTGCTGGTACGGAAGGTAATCGTACCTACAACATCTCGTTCACCGAGCCTTATTTCCTCGGTTATCGTCTGGCTGCCGGTTTTGATATCTTCAAGAACCAGACGTCGAGCGACGATTACTATGATTATTCGGAAGAAGGCTTCTCGCTGCGCGTCACCGCGCCGATCACCGAGAACCTAGCGACGACCCTGCGCTACAACTACAAGCGTCTGACTTACGACGGCACGAACGATTGGCAGAACAATCTTTCGGCTCCGTATCTCAATCTTGTCGAGAACGGTCCGTGGGTGCAGTCGACGGTTTCGCAGACCTTCACCTACAACACGCTGGACGATCAAAACCTTCCGCGTGAGGGCATCATCGCCAAGTTCACGCATGAATTTGCAGGTCTCGGCGGCGACTCCGACTTCTATAAGCTGAGTGGTAAGGCTCGTTACTACCAGATGATCAGCGACGAAGCCGATATCATCGGCTCGCTGACGGTGGGCGCCGGCTACGTGATGCCGACGAATGGCAAGCTGAACGTCTTCGATCAGTTCACGCTCGGCGGCCGTGAAATCCGCGGCTTCGAGAATGCTGGTATCGGTCCGCGTTCGTCACATGGCGATCCGCTCGGTGGTACGACCTACTTCACCGCTTCGGCTGAAGCGAGCATGCCGATGCCTGGCGTTCCCCAGGATATCGGTCTGCGCATCGCAGCCTTCGCCGATGCGGGCACGCTCTACGGCAACAAGGCGAATCTCTTCGGCGATACGCTTCACAACGACAACTCGATCCGTGCATCGCTCGGTGCCGGTCTGATCTGGTCGTCGCCGTTCGGTGTCATCCGCGTTGACTACGCCGTGCCGGTCTTGAAGGAAGATTACGACAAGACTGAGAATTTCCGGTTTGGCATCGCCAACCAGTTCTGATATCGGCAGTCCAGAACTGCGGGCTTGAACACCGTTCTGGAGCTGTGCTTATGGAACATACTGGTTTTTTCCCGTCCCATGGTGGCGTCAGCTTGAAACAACTGGCTGAGCATCTTGGGGCGGAACTTGCTGATCCGGCCTCTTCGGAGGTCATCATCAGATCTATCGCTCCCGTCTATCGGGCAGGCGAAGGTGACGTTTGTTATATCCTTTCCCGAAAGAATCGCGCTGAGCTGGAGACCTGCAAGGCTTCGGCGATCATTTGCCTTCCGGCGCTGAAATCTTTCGTTCCCGATCATATCCCGGTACTTCTGTCGAAGAAGCCGCATACGGATTTCGCTATTGCCGGCGCGTTGCTGCATCCGCAAGCCATGCGCCCGGTTATGTTCACCGCGAATCCGGCGACGATTTCGCCCGCTGCGACGATCGATGCGACCGCTAAGCTGGAGGCCAATGTCGGCATCGAGCCCGGTGCAATTATTGGCCCGGGTGCAGAGATCGGCGAGGGGACCTATATCGGCCCTAACGCCCTCATCGGGCCGGGTGTCAAAATCGGGCGCAATTGCAGCATCGGCGGCGGCGCGAGCGTGCTCTGCGCCTATCTCGGCAACGGCGTCATCGTCCACAATGGCACGCGCATCGGCCAGGACGGTTTTGGATATGCACCGGGACCGCGCGGCATGGTCAAGATCGTGCAGATCGGCCGCGTCATCATCCAGGACAATGTCGAGATCGGCGCCAATACGACGATCGATCGCGGCACCATGGATGATACAGTGATCGGCGAAGGCACGAAGATCGACAACCAAGTTCAGATCGGACATAACGTCCGCATCGGTCGCCATTGTGCAATCGTCAGCCAGGTCGGCATTGCCGGCAGCACGGTGATTGGCGATGGCGTACAGATCGGCGGGCAGGCAGGCCTCAACGGGCATATTCACATCGGCGACGGCGTACAGATCGGTGCCAAGAGCGGCGTGATGAACAGCATCCCGGCGGGTGAGCGCTATGCGGGTCTTCCTGCGCGGCCGCTATGGGATTTTCTAAGGGAATCGGCGGAGATCGCGAAGCGGTCAGGAGCCAGAGACAAGAAAGACGGGAGTGCGGAGCATGACTGAGGAAGCCAAGGCGTCGTTGTCGTCGGCTGACGTTCTGGAAATTATGAAGCTTTTGCCGCATCGCTATCCCTTCTTGATGGTCGACAAGATCATTGAGATCGACAGCGATAATTCCGCGATCGGCATCAAGAATGTAACGGCCAACGAGCCGCAATTCACTGGGCACTTTCCGGGATCGCCGATCATGCCGGGCGTATTGCTCATCGAAGGTATGGCGCAGACTGCCGGTGCGATCTGCGCCCGCAAGGACGGCATTGGCGGTAACCTCGTTTACTTCATGACGATCGACAACGCCCGCTTCCGCAGACCGGTTGTTCCGGGCGACCGTGTTGAATTCCACGTCGTCAAGCAGAAGCAGCGTGGAACCATCTGGAAGTTCCATTGCGATGCCAAGGTCGACGGTTCTCTCGTCGCCGAGGCCGATATCGGTGCGATGATCGTACGGAAGGATCAGGAACAGGCATGAGCAGCATCGCAAAGAGCGCCCGCATCCATAAGCTGGCGGTTGTCGAAGACGGCGCGGTCGTCGGCGAGAATGTTGTTGTCGGCCCGTTCTGCTATGTCGGTCCCAAGGTCGTGCTGCATGACGATATTCAGTTGCTCAACAATGCAGTCGTGACCGGCCGTACGACGATCGGCAAGGGAACGAAGATCTTTCCGATGGCTGTTGTCGGCGGCGATCCGCAGAGCGTTCATCATCATGGTGAGGAAACGACGCTTGACGTCGGCGAGAACTGCACGATTCGCGAAGGCGTGACGATCAATACCGGTACGGCCGATTACGGCGGCAGGACGATCGTCGGCAACAACAACCTTTTCCTTGCCAACTCGCATGTCGCTCACGACTGCCGCGTCGGCAACAATGTCATCATGTCGAATAACGTCATGCTGGCTGGACATGTTACCATCGAGGATCGCGCCATTCTCGGCGGCGGCTGCGCGGTGCACCAGTTCACCCGGATTGGCCGCCAGGCCTTCATCGGAGGTCTTACGGCCGCGAGCTACGATGTCATTCCTTATGGCATGCTGAACGGAAATCCGGGCGTGCTTTCCGGGCTGAATGTCGTCGGCATGACGCGCGCAGGCATAGATCGCGCTGTCATTCATCGGGTTCGACGCGCTTACAAGAGCATCTTCGAGGCCGAAGGTTCGGTTCGCGATAATGCAGCCGCCATCCGTGATGAATATGCCGACTGCAAGGAAGCGATGGAAATTCTCGATTTCATCGCTGCCGATAGCGATCGCGCGCTGTCGTCGCCCAATCGCGGCAAGGCCTGAGGTGGTTTCGACCGGCCAAAACGAAAAGGGCAGGCTGGCGATCATCGCAGGTAGCGGCCTTTTGCCGGTTTACGTCGCTGACGCCGCCCGGCAGGCCGGTGAAAACCCCGTCATCATCGCTTTGACCGACGAGGCGGATCGTGATTGGTCCGCCTTCGATCATGCCAATCTTGGTGTCGGCAACTTTGCCGGTCTCGAAGCGATGTTCCGCCGACATGGCGTCGACCGCGTCGTTATGTCTGGCGGCGTGGCGCGGCGCCCCTCCTGGCGGCAGGTGCATCCGACCTGGCGCGTCATCAGGGAATTGCCCTCGACCATCCGAACCCTTCTTTCGGGCGGCGACAATGCCGTCCTGCAGATGGTCATTCGCCTGATCGAAGCCGGCGGCGTTCGCGTCGTGGGTGCGCATGAAATTGCCCCAGATCTGTTGGCGACGACGGGGCCACTTGGAAAAATCTCGCCGGTGGAAGAGGATCTGCGTGACATCGCCCAGGGCGCAAAGGCCGCGGATGCACTGGGGCTTTTGGATGTCGGGCAGGGCGCGGTCAGCGTCGGCGGCCGTGTCGTCGCGCTCGAAGGCGCCGAAGGCACGGACAAGATGATCGAACGGGTTGCCGAGCTGCGCGCAGCTGGGCGCATTTCCACCCGTCGGCGCGGCGTGCTCGTCAAGCTCTGCAAGCCGCAGCAGGATATCCGCGCCGACTTGCCATCGATCGGCGTATCTACAGTATTGAATGCCAAGAAGGCAGGGCTGGCTGGTGTCGCTATCGAAGCTGGCAGGGCTTTGATCCTCGACCGTCAGGCTGTCATTGCTGCTGCCGACGAGGCCGGCATTTTTGTCTGCGGCATTGATCGTGGGCTCAGCGCGGAGGGCTTCATGTGAGCAGCGCGCCTTTGAAGCTTGCCGTCGTTGCCGGAGAAGTCTCCGGTGATCTGCTGGGTGGCGATCTGGTCGCAGCCTTGAAGCGCCATAATGGTCCGGTCGAGCTGATAGGTGTCGGCGGCGAGGCGTTGGAGGCACAAGGTCTGCGCTCGCTCTTCGATTACTCCGAGCTCTCGATCATGGGGTTCATCCAGGTCATCAAGCGATTACCGAAGCTGTTAGCGCGCATTCGGCAGACGGCAGATGCGATCATTGCTGCAAAGCCGGATGTGCTTGTGATCATCGACAGCCCCGATTTCACTCATCGCGTTGCCAAGCGAGTGCGTAAGGCGTTGCCCGATCTGCCTGTTGTCGATTACGTCTGCCCCAGCGTTTGGGCGTGGAAGGAATATCGCGCGCAGAAGATGCTCGCCTATGTCGACCACGTGCTGGCCGTCTTGCCCTTCGAGCCTGCTGCCATGAAGCGCTTGGGCGGTCCGGCAACCACTTACGTCGGACACCGCTTGACGGTCGATGCCAATCTTGTGGAGACGCGACGTCAGCGCGCCTTGCGCGGCCTGGCGGGCGCCGATGTGGCGAAGACGATCCTGCTTTTGCCCGGATCGCGTGCATCGGAGATTCGGCAGCTGCTCCCGGTTTTTGAGCAGGCTATCGAAGAACTTAGCCGGAGAAATAGCAATCTTCGTTTTCTGCTGCCGACAGTGCCGAAACAGGAGGCGCTGGTTCGCTCGCTGACGGAAAAATGGCAGGTCAAGCCGGATATATTTGTCGGGCAGGGTGCCAAGTGGAGCGCCTTTGCCGAGGCCGATGCTGCCATGGCAGCCTCCGGAACCGTGATCCTGGAATTGGGCCTAGCCGGGGTTCCGGTGGTTTCGACCTATAAGACCGAGTGGTTGGCGAAATTCGTGCTGTCGCGGATCAAGATCTGGACGGCCGCCTTGCCGAACCTCATCGCCGACTATGCTGTACTGCCGGAGCTCATCAATGATGTTCTGCGGCCGGGAATGTTGGCCCGCTATATGGAGCGGCTGGCGAGCGAGACGCCGGAGCGTGCGGCGATGTTGGCAGGTTACGATCTGGTCTGGGAGCGAATGCAGACCAAGGAGCCGCCTGGTGATAAGGCGGCGCAGATTGTTCTGGACGTTCTAGCCCATAAAAAAACCGGTCATCTCTGACCGGTTTTTTTGTTTCAATACCGAAGCTTAACGCTTGGAAACAGGCACATATTCGCGCAGCGGAGCGCCGGTGTAGAGCTGGCGCGGACGGCCGATGCGCTGATGCGGATCCTCGATCATTTCGTTCCACTGAGCGATCCAGCCGACGGTGCGGGCAAGAGCGAAGAGAACCGTAAACATGGTCGTGGGGAAGCCGAGAGCCTTCAGCGTGATGCCGGAATAGAAATCGACGTTCGGATACAGCTTCTTTTCGATGAAGTATTCATCGGTCAGAGCGATGCGCTCCAGTTCGATCGCGATGTCGAGCAGCGGATCGTCCTTGATGCCGAGTTCGCCGAGAACCTCGTGCGCCGTCTTTTGCATGATCTTGGCGCGCGGGTCATAGTTCTTGTAGACGCGGTGGCCGAAGCCCATCAGGCGGAACGGATCGTTCTTGTCCTTGGCGCGAGCGATGAATTCCGGAATGCGGTCGACCGTGCCGATTTCGTTCAGCATGTTCAGAGCCGCTTCGTTGGCGCCGCCATGAGCCGGTCCCCAGAGGCAGGCGATGCCTGCGGCGATACAGGCGAACGGATTGGCACCGGAAGAGCCTGCCAGACGAACCGTCGACGTGGAAGCGTTCTGCTCGTGATCGGCATGCAGGATGAAGATGCGATCCATGGCGCGCGCAAGCACTGGGTTGACGACATAGTCTTCGCACGGAACGGCAAAGCACATACGCAGGAAGTTCGACGCATAGTCGAGGTCGTTCTTCGGGTAAACGAAGGGCTGGCCGATATGGTACTTGTAGGCCATGGCGGCCAGCGTCGGCATCTTGGCGATCATGCGCAGGCTTGCGACCATGCGCTGGTGCGGATCGGTGATGTCGGTCGAATCGTGATAGAAGGCGGAGAGTGCGCCGACACAGCCGCACATGACGGCCATCGGATGTGCGTCACGGCGAAAGCCGGTGAAAAAGCGCGACATCTGCTCATGCACCATCGTATGGTGGGTCACGCGATAGTCGAAGTCCTTCTTCTGCGCTGCCGTCGGCAGTTCGCCGTAAAGAAGGAGGTAGCAGACTTCCAGGAAATCGCCGTGTTCGGCCAGCTGATCGATCGGATAGCCGCGGTGCAGCAGAACGCCTTCGTCGCCATCGATATAGGTGATGCTCGACTCGCACGATGCGGTAGAGGTGAAACCAGGATCGTAAGTGAAAGTGGAGGTGTTCTTATAAAGGGCACCAATATCAATGACACTCGGGCCGATGGTTCCGGTCTTGACCGGCAGATCCACCGTCTTTTCACCCCAAGTTAGTTTCGCGCTTTGTTCCGTCATGCTGATCCTCCAAGATTTGGCGGGATTGACGCCATAAAAAGCGCCAAAAGGTTAAGCGACTACCGACTAGCTATATGATCCAGAGCCTAATGCCAAGTTATCCTAACGCTGAATTGTGCAATGCAGTATCAACTTTTGGGCACTGCAGAAGCGCTCTTCCCTATGCTATGCCGGGAAACAGGCTCGATTGAGCTTTGTTCCCGCCGATTTCAGTTGAATTCACTGTGTGGTGACGGCACAAATCGCGCAGAAGCTGTAATTTGCGCGGGGGCAGTCAGCGAGTGCCTAATTTGGAGGCATCCGACCAGCAGGAAGAGAGTAGGGACGTTATCGCGTCCCCGCAACCTCGCGCCTTCTCCGCGACGATTACCCTTCACGGCAAAGCGCGACAACGGGAACGAACACAGGATCACGCGCCGCTGACGTCGCGTTTCCTGCGTGTTCCAAAGCGTCTTGGAACCGCTGTCCTCGGCTTGATTGCGGAGGAGGCGGCTCATGGCCGTGCTGTTCTTTTCGCGCCGATCTACATGGGTTTGGGCGCGATTATCTGGTTCGAGGCGCAAGCTGACCCACCCCCGCAGGCGGTTCTCGCAGGTCTCATTCTATTTGCTTTGGGTTTTTCGATAAAGCGCGATGCGGGCAGAGTGCTTCATCACACACTTTTCGCCGGCATGCTCATTTGCCTAGGCATGGCGCTCGCGCAGTGGGAAAGCTGGCGGGTTTCCACCGTCATGCTCGATTCGGCCGTGACGACCACCGTGACCGGGCAGATCGAGCGACGGGAATCCTATGACAATGGACGCTGGCGCTACGTCGTCCGCGTCGAGGCAACGGAAAAGCCTTCCATTCGCCGCACGCCGCAGCGGGTTACGATCTTCGTGCGTAAGCAGGCGGAGCCGTTCGATCTCGGTGATCGTATCCAGGGCAGGGCGCGGTTGACGCCGCCGGCCGGGCCCGCCTTGCTTGGCCTCAATGATTTTGCCTTCAGCTCTTATTTCAACGGCATCGGCGCGAACGGCTTTGCCTACGGAACGCCGAAATTATTGTCTCCGGCCGGTGATAATGCTGCGGGCTCGTTATTGGACGCCGCCGATATCTGGCTCGCCAGCCTGCGCAACAGCATAGGCGACCGGATCAGGCAAACCTTGCCCGGAGATACCGGGGCCTTTGCAGCGGCGCTTGTCACCGATGAGAGACGCGCAATCTCCAAGGATACGACCGAAGCCCTAAGAATTGCCGGCCTGACCCACATCATCGCAATTTCCGGCCTCAACATGGCGCTGTCGGCCGGCATTTTCTATGTCGGTCTGCGTTATCTGTTCAGCTTGTTTCCCGGTGTCTCGCAGGCTTGGCCGACCAAGAAGTTCGCAGCCCTCGGCGCGCTTCTTACTGTAACGGCCTACTACCTCATCTCCGGCTTCGGCGTATCCGCCGAGCGTGCCTTCATCATGATGGCGATCATGCTGGTAGCCGTGCTTTTCGACAGACCGTCGCTCAGCCTGCGCAACGTCGCACTTTCAGCCATTGTCATTCTTGTACTGTCGCCGTCGCAAGTGCTCGGCCCGAGTTTCCAGATGTCCTATGCGGCGACACTGGCACTGGTATCAGGCTATTCGCTCTGGAAACGACGGCGGCATCGCGAAAACATCCTGGCGCGCATCCGTCTGTTAAGTCCGCTAATGTTCGTCACGCGCTTCTTTGGAGGCGTGATGTCGACATCGTTCATCGGCGGTGCATCGACGGCCATTTTCTCGATCGAGCACTTTCACCGGTTGGCGACATATGGACTTGCTGCCAACCTGGCGGCCATGCCCGTCGTCTCTTTCATCGTCATGCCCTTCGGTATGATGGCGATGCTGCTGATGCCTTTCGGAATCGATGGACCGTTCTGGAAAGTCACCGGTGAGGGATTGGAGCTTGTGATCGTCATTGCGAAAACGGTGGCGGGGTGGGGAGGCGATATTACCTTCGGACGCCAGCCCGGCTGGCTGATGCCCACTTTCATCGCTGGCTTCCTGATCATGAGCATGCTGCGGACCCGGCTTCGCCATCTGGGCCTGTTGCTGCTGCTGTCATCTGTCGGCGTGGCCGCGTTCGGCTCCGGCGTACCGAAGCCGGATCTGATGATCTCGGAAGATGGCATTCTCGTTGCCCTGCGCCAGGACGATATCCTCGCCACCAATCGCGAGAGACCGCAGGCCTTCATCTTCGAGCAATGGCAGAAAGCGCTCGTCGCGGCCGAACATCAACCGCCGACCATGCTTCCGACCGATAGCCGACTTCCGCAGATCAGCAAGACGGATCGGCATAAGCGACTAAGTAACGAGGAGCAGAAGGCGGTCCGTATCGCAATGGACGAAGCTTTGGACCGCGCCATGCAAGGCAGCTTTGCCTGTCAGAAGGGAGCATGGTGTGTGGCCATGCTTGAAAACGGCACGATACTGGTCACCATCGAGAACGCAGCCTATTTGCCGACGGCTTGCGACACCGGGAACATTATCGTGACACCAATCCGGCTGCGGCTGGACCATTGCCGTTCCGGAGCAATGCTCATAACCGGTGCGACATTGCGCAAAACCGGCTCTATCGAAATGGCACTTGCCGCAGACAAGCCCGTTATATCAGCCGCATTCGAAAACCCGCAACGGCCATGGACCATGCATCGAACTTATGATTGGCGCACCGGCAAATTCGACACACCAATTGCGAAGACGTCACCCGTCGTCGATAATTCACCGGTCAGTGATAGCGACGAATAAGGCCAACGAGCTTGCCCTGAACCTTGACGCGGTCCGGCCCGAAGATGCGGGTTTCATAGGCTGGGTTCGCGGCTTCCAGCGCGATCGAGGCACCCTTGCGACGGAAGCGCTTCAAAGTAGCTTCTTCATCGTCGACGAGTGCAACGACGATATCGCCGGGATTGGCCGTGGTCGAATTGCGGATAATGACCGTATCGCCGTCGAAAATTCCGGCGTCGATCATCGAATCCCCTCGAACTTCAAGCGCATAATGTTCGCCGGAGCCGAGCATATCGGCGGGAACGGTAATGTCGTGCGTATTGTTCTGGATGGCCGAGATCGGAACGCCGGCTGCGATGCGACCCATCACAGGCACCGACGCGGAGCCATTGTGATCGTCATTTGCCACCTTCGACGGAGCGGGCGGGGCAACGGGCTGTGGCTTGCCGAGGCTGCCTTCGATGACGCTCGGTGAAAAGCCGCGACGCTGCTGAAGGCTGGGATTATAGGCATCCGGGAGCTTGATGACTTCAAGGGCCCTGGCCCTGTTCGGCAGCCGGCGGATAAAGCCGCGCTCCTCCAGCGCCGTGATCAGACGATGGATACCGGATTTGGATGCCAGATCCAGTGCATCCTTCATCTCGTCGAAGGACGGCGGAACACCGGATTCCTTCATGCGTTCGTGAATGAAGAGAAGCAGTTCCTGCTGCTTGCGCGTCAACATCGTCTTGGAACCCCAGAATCAAGAAAAGCTGTGAAACAAATCCAGAACGGACACTATATGTTCCATATGTGTTCCGCAAGTGCTTAAATTTCGGTAAAGCCTTATGGGGTCAGTTAAATAATTATCGCTTGCGAATGGATCGGCTCGGAACATCGGGGCCTCATATCTGCGTTAACCCATGGAAAAATATGAGAAATGCCGCTTTTCTCGCTTCCAGGGCTTTGGAATGCAGCCAGTGCGCCGAAGATTTGGATGAATGTGCCGCATTGCTGCATAAGTCGGCTATGGGAGAGAATCAGCAATCATGTTTGCGAGATTGCCTTCGGTCCATGTCGTGTGCTGCGGGTGTTCCATGCTTCCATCTTGAATTGCGCGGGGGATGAGCGCAAATCTGCTTTCGCAAGCAAACAGGAGAAGCCATGATTTCGTCTCCGCATCCGCTGGATCATCTCGTGCTGCCGACCGTCAACATCGCTCTGGCGCGCGAACGCCTCGGCAAGCTCGGTTTCACGGTAGCTCCGGATGCGCGCCATCCCTTTGGCACGCAGAATGCCTGCGTCTTCTTTGCCGATAAAACCTATCTCGAACCTCTGGGCGTCGCATCTCCGGAGCAATACGAGAAGAGCATCGTGGATGGCAATGTTTTCGTAGCGCGCGACCAGGCTTATCGTTTCCGGGTGGCGGAGGATGGCTTCTCGGCCGTGGTATTCGGTACGGATGATGCGGTGGCGGATGACGAGCGTTTCAAAGCAACGGCGATTTCGGCGGGACGAATGCTGGATTTCTCCCGTCCGATGAAGATGCCGGACGGCACGGAAACCACCGCCGGCTTTCGTTTAGCCTTCGGCGCCGATCTGCGCGCGCCGGATTTTCTCGCTTTCTGCTGTCAGCGCATCAATCCGTTGCCGGCCGACCGCAGCGTGCTCGAGCGTCACGAGAACGGCGTGACTGGTATCGCGCGGGTAGCGCTTTGCGCGCTGAAGCCGGCAGCCTATCGCGGCTTCATCGAGGAGGTTGTCGGTGGGCCGCGTATTATAGAGCATTCCTTTGGTCTGACGATCAGGGCCGCCAATGCTGATCTGGAGATTTTGACGCCGGAAGGCATGGAGGCGTTCTATGATCTGCCTATTCGCACGAATGATCCGGGCCTCAGGGCGCGGGCAATCCTTTTCAAAACGCGCGATCTTTCCGTGACATCGTCGCATTTCACTGCTAACGGCGTCACCTATACGCGTAAGAACAATCGTATATTGGCAAGACTGGCGCCCGGTGAGGGCGCGTTGTTCGCCTTCGAGGAGATAGTATGAGCACGAATTCCGAAGTGACCGTCGGCGAAGGAGCCTCCAAGGTCCTCTTTTCCAACAGCGCGAAGCTCTCGCTGATTGCCGGCCCCTGCCAGATGGAAAGCCGCGACCACGCGTTCATGGTTGCTGGCGTGCTGAAGGACCTCTGCGGCAAGCTCGGTATCGGCCTCGTCTACAAGTCATCCTTCGACAAGGCCAATCGCACATCGCTATTAGGCAAACGCGGCATCGGCCTGGAAAAGGCGCTGGAAGTCTTTGAAGACCTAAAGAAGGAATATGGCTTCCCGGTCTTGACCGATATTCATACGGAGGAGCAGTGCGCCATCGTCGCCAAGACGGTCGATATCCTGCAGATCCCGGCTTTCCTGTCGCGTCAGACCGATCTTCTGGTCGCCGCCGCCAAGACCGGTCGCGTGGTCAACGTCAAGAAAGGCCAGTTCCTGGCGCCGTGGGACATGAAGAACGTGCTTGCCAAGCTGAACGAGAGCGGCAATCCGAACATCCTTCTGTGCGAGCGCGGCGCCTCCTTCGGCTATAATACGTTGGTCTCGGATATGCGCGCGCTGCCGCTCATGGCGGCGATGGGCGCGCCCGTCATCTTCGATGCTACCCATTCCGTGCAGCAGCCAGGCGGACAGGGCGGTTCGACCGGCGGCGATCGCCGATTTGTCGAGACGCTGGCGCGCGCGGCCGTTGCCGTCGGCGTTGCCGGTCTCTTCGTCGAGACACATGAGGACCCGGACAATGCACCGTCCGACGGCCCGAACATGGTCTATCTGAAGGACATGCCGCAGCTTCTGGAGAAGCTGTTGGCCTTCGACGCCATCGCTAAGGCCTGAAATGTAGCCGGCATTCAACAGGCTGACATGAATTTGCGTTAGGGGCCTGAAGGAGTGCCAAATCGCGGCGCGGATCGCCATTGTAATTTCCGCGCCTTCGATTAAGACCATTTAAATCGATTTATAAACCAGCGAGCAGGAAGCTATCATGACCGCAATCACCGACATTATCGCCCGCGAGATTCTCGACAGCCGTGGCAATCCGACTGTCGAAGTCGATGTCTACCTCGAAGATGGCAGCTTGGGCCGCGCGGCGGTTCCGTCGGGTGCGTCGACCGGTGCACATGAAGCCGTCGAGCTTCGCGATGGCGGCAAGCGCTACCATGGCAAGGGCGTCGAGAAGGCCGTCGAAGCCGTCAATTCGGAAATCTTCGACGCGATCGGCGGCATGGATGCCGAAAACCAGATCCAGCTCGACAACATCATGATCGAACTCGACGGTACGCCGAACAAGTCGCGCCTCGGTGCAAACGCTATCCTCGGCGTCTCGCTCGCCGTTGCCAAGGCTGCTGCCCAGAGCGCTAACCTGCCGCTCTACCGCTATGTCGGCGGCGCTCACGCCCGCCTGCTGCCGGTTCCGATGATGAACATCATCAACGGCGGCGCCCATGCCGACAACCCGATCGACTTCCAGGAATTCATGATCCTGCCGGTCGGCGCCGAATCCATCCGCGACGCCGTTCGCATGGGTTCGGAAATCTTCCATGTTCTGAAGAAGGAACTGGCATCGCAGGGCCACAACACCAACGTCGGTGACGAAGGCGGCTTTGCACCTGGCCTTTCCAGCGCCCCGGCAGCTCTCGACTTCATCATGAAGTCCATCGAGAAGGCTGGCTACAAGCCGGGCGACGAAATCGCTCTCGGCCTCGATTGCGCCTCGACCGAATTCTTCAAGGACGGCAAGTACGTTCTCGAAGGCGAAGGCCGCACGCTGGAATCCGGCGCCATGGCTGAATACCTCGCCGAACTCGCAGCCAAGTACCCCATCGTTTCGATCGAAGACGGCATGGCTGAAGACGACTGGGAAGGTTGGAAGACGCTGACCGATCTGATCGGCAAGAAGACCCAGCTCGTCGGCGACGACCTGTTCGTCACCAACTCCGCCCGTCTGCGTGACGGTATCCGCATGGGCGTTGCCAACTCGATCCTTGTCAAGGTCAACCAGATCGGCTCGCTGACCGAAACCCTCGACGCGGTCGAAACCGCGCACAAGGCCAACTACACGGCCGTCATGTCGCACCGCTCGGGCGAAACGGAGGATTCCACGATCGCCGATCTCGCTGTTGCCACCAACTGCGGCCAGATCAAGACCGGCTCGCTGTCGCGTTCCGATCGTCTTGCCAAGTACAACCAGCTCATCCGCATCGAGGAAGCGCTCGGCCCGCAGGCAAAATATGCCGGCCGCTCCATTCTTCGTGGCTGATATTTGATTTGTCGGATCCATCCGGATCCGAGGCAAATTATCGCTTGGATCGAACCGCGCCTTCGGGCGCGGTTTTTTGTTGGTCCTGGCAGCTAGAGTCAACGGACGGTTAATCTCTGCGAGTTAAATTAGCTCTAGGTGTTTGATTTGATGTGATCTTGTTCGAGGCTGCGTGGGCTTTGGGGAGATTGCGTAAAGCCAGAGCGTTTCGAGCGAGTATGTGGACAAAGTATCATAAGAAGAGAAGGTTCGGCCGTCTCATCCTTCCCGCCATCACCATCGCTTTTGTGAGCTACTTCGGCTATCATTGCATTCATGGCGACTATGGCCTGAAGGCGACCGAGATTTTCGAGAAGCGCCGCATCGATCGCGCCAAGGAGCTGGCCGATCTTGTCGCCAAGCGCGAGCACCTTGAGAAGGAGGTTGCGCTGTTGAGCGACGGCTCCCTGGATAAGGATATGCTCGATCAATATGCGCGCTACCAGTTGACCTATTCCAAAGCCAACGAGATCGTCATCTTCAATAAGTAAACTCAATTAACCGAATTCTGGTTAATTGAATTTTTGTGAGTTATATCAATAACTTGCAATGAATATGAGCCATGCAATTATAGCATTGCTGTGGCGGGTAATCTTCCCTATGTTACGCCTCACCATAAAACGAGGCTACTCACACAGGGAGGGTTGAATGGCGCCGCGAAAAAACGCGACCGTTTCCAGCCGTAAGACAGCATCAAGGCCTGCCAAGGAAACCAATGGCGGCCCGATCGCGGATTTCGATCGTGATGCGGAGCTCAAGGCTTATCGTGAGATGCTCCTGATCCGCCGCTTCGAGGAGAAGGCGGGCCAGCTTTACGGTATGGGCTTCATCGGCGGCTTCTGTCACCTTTACATCGGCCAGGAAGCCGTCGTCGTCGGCATGCAGCTGGCGCTGAAAGATGGTGACCAGGTCATCACCGGCTATCGCGACCACGGCCACATGCTGGCAACCGGCATGAGCGCACGTGGCGTCATGGCCGAGCTCACCGGACGTCAGGGCGGCTATTCCCGAGGGAAAGGCGGCTCCATGCACATGTTCTCCAAGGAAAAGAATTTCTACGGCGGCCATGGCATCGTCGGCGCCCAGGTTTCGCTCGGCACCGGTCTCGGCTTTGCCAACTGGTACCGCGGCAATGACAATGTCAGCGTCGCCTATTTCGGTGATGGTGCTGCCAACCAGGGTCAGGTCTACGAAAGCTTCAACATGGCGCAGCTCTGGAAGCTGCCCGTGATCTTCGTGATCGAAAACAACCGCTACGCCATGGGTACGTCGACGGCTCGCGCCACCGCTCAGGCCGATTTCTCTAAGCGCGGCGCATCCTTCGGCATTCCCGGCATCCAGGTCGACGGCATGGACGTCCGCGCCGTCAAGGCTGCGGCTGACGAAGCCGTTGCGCATTGCCGCTCCGGCAAGGGCCCGATCATCCTGGAAATGCTGACCTACCGCTACCGCGGTCACTCCATGTCCGACCCGGCGAAGTACCGTTCCAAGGACGAAGTGCAGAAGATGCGTTCCGAGCACGACCCGATCGAGCAGGTCCGTATTCGCCTGCTCGAAAAGGGTTGGGCGACCGAGGACGATCTGAAGGATATCGACAAGGATGTCCGCGATATCGTCGCAGACAGCGCCGATTTTGCCCAGAACGATCCGGAGCCGGATGCATCCGAGCTCTACACCGACATTCTGCTCTAAATCGGGGAGGGACATTATGCCCATCGATATTCTCATGCCCGCCCTTTCTCCGACGATGGAAGAGGGTACCCTTTCGAAATGGCTTAAGAAGGAAGGCGACAAGGTCGTTTCCGGTGACGTCATTGCCGAAATCGAAACCGACAAGGCCACCATGGAAGTGGAAGCCGTCGATGAAGGCACGATCGGCAAACTGCTGATCGACGCCGGCACCGAAGGCGTCAAGGTTAACACCAAGATCGCCATCCTCTTGCAGGACGGCGAATCCGCCGACGCCATTTCGTCCGCCAAGGCTGCCCTCGCTGCCGAGCCGGCAAAGACCGAAGCTCCTGCCGCCACTCCGGCGCCGGCTGCTGCACCGGTTCCGGCTAAGCCGAAGGCCGCTGCTGCTGCTGATCCGGAAATCCCGGCTGGCACGGAACTGGTGTCGATGACGGTGCGCGAAGCACTGCGCGACGCCATGGCCGAAGAAATGCGCGCCAATCCGGACGTCTTCGTCATGGGTGAAGAAGTTGCCGAATATCAGGGTGCCTACAAGGTGACCCAGGGCCTGCTGCAGGAGTTCGGCGCACGTCGCGTCATCGACACACCGATCACCGAGCACGGCTTTGCCGGTATCGGCGTCGGCGCTGCAATGGCCGGCCTTCGCCCCATCGTCGAGTTCATGACCTTCAACTTCGCCATGCAGGCGATCGACCAGATCATCAACTCCGCCGCCAAGACGCTCTATATGTCCGGCGGCCAGATGGGCGCTCCGATCGTTTTCCGCGGCCCGAACGGCGCCGCGGCTCGCGTCGGTGCCCAGCACAGCCAGGACTACGCAGCCTGGTACAGCCACATTCCGGGCCTCAAGGTCGTCATGCCTTACACGGCAGCTGACGCCAAGGGTCTGCTCAAGGCTGCGATCCGCGATCCGAATCCGGTCATCTTCCTCGAGAACGAAATCCTCTACGGTCAGCACTTCGATGTGCCGAAGCTCGATAATTTCGTTCTGCCGATCGGCAAGGCCCGCATTCACCGTCCGGGCAAAGATGTCACGGTCGTCTCCTTCGGCATCGGCATGACCTATGCCACGAAGGCCGCCGCTGAGCTGGAAGCTCAGGGCATCGATGTCGAACTCATCGACCTGCGCACCATCCGCCCGATGGATCTTCCGACGATCATCGAATCGGTCAAGAAGACCGGTCGCCTGGTCACCGTCGAGGAAGGCTACCCGCAGTCCTCCGTCGGCACGGAAATCGCCACCCGCGTCATGCAGCAGGCCTTCGATTATCTCGATGCGCCGATCCTGACGATCGCTGGCAAGGACGTACCCATGCCATACGCCGCCAACCTCGAAAAGCTGGCGCTCCCGAGCGTCGCCGAAGTGGTCGATGCGGTGAAGGCCGTTTGCTACAAGTAAGGGGAGGGCTCATCGATGCCTATCAACATCACCATGCCTGCCCTCTCGCCGACCATGGAAGAGGGCAATCTCGCCAAGTGGCTGGTCAAGGAAGGCGACAAGATCAAGTCCGGCGATGTTATCGCCGAGATCGAGACTGACAAGGCAACGATGGAAGTCGAGGCTGTCGATGAAGGCACGGTCGCCAAGATCGTCGTTCCCGCCGGCACAGAAGGCGTGAAGGTCAATGCTCTGATCGCCGTGATCGCCGCCGATGGCGAGGATATCGCTGCTGCAGCTTCCGGCGCTGGCGCCGCTGCTGCTCCGGCTGCAAAAGAAGCACCGAAAGCTGAAGCGGCTCCGGCTGCAGCACCTGCGGCAGCCCCGGCTCCGGCAAGCGTTTCGGCTCCTGCCGCAAACGCTCCGGCTCCCGCTGCATCGGCACCGGCGGCAAACGACGGTCAGCGTACCTTCGCTTCGCCGCTCGCACGGCGTCTTGCCAAGGAAGCTGGCATCGATGTGACTGCGGTTTCCGGCACCGGTCCGCATGGCCGCGTGGTCAAGAAGGATATCGAAGCTGCCGTTTCCGGCGGCACCGCCAAGGCTGCTCCTGCAACGGCACCGGCTGCACAGCCGGCCGCCGCTGTTGCTCCAGCCGCTGCGAAGGGCATGTCCGACGACGCCGTCCTCAAGCTGTTCGAGCAGGGTTCCTACGAGCTCGTCCCGCATGACGGCATGCGCAAGACGATCGCCAAGCGCCTGCAGGAATCCAAGCAGACGATCCCGCACTTCTATGTCTCGATCGATTGCGAACTCGATGCGTTGCTGGCACTCCGCGCGCAGCTCAACGATTCCGCGCCGAAGTCGAAGGATGGCGTGCCGGCCTATAAGCTCTCGGTCAACGACATGGTCATCAAGGCCCTGGCGCTGGCATTGCGCGATGTTCCGGATGCCAATGTCTCCTGGACCGACAGCAATATGGTCAAGCACAAGCATGCCGATGTCGGCGTTGCCGTCTCTATTCCGGGCGGCCTGATCACGCCGATCATCCGCAGCGCCGAGCAGAAGACTCTCTCCACCATCTCCAACGAGATGAAGGACTACGGCAAGCGCGCCAAGGAGCGCAAGCTGAAGCCCGAGGAGTATCAGGGCGGTACGACGGCCGTGTCGAACATGGGCATGATGGGCGTCAAGAACTTCGCCGCCGTCGTCAACCCGCCGCATGCGACCATCCTCGCCGTCGGCGCGGGCGAACAGCGCGTCATCGTCAAGAAGGGCGAAATGGTGATTGCCAACGTGATGACCGTCACGCTGTCGACTGACCATCGTGCCGTCGACGGTGCGCTCGGTGCCGAGCTCCTGGCAGCCTTCAAGGGCTACATCGAAAATCCGATGGGGATGCTCGTCTGAGCCTTGTAGCGACACGGAGGCATGAATGACCAAGACTGTTCTGTGTTACGGCGACTCGCTGACATGGGGCTACAGCGCCGAGACGGTCGGCCGTCATGCCTATGAAGATCGGTGGCCGAGCGTGCTGCAAAAAGCGCTCGGCGATCAGGTTCGCGTGATCCCGGAAGGATTGAACGGCCGCACGACCGCTTTCGACGATCATCTCGCCGATTGCGACCGCAACGGCGCAAGGATCCTGCCGACGATCCTGCAGTCTCACAATCCGCTTGATCTCGTCATCATCATGCTCGGCACCAACGACATGAAGCCCGTCGTTGCCGGTTCGGCCTTCGCCGCTCTGCAGGGCATCAGCCGCTTGGTCCAGCTGGTGCGCAATCATGCCTGGGGGTTCGACTACGAGGTGCCCGATATCCTCATCGTCGCCCCGCCGGCGATCACCGAGACGGCCAATGCCGCCTTTGCGGCCAGCTTTCTAGGTGCAGTTATGGAATCGAGCAAGCTGCCGACGCTCTACAGCGATCTGGCCGACGAGCTGGGCTGCGGCTTCTTCGATGCCAATACCGTCGCCGTCACCACGCCGCTCGATGGCGTTCATCTCGATGCGGAAAATACCCGGGCGCTCGGTCGCGGCCTCGAGCCGATCGTGCGGATGATGCTCGGTCTCTAATAGATTCAAGGCGCCGGCTTCGATCCGCCGTCAGCAATAAGGCAGGAAACATATGGCTGAGAATTACGACGTCATTATCATCGGCTCCGGTCCCGGCGGTTATGTCGCCGCCGTGCGTGCCGGCCAGCTTGGCCTGAAGACCGCGATCGTCGAGCGCGAGCACCTGGGCGGCATCTGCCTCAACTGGGGCTGCATTCCCACGAAGGCGCTGCTCCGTTCAGCCGAAATCCTCGATCATTCCAACCATCTGAAGGATTACGGCCTCGTTCTAGTGGGCAAGGTGAGCGCGGACGTAAAGGCGGTTGTCGCCCGTTCGCGCGGTGTCTCCGCCCGCCTCAACCAAGGCGTCGGTTTCCTCATGAAGAAGAACAAGGTCGACGTGATTTGGGGCGAAGCCAAGATCACGAAGCCTGGCGAGATCGTCGTCGGCAAGTCGACAAAGCCTGTCGTCGAGCCGCAGCATCCGCTGCCGAAGAACGTCAAGGGCGAGGGCACCTACACCGCCAAGCACATCATCGTTGCGACCGGCGCACGTCCGCGCGCTCTGCCCGGCATCGAGCCGGATGGCAAGCTGATCTGGACCTATTTCGAAGCGCTGAAGCCGGACTTCCTGCCGAAGTCGCTGCTCGTCATGGGCTCGGGCGCGATCGGCATCGAATTCGCAAGCTTTTATCGCTCGATGGGTGTCGATGTCACCGTCGTCGAAGTCATGCCGACGATCATGCCGGTCGAAGACGCCGAGATCTCCGGCATCGCCCGCAAGCAGCTCGAAAAGCGCGGCCTGAAGATATTCACCAAGGCTAAGGTCACGAAAGTCGACAAGGCTGCCAACTCGATCACTGCCCATGTCGAAACCGAAGACGGCAAGGTGCAGCAGATCGTTGCCGACCGCATGATCTCGGCCGTCGGCGTTCAGGGCAACATCGAGAACCTCGGCCTCGAGGCGCTCGGCGTGAAAACCGACCGCGGCTGCGTCGTCATTGACGGCTATGGCAAGACCAATGTTCCCGGCATCTACGCCATCGGCGACGTCGCCGGCCCGCCGATGCTGGCGCACAAGGCCGAGCACGAAGGCGTCGTCTGCATCGAGAAGATAGCCGGCCTGCCGAACGTTCATCCGACCGACAAGAGCAAGGTGCCGGGCTGCACCTATTGCCAGCCGCAGGTTGCTTCCGTGGGCCTCACCGAAGCCAAGGCAAAGGAGCTTGGCCGCGATATCCGCGTCGGCCGCTTCTCCTTCGTTGCCAACGGCAAGGCGATCGCGCTTGGCGAAGACCAGGGTCTTTGCAAGGTCATCTTCGACAAGAAGACCGGCGAGCTTCTGGGTGCACATATGGTTGGCGCCGAGGTCACCGAACTCATCCAGGGTTTCGTCGTCGCCATGAACCTGGAGACGACCGAAGAAGAGCTGATGCATACGATCTTCCCGCATCCGACCGTTTCGGAAACGATGAAGGAAGCCGTGCTGGATGCCTATGGCCGGGTGCTGAACGCTTGATAATTTCCTGCCATGCCCTTTATCCAGGGGGTGGAAAACAGGAAAGGAAATCAACATGTCTATAACGGCGGAAGGTTGGATCGTCTTTCTTCTCATCGGGCTGGTCGCGGGTTTCCTCGCGAGCCTGATCGTTGGAGGCGGTGGGCTCATCGGTTGCCTGGTGAGTGGCGTGATCGGGGCTTTCGTGGGCGGTTTCCTGTTCCGTTATTTCGGGATATCGCTTGGCATTGAAAATGCGCTTGTCGTGGAGATCATTCATGCCACGGTCGGTGCGATCATTGTGGTGCTGTTGGCGAGATTGATCGTCTAGAGCATCTTGGCAACAGGCCTGGAACGAGGGTTTGATGGAAAGTGTCGGTTGGCTGGGTCTGATCATCATCGGCGGTCTTGCGGGCTGGCTCGCGGGCAAGCTGATGGACGCGCGCTATGGGGTTATCCTGAACATCATCCTCGGCATTGCCGGCTCGGTCGTGGCTGCGGCGCTGATGGTGGCCCTGCATGTCGGCGTACCCGGCGGCCGGCTTGGCTTTTTCATCACCGGTTTCATCGGTGCATGCATTCTGATATTCCTCGCCAAATTCGCTCGGCGATGAAGGCCGCATTTCAAGCGGCGGAAAGTAGACGTTTCATGGTCACCATTCTCGACACGATCAACCCGGACGCCAAGCGCGTGCGACACCCGGAAAAGGCGCATCGGCCGGATACGGAAGTCCTGCGCAAGCCGGACTGGATCCGCGTGAAGGCGCCGACATCGAAGGGCTATGCCGAAACCCGCTCGATCGTGAAGGAGCACAAGCTCGTCACGGTCTGCGAGGAGGCCGGCTGCCCGAATATCGGCGAGTGCTGGGACAAGAAGCACGCCACCTTCATGATCATGGGCGAGATCTGTACCCGCGCCTGCGCCTTCTGCAATGTCGCGACCGGCAAGCCGAATGCGCTCGACATGGCGGAGCCGGAAAACGTCGCCAAGGCCGTCAAGGAGATGGGCCTCAGCCACGTCGTCATTACCTCGGTCGACCGCGACGACCTGGAAGATGGCGGCGCTGAGCATTTCGAGAAGGTGATCTGGGCGATCCGCGCCGCTTCGCCCTCGACCACGATCGAAATCCTGACGCCGGACTTCCTGAAGAAGCCGGGCGCCCTGGAGCGCGTCGTCGCCGCCAAGCCCGATGTCTTCAATCACAATCTGGAAACCGTGGCCGGCAATTATCTGACGGTTCGTCCCGGTGCCCGTTACTTCCACTCCGTCCGCCTGCTGCAGCGGGTCAAGGAACTGGACCCCACCATGTTCACCAAGTCGGGCATCATGGTCGGCCTCGGCGAGGAGCGCAACGAAGTGCTGCAGCTGATGGACGACCTGCGCACCGCCGATGTCGACTTCCTGACGATTGGCCAATATCTGCAGCCGACGCGCAAGCATCATCAGGTGATGAGCTTCGTCACGCCGGAAGAGTTCAAGTCCTACGAGACCGTAGCTTACACCAAGGGCTTCCTGATGGTCGCTTCCAGCCCGCTGACGCGCTCATCGCATCACGCCGGCGACGATTTCGAGCGTCTGCGCGCTGCCCGCGAAAAGAAGCTGCTGCTGGCAGCGGAGTAAGCCAGGCGGACTGCATCTGTTTTCGAAAAAGGCCGCGGCGAGTGTGTCGCGGTTTTCGTTGTTCAGTCATCTATTTGTCATCGACGCGGCCTACGGAACACGCCGCCGTTTGTTACCGGTATCGGCGCTTTCGATTCGACTATGGAGCTGGACCGTGGAACAGATCGTCGCGCCGCAGGCGCTTTCCCATGCCGTCGGTATCGAAGAGGCAGCTGCGCTTATCGAAAAGGCCAACCGCATCCTCGTCATAGGCTGCTCCGGCGGCGGCAAATCGACCCTGTCGCAGCGGATAGCAGCCCGCTTTGGCCTTGCGTATGTCTCGATCGACCGCGACGTTTTGTGGCTGCCGGGCTGGGTTCAGCGCGACAAAGCCGAGCAGTGCGCCATCATCGTCGCCAAGGTACAGGGTGAGCGATGGATCATGGATGGCACCAACCCTTCGACATTCGATGTGCGTCTGCCGCGCACGGATTTCGTCATATGGGTGCGGATGCCGCGCCTGCTGTGCATTTGGGGCGCCGTCTCTCGCTGGATCAGATGGATGGGCCGCACGCGCCCGGAAATGGCGCCGGGCTGTATCGAGAAGGTCGATTGGGAATTCCTGCGGTTCATCTGGACATTTGAAGAGAAGTTCGCGCCTCGGGTTCTTGCGGGTCTTGCAAAGCATGGCCCTGATGTCCCGGTTTTGCAATTGACCAGCCGGTGGCAAATGCGCGAGCTGCTCGATTTGCTTGCAATCTCCGCTTGATTGCAATCAAACTTCAAAGCATCGGCTCGTCCGATTATGAGAGGTGAGACATGCCAGAACTAAGCAGCCTATCCGATGCCGTCGCATGCCTCAGGGCATCAGACCGTATCCTCATCATGGGCTGCTCCGGCGGCGGCAAGACGACACTGGCGCAAAAGATCGTTGCCTTCTTGGACTTGCCCTATATCTCCATGGATCGAGAGTTTTTCTGGCTGCCGGGTTGGGTGAAGAGAGACAAGGCAGAAGAGCGGGCTCTCATTGCGGCGAAGGTTGCCGAGGATCGCTGGCTGATAGATGGAACGGGACCATCCACCTTCGATCTCAGATTGCCGCGCACCGAGCTTGTGCTTTGGGTGCGCATGCCGCGCTGGATTTGCATGTGGGGCGCTCTGTCGAGGGCGCTGCGATGGCTGGGGCGGTCGCGCCCCGATATGGCACCGGGGTGCCCCGAACGCATCGATTGGGAGTTTCTACGCTACATATGGGATTGGGAGCAGAAATTTGCGCCGAAAGTTCTGGCTGGTCTTGCTCAGCATGGTCCGGATGTCCCCGTTTTGCAGCTGAAATCCCGCGGCGAAATGCGTCAGCTCCTTGATCTTCTTGGCCGTCCTGCTTAATTGCGGCTCATGCCTCAATTCGAAACTCATCGCCACGTTCCGCATTCGCCCGACCAGATGTTCGACCTCGTCGCCGACGTGGAGCGCTATCCGGAATTCCTGCCGCTCTGCGACGCGCTTACGGTCCGCAGCCGTAAGGAGCGGGACGGCAAGACCTTGCTCGTTGCCGATATGACGGTCGGGTATAAGGCCATCCGCGAGACGTTCACCACACAGGTGCTGCTGAACAAGGCGGAGCGCGCGATCGACGTGAAATATATCGACGGACCGTTCAAGTATCTCGACAATCGCTGGCGTTTTGCGCCGCTGGAGAATGGTGGCTGCAGCGTCGATTTCTTTATCGATTACGAGTTCAAGAGCCGCATTCTCGGCGCTTTGATGGGATCGATGTTCGATCGGGCCTTCCGCATGTTCACCGATGCCTTCGAGACGCGCGCGAACAAAATCTATGCTTGAAGCCGTGCCCGGTCATTGAGCGAGCGCGACTAGCATCTCCAGCGCCGTATGCAACGTGGCGAGCCGAACCTTGTCGCGGCCGATGTCGCCATAGCGCATTTCACGATGGATGATCCCGCCGCTGCGAGCCTTGGCGGCGAGGTGGACGAGTCCCACAGGCTTTTCCATGGAGCCGCCGCCGGGGCCGGCAATGCCTGTAACCGCCACGGCGAAATCAGCCCGGGAGCGGAAGAGGGCGCCATGGACCATCTGCAGCGCCGTTTCCTTTGATACAGCGCCGAACTGCGCCAGCGTCTGCTCCTGAACGCCGAGCATCTCCACCTTGGCGGTGTTGGTGTAGGTGACGAAGCCGCGATCGACGACGGCGGATGAACCGGGGATCTCCGTCAGCGCGCCGACGATCAGCCCGCCGGTGCAGGATTCGGCCGTCGCGACCATCCAGCCCTTGGCCGCGAAGTCGGTGACGATCCTTTGAGCGAGCGCAAGAATCTCCTCCGGGAAATGCGTCATGCCTTGCCTCCACGATAGACGACGGTTGCGGTCGCGATGGCCGCTATGCCTTCGCGGCGGCCGACGAAGCCGATCTTCTCGTTCGTCGTCGCCTTGACCGAGCAGCGATCGATGCTGATGCCCAGAAACTCCGAAAGCTTGGCGCGCATGGCGTCGCGATGCGGCCCGACCTTCGGCGCCTCGGCAATCAGCGAGATATCCGCATTCATGATGGTGCCGCCGCTCTCGCGCACGATCTTTGCCGCGTGCTCGATGAAGATACGCGACGGCGCGCCTTTCCACTGCGGATCGGAGGGCGGAAAATGATCGCCGATATCGCCCGCGCCGCAGGTGGCAAGCAGGGCATCCGTCAGGGCATGCAGGGCGACATCGGCGTCCGAATGCCCCTTCAGCTTCTGGTCGTGGGGAATGAAGACGCCACAAAGGGTGACGCCATCGCCCGGCTCCAGCTGGTGGACGTCATAGCCGTTGCCGGTGCGCACATCAGGCAGCAGGCCGGCGCTGAGCTTTTCATCGGCCATGGCAATATCCCTTTTGATTGTCAGTTTTACGTTGTCGGCGCTGCCCATCACTAATGTCACCGGCAGGCTACACCATTCCGCGATTGCCGCATCGTCCGTGAAATCGGTTCTGCCATCGGCAGCGGCTTTTTCATGGGCGTCGAGAATATCGGCGAAACGGAAGGATTGCGGCGTCTGCGCGGCGTGCAACCCGGTGCGGGGAATCGTGTCGACGACTAGCCCATCGGCATTGCCGCGCTTCAGCGTGTCTGTGACGGGCATAGCAGGCAGCACCGCTGGCGCGCCGTCTGTAAGCGCTGCGGCGACACGATCCAGCAGATCATGGTCGAAGAAGGGTCGGACAGCATCATGGATCATCACATGCGTGACGCCACTGTCTTTCAACGCGCGCAGTCCGGCAAGCACGGATTGCTGACGGGTTGCGCCACCGAAAGCGATCTCGACATCAGGCAGGCCGGCGATCTGTTGCAGTGCCGCACGCAGCAGCTTCTCATCATCGCGGTGGATAACGACGACGATTTTCGATGCCTGTGGCCATGTCACGAATTTTTCAAGCGTATGCGCAATAACCGCTCTGCCGCCGATCGCGCGATATTGCTTGGGGCCTTCCTCGGGAGAGCCCGCCCGTTCGCCGCGCCCGGCGGCAACGATCACGATTCCCACCGACAACGGTTGCTTTGAATGCATTTGCGTCATAAATCCCCGAAGATGAAAGGCTCCGTCTGCGGCATGGCTTTGAAAAGCGTAGAGCTTTCATTTGAACAAGCACATGCTAAATAGATCGCCAAAACGGGATCCTGCTTCAGCAGGGTCTATCGCCTCAACTGAGTATTTTCCAGCATCTGCCCAAAAAATATCGGGATTCTTCGAAACCCCTTGGCAAACTTTCAAAGCGTGTCTAAAAATAGTGCAGATGTATGGTGTGCCCGAAAGATAATCATTTGCTTTCTTCCAAGCTTGCAGCTCCATTTTCCATCGGTTCCGTATCCATCCGAAATCGCGTGATCCTTGCGCCGATGTCGGGCGTGACCGATCTTCCTTTCCGGCAGCTCGCTTTACGCTATGGCGCGGGCCTGGTCGTCACGGAAATGGTCGCTAGTCGCGAGCTTGTTCAGGATACGGCCGAATCCTGGGCGCGCTTGAAGAGCGCAGGCTTGAAGCCGCATATGGTGCAGCTTGCCGGGCGTGAAGCGCATTGGATGGCCGAAGCGGCAAAAATCGCCGCGGACAACGGCGCCGATATCATCGATATCAACATGGGATGCCCGGCCAAGAAGGTGATTGGCGGCTATTCCGGTTCGGCGCTGATGCGCGATCCGGATCATGCGCTGAGGTTGATCGAAGCGACGGTCGGCGCAGTGAACATTCCCGTCACGCTGAAGATGCGGCTGGGCTGGGACGAGAATTCCATCAATGCGCCTCATATCGCGCGCCGGGCTGAAGAAGCCGGCATCCAGCTCGTCACCATTCACGGTCGTACGCGCATGCAATTCTATGAGGGCAGGGCGGATTGGGATGCGATCCGCGTTGTGCGCGATGTCGTTTCCATCCCGCTTGTCGCCAATGGCGATGTCGAAACGGCTGAGGACGCCGAGGAAATCTTGCGTCGCTCCGGTGCTGATGCAGTCATGATCGGTCGGGGCTGCCAGGGCCGTCCCTGGCATGCGGGCGTACTGGCCGGTCATTGCGAGCCCAGCCGCCAGGAGATCGTCGATATCGCGCTTGAACATTATCGCATGATGCTGGAGTTCTATGGCGAAGCGGTCGGCATTCGCCACGCCCGCAAGCATCTTGCCTGGTATCTCGACCGCTACGCGTCGGCAACGACAGGTGCCGACAAGACGAAAATCATGACGTCGAAAGAGAGCGGTGAGGTGGTTGTATCCTTCCGTGCCGCGCTGCAGGCAGGTTTTGATCTCGCCCACTGCGTCCAGGAGGCTGCATGACTTCGAAATCCAGCTCCGGCGCCGGTGATAACCCGGCCAACTCCGTGGCCATGGCCGTTCTCAATGCGATCCAGAACCCCGTGGTCATGGTTGACGAGGCCGGCCTTATCGCTTTCGCCAATTGGGAGGCGGAAGCCTTCTTCGGCGCCAGCGCATCGCACCTGTCGCGCTACAAGATCTCTACCTTCATACCGTTCGGTAGCCCATTGCTGGCACTGATCGACCAGGTGCGTGAACGCCGTGCGCCCGTCAACGAATATCGCGTTGATTTGAGCTCGCCGCGTCTCGGACAGGACAAGCTGGTGGACATTTATGTCGCGCCGGTTTCCAGCGATCCCGGCTCCGTGGTGGTCGTATTCCAGGAACGCTCCATGGCCGACAAGATCGACCGGCAGCTGACGCATCGCGCTGCTGCTCGCTCGGTCACCGGCCTTGCTTCCATGTTGGCGCATGAGATCAAGAACCCGCTATCGGGCATCCGCGGGGCCGCACAGCTGCTCGAACAGTCCGTCGAGGACGATGATCGCGCGCTGACGCGCCTCATCTGCGACGAGACCGACCGCATCGTCTCGCTGGTCGACCGCATGGAGGTTTTCTCAGATGAACGGCCGGTCGATCGCGTCCCCGTCAACATCCATTCCGTGCTCGATCATGTGAAGGCGGTCGCCAAGGCTGGCTTTGCGCGAAACATCAAGATCTCAGAGAATTACGACCCCTCGCTGCCGGCGGTTTTCGCAAACCGGGATCAGCTCGTGCAGGTTTTCCTCAATCTGGTGAAGAACGCCGCTGAAGCGGTCGGCGACCGTCAGGACGGCGAAATCATGCTGACGACGGCCTATCGTCCCGGCATTAGGCTTTCCGTCGCCGGCACGCGCGAAAAGATCTCCTTGCCGCTGGAATTCTGCGTCATCGACAATGGCCCGGGCGTGCCGGCCGATCTCGTGCCGCATCTCTTCGATCCGTTCATCACCACCAAGACGAACGGAACCGGCCTCGGCCTTGCGCTGGTCGCCAAGATCATCGGTGACCACGGCGGCATCGTCGAATGCGACAGCCAGAACCATCGCACCACTTTCCGTGTTTTGATGCCTGCCTCCAAGGGCATCACCTCAGAAGATGCCCCACTTCCGAACTCTACAGGGACTACTCGATGACAGCCACGATCCTTGTCGCCGATGACGATGCGGCCATCCGCACCGTGCTCAACCAGGCTTTGAGCCGCGCCGGTTACGACGTGCGTATCACGTCAAACGCCGCTACGCTCTGGCGTTGGGTCTCCGCCGGCGAAGGCGACCTCGTTGTAACCGACGTCGTCATGCCGGATGAAAACGCATTCGATCTGTTGCCGCGCATCAAAAAGGCGAGGCCGGATCTGCCTGTTCTGGTCATGAGTGCGCAGAACACTTTCATGACGGCGATCAAGGCATCGGAGAAGGGCGCCTATGACTATCTTCCGAAACCCTTCGACCTGACCGAGCTGATCGCGATCGTCGGCCGCGCGCTGTCGGAGCCGAAGCGTAAGCCGGCAAAAATCGATGACGACATGCAGGACGGTATGCCGCTCGTCGGCCGATCCGCCGCGATGCAGGAAATCTACCGCGTGCTTGCGCGTCTGATGCAGACCGACTTGACGCTGATGATCACCGGTGAATCCGGTACCGGCAAGGAGCTGGTGGCCCGCGCTCTGCATGACTATGGCAAGCGCCGCAACGGTCCCTTTGTGGCCATCAACATGGCGGCCATCCCGCGCGACCTGATCGAATCCGAACTGTTTGGCCACGAAAAGGGCGCCTTCACCGGCGCGCAGACCCGCTCGACCGGACGTTTCGAGCAGGCCGAAGGCGGCACGCTGTTCCTCGACGAAATTGGCGATATGCCGATGGATGCGCAGACGCGCCTGCTGCGCGTGCTGCAGCAGGGCGAATACACCACCGTCGGCGGCCGCACCCCGATCCGCACCGACGTCCGCATCGTTGCCGCTACCAACAAGGACCTGAAGCAGGCGATCAATCAGGGCCTCTTCCGCGAGGATCTCTATTACCGCCTCAACGTCGTGCCGCTCCGCCTGCCACCGCTGCGCGATCGCGCCGAGGATATTCCCGATCTCGTGCGTCATTTCATCCAGCAGGCTGAAAAAGAGGGGCTGGGTTCCAAGCGTTTCGACCAGGAAGCGCTCGAGCTGATGAAGGCCTATCCATGGCCAGGCAACGTCCGCGAGCTCGAAAATCTCATCCGCCGCCTTATGGCGCTCTATCCGCAGGATGTCATTACCAAGGAGATCATCGATGCGGAATTGCGCGCCGATGTGCCTGACAGCCCGATCGAGAAAGGCCCGGTTCGCACCGGTACGATGACCATCGCCCAGGCGGTGGAAGAGAATATGCGGACCTATTTTGCCGGTTTCGGCGAAAATCTGCCGCCGCCAGGCCTCTACGATCGCGTGTTGACCGAAATGGAATACCCGTTGATTCTCGCCGCACTGACTGCCACACGCGGCAATCAGATCAAGGCGGCCGATCTTTTGGGCCTAAATCGTAATACGCTGCGCAAAAAGATCAGAGAACTGGGTGTTTCGGTTTACAGAAGCTCCCGTACGGCTTGACAATGTAATCCGATGCGTTGCATTTTCGCCACAATGCGTTGCTTAAAGGTCACGCAGCAGATTCGTCGTTTTTGCGGTGGCGATTCATCTGGCCCATTCTCGTCAGAACGAGAGTTCGTCTGATTTTTCAAGTTGTTGCAAAAGTGACGTGAAGTAAAGGTTTCGCTTCTATGCGAAACCGGACGACAGTTCCCGCCTCTGCCTGTCGCTCGCACCGATGCCCATAGTGGCCGTGCGATTCGACCAGGGCGCCGACCGTCGCTCGGGCGTGGAGATTGATGGGAATGATGCAGGACGCGGTGTCGCCGGCGGCGAGCGACGAGACGGTTGTCAAGGTGACGGACCGTCGTGCTTCCTTTGCCCTACCTGGTCTGATCCTGGCCGGCGGCGCTCTGCTGTGCGCCATCGCGACCCTGCTGATGCTTCTCGGGCTGACGCCAGTCGCCCCGACATCCTCGGTCGTTTTCACCTCGGTCGTTATCAATGGACTTTTCGTCCTGGGGCTGATTGCTCTTATTGCCCGTGAGGTGGCGCGGCTGATGAAGGCGCGCAGCCGTGGCCGCGCGGCAGCCCGCCTGCATATCCGCATTGTCGTTCTATTCTCGATCGTCGCGATCACGCCAGCCATTCTCGTCGCCATCGTTGCCAGCCTGACGCTCAATGTCGGCCTGGATCGCTGGTTCGGCGTGCGAACGCAGCAGATCATCAGCTCCTCGCAGAACGTCGCGCAAGCCTATCTGATGGAGAATGCGAGCTATCTGCAGGGTCAGACCGTGTCGATGGCCAACGATCTGGAGCGCAACCGTTCGCTCTTCAATCTCGATCGCACCGGCTTTGCCGACTTGATGACCCGTCAGGCACGCGGGCGCGGCTTGCTGGGTGCATTTCTCGTGCGCCGCGACGGCAGCGCCATTGTCCAAGCCGAGATCAAGACCGAACGCCCGCTGCCGGCCATTCCAAAAGACGCGCTTGATTCTTCGGCCAACGGGCAACCGACTCTCATTCCGCCTGGCGTAACCAATCTTGTCGGCGCGGTCATCAAGCTCGATGAAATACCCGGCGCGTTCCTCTATACCGTTCGGGCGGTCGATCCGCGCGTCATGAATGCTATGCGGATGGTGGAGGACAACACCGTCGAGTACAAGGCGATGGAAGAAGGGCGCATGTCGCTTCAGATCGCCTTTGCCGTTCTCTATATCGGCTTTGCTCTGATCGTGCTTTTGGCGGCAATCTGGACCGCTATCGCGATCGCTGATCGCATCGTCAGGCCCATCCGTCTCCTCATCAGTGCTGCGGATAACGTTGCTTCGGGGAACATGAACGTGCTGGTGCCGGTACGCTCGGCTGACGGCGACGTCGGCAGCCTGTCGCGCACCTTCAACAAGATGATCTCGGAAATTCGCACGCAGCGCGATGAAATCCTTGAAGCGAAGGACGAGGTCGATGACCGCCGCCGCTTCATCGAAGCCGTGCTTTCGGGTGTGACGGCGGCCGTGATCGGTGTCGAGCATGATCGGCGCATCACCATCGTCAACACCTCGGCCGAAGACCTGCTGACGCTCAAGAGTGACGAGCTCATCGGCAAGAATCTGTCCGATATCTCGCCAGAGGTCGACCAAGTCGTGACGGAAGCGACGACGCGCCATCGCAGCGATTTCCGCAAACAGATCAGCCTTGTTCGCGGCGGAACGGTACGCACGCTCAGCGTTCAGGTAACGCGCGAGGAATCGCGCGACGCCAATGAATCCTATGTGATCACGCTAGACGATATCACCGATCTGGTCATTGCGCAGCGCTCGACCGCCTGGGCCGATGTTGCACGCCGTATCGCGCATGAGATCAAGAACCCACTGACGCCGATTCAGCTATCGGCTGAGCGCATCCGCCGCCGTTTCGGCAAGAACATCGCCGATGCCGACCGTCCGGTCTTCGACCAGTGCACGGATACGATCATCCGGCAGGTTGGCGATATCGGCCGTATGGTCGACGAGTTCTCCTCCTTCGCCCGCATGCCGAAGCCGACCATGGAGCCGACCGATCTGCGCGATATTCTGCGCGACGCCGTGTTCCTGCGCGAAATGGGCAATACACATGTCCAGTTCGGGCGTGAGCTGGGCGACGAACGGCTGGAGGGCATGTTCGATGCGCGAATGCTCGGCCAGGCCTTCGGCAATCTCATCAAGAATGCCGTCGAGGCAATCGAAGGCGTACCGAGCGACCAGGCGCCCGAGCAGCCGAAGATCCTCGTGCGCTCGTCGCTCGATCCGGATCGCGATCGCTTCACTGTCGACGTCATCGACAATGGCCGCGGTCTGCCAGTCGAGAACCGGCACAGCATTCTCGAACCGTACATGACGATGCGCGAGAAGGGCACGGGCCTTGGCCTCGCCATCGTCAAGAAGATCATTGAAGACCATGGCGGGCAGATCGAACTCCACGACGCGCCCGCCGATTTCGACCAGGGCAGGGGGGCCATGATCCGCGTGCATCTGCCGCGCCGTGAGCAAGCCGCCGTCGCCCATACGGAAAATGACAAGGAAAGCGTCTATGGCATCTGATATTCTCGTAGTCGACGACGAGGAAGACATTCGCGAAATCGTTTCGGGAATTCTTTCGGATGAGGGGCACGAAACCCGCACCGCGCATGACAGCGACAGCGCGCTCGCCGCGATTTCCGATCGCGCGCCGCGGCTGATCTTTCTCGATATCTGGATGCAGGGCAGCAAGCTCGATGGACTGGCGCTATTGGATGAGATCAAGGCGCGCCATCCAGAGCTGCCCGTGGTCATGATTTCGGGTCATGGCAATATCGAAACGGCTGTCTCCGCCATCAAGCGCGGCGCTTTCGATTTCATCGAAAAGCCGTTCAAAGCCGATCGCCTCATCCTGATCGCCGAGCGCGCATTGGAAAATTCCAAGCTGAAGCGCGAAGTCTCGGAGCTGAAGCGCCGCACCGGCGACGCCGTGGAATTGATCGGCACGTCGGTTGCCGTGTCGCAGCTGCGCCAGACGATCGACAAGGTATCGCCGACCAACAGCCGTATCATGATCTTCGGTCCGTCGGGCTCCGGCAAGGAGCTCGTGGCCCGGATGATCCACAAGAAGTCGACCCGCGCCAATGGCCCCTTCGTGGCGCTGAATGCAGCGACGATCACGCCAGAGCGCATGGAAATCGCCCTGTTCGGCACCGAAGGCTCGCCAGGGCAGGCGCGCAAAATCGGTGCCCTGGAAGAGGCCCATCGCGGCATCCTCTATCTCGACGAAGTCGGTGAAATGCCGCGCGAGACGCAGAACAAGATCCTGCGCGTCCTCGTCGACCAGCAGTTCGAGCGCGTCGGCGGCTCGAAGCGCGTCAAGGTGGATGTGCGTATCATCTCGTCCACGGCCTACAATCTCGAGAGCCGCATTGCAGAGGGCCTTTTCCGCGAGGATCTCTATCACCGTCTCGCTGTCGTGCCTGTACGCGTCCCGGCTCTTGCCGAGCGCCGGGAGGATATTCCCTTCCTCGTGGATCAGCTGATGCGCCAGATTTCGGAGCAGGCGGGCATCCGGCCGCGCCGGATCGGTGACGACGCCATGGCGGTGCTGCAGGCGCATGACTGGCCCGGCAATATCCGCCAGCTGCGCAACAATATCGAGCGGTTGATGATCCTGGCACGCTCTGACGGCGCAGAAACGCCGATCACGGCGGAAATGCTGCCGACCGACCTCGGCGATATGCTGCCAAAGGTCTCCGCCAAGAACGATTATCACATCATGACATTGCCGCTGCGCGAAGCGCGCGAAATGTTCGAGCGCGATTATCTCATCGCTCAGATCAACCGGTTCGGCGGCAATATCTCGCGCACGGCGGAATTTGTCGGCATGGAACGCTCGGCACTCCATCGCAAGCTGAAGTCGTTGGGCGTCTGATCGGCCGCCCGACATTTCGAACATCACAGAATTCGGATCAGGGGCTTTCATGCCGAGAATAGCTTACGTCAACGGCCGCTACGTCAAGCACAACGACGCCATGGTGCATATCGAGGATCGCGGCTATCAGTTCGCCGACGGCGTCTACGAGGTGTGCGAGGTTCGTCATGGCGTGATCGTCGATCTGACGCGCCATCTCGATCGCCTCAACCGTTCGCTGGGCGAGCTGCGCATCGCCTGGCCGATGACGCGCCAGGCATTGGTGCTGGTGATTCGCGAGACCTTGCGCCGCAATCACGTCCGCAACGGTCTGTTCTACCTGCAGGTCACTCGCGGCGTCGCCCGGCGCGATCACGTCTTTCCGCCTGATGGCACGCCGTCCTCGATCGTCGTCACTGCCAAGAGCACCGATCAGTCCGTGATTGCCAAGAAGAATGCCAATGGCATCAAGGCGATCACCGTCCGCGACAATCGCTGGGATCGGGTGGATATCAAGTCGGTCGGCCTGCTTCCGAACGCCATGGCCCGCCAGCAGGCCAAGGAAGCCGGCGCGCAGGAGGCGATCTATATCGATCACAACGGCATGGTGAAGGAAGGTGCGGCGACCAACGTCTGGATCGTCGATCACGACGGGAATCTCGTCACCCGCCCCGCCGAACACGGCATCCTGCGCGGCATCACCCGCACCACGCTGATGGACGTTGCAGCCAAGCTCGATGTGACGATCGTCGAGCGATTCTTCTCGGTCGAAGAGATGATGAAGGCCCGCGAAGTCTTCATCACAGCGGCGACAAGTATCTGTTTTCCGGTCGTTTCTATCGATGGATTGACGATAGCGAACGGTCATCCAGGCAGCATGTCACAGAAAATTCGTGAAGCCTTTTTCGACGTTGCGGAAAAGACTGCGATTTGATACCAACATTCGCTGGGGGGAGAGAATGAGGGTATCTCCCGTCCGGGACCTCTGTATACCATGACATTCAACCGGCTCAGGCCGGCAAAAAAGAAAGAAGCGGCGCGATGGCGGAACGTTCTCAGAACTTGCAGGACTTGTTTCTCAATACTGTTCGCAAGCAAAAGATTTCACTCACAATTTTCTTGATTAACGGCGTGAAGCTCACAGGTGTCGTAACCTCATTCGACAATTTCTGCGTCCTGCTCCGCCGCGATGGCCATTCGCAACTCGTCTACAAGCATGCAATCTCGACGATCATGCCGGGTCAGCCGATGCAGATGTTCGAGAGCGAAGAAGCCGCATCCTAACCGGGACTTGCCGTTATCACGACACGCGATACCAAAAATGATTCCCTCATCCCGGAGACCGTAAAACACCGGGATGACATGCGCGCCGTTGTCGTCGTGCCTGTACTGAAACAGGCGCGCTCCGCGCGTTCCGCTCAAGCCGACAGTGCCATCTCCGTTTCACGCCCGCCCGAAAGCCGGTTGGAAGAGGCCAAGGGTCTCGCGCTGGCCATCGATCTCGATGTCGTCAACGGCTCCATCGTGCCGATCAACGACCCGCGGCCGGCAACTCTGCTCGGCACTGGCAAGATCGAAGAAATCCTTGCGCTTCTCGATGAGTTCAACGCCGGGCTCGTCATCGTCGATCATCCCCTGACGCCCGTTCAGCAGCGCAATCTCGAGAAGGCATGGAACGCCAAGGTCATCGACCGTACCGGCCTCATTCTCGAAATCTTCGGCCGCCGCGCCTCCACCAAGGAAGGCACGCTGCAGGTCGAACTTGCACATCTGAACTATCAGAAGGGCCGGCTGGTTCGAAGCTGGACCCACCTTGAACGCCAGCGCGGCGGTGCCGGCTTCATGGGCGGCCCGGGTGAAACCCAGATCGAAGCCGACCGTCGCATGCTGCAGGAGCGGATCATCCGGCTGGAGCGTGAGCTGGAACAGGTCGTTCGCACCCGGCAGCTTCATCGCGCCAAGCGAAAGAAGGTGCCGCATCCGATCGTGGCTCTGGTCGGCTACACCAATGCCGGCAAGTCGACGCTGTTCAACCGCATCACCGGTGCCGGCGTTCTTGCCGAAGACATGCTGTTTGCGACGCTCGACCCGACGCTGCGCCGCATGAAGCTGCCGCATGGCCGCACCGTCATCCTCTCCGACACGGTCGGCTTCATCTCCGACCTGCCGACTCACCTGGTGGCCGCCTTCCGTGCGACGCTGGAAGAGGTGCTGGAGGCCGACCTGATCTTGCATGTCCGCGATCTCTCGGATGACGACAATCAGGCGCAAAGCGCCGACGTCATGCGCATTCTGGGCGATCTCGGCATTGGCGAGGCGGAAGGTGCGGAGCGCATCCTCGAGGTCTGGAACAAGATCGACCGCCTGGAACCGGAAGCTCACGATGCCATCGTCCAGAAGGCGTCGACAACGGAAAACGTCATTGCCGTCTCGGCGATATCAGGCGAGGGCGTCGATCATCTGATGGATGAAATCAGCCGGCGTCTCTCCGGCGTGCTGACGGAAACGACGATTACACTGCCTGTCGAAAAGCTGGCACTGCTGCCCTGGCTTTACAATCATGCTGTCGTCGACAACCGCGAGGACAATGAGGACGGAACGGTGACGCTCGACGTCCGCCTGACCGAGGCTGAAGCGGCTGAATTGGAGCGGCGCATGGGGAATGGCCCGAAGCCGCAACGCGACGACTGGGAATAGGCGGGTTTACGCCGACTTGACGCCCGTCAGCTGCCGCTCGATGGCTTTAGCCGACTGCCAGATCTCCTCCATCCGCTCCAGCGAGGCACCTTCCAGCGTCTCGCCTTCAGCTTCAAGCGTCGTTTCGATGTGATGGAAGCGGCGGCGGAACTTGGTGTTCGTTCCGCGCAAAGCCTGCTCCGGATCGGCCTTCACATGCCGGCCGATATTGACGACGGCGAAGATCAGGTCGCCGAGTTCGTCGCTGACCTTGGCCTTGTCGCCGCTTGCAAGTGCTGCCCGCAATTCGCCGATCTCCTCTTCGATCTTGTCGAGGATCGGTTCGGGCGCCGACCAGTCGAAACCGACCTTGGCGGCGCGTTCCTGCAGTTTCAAGGCTTCGGTCAGGGCAGGGAAAGTCCGCTGCACCGAACCCAGGAAACCGGCCTTGAAATCTTCCGTAATGCCGCTCTTCGCCCGCCGTTCGGCGCGTTCGCGCTTCTCCTCGGCTTTGATCCGATCCCATTGCAGCGTCACCGCATCCTCGGTCTTGGCGTCGGAGACGGCGAAGACATGCGGATGGCGGCGGATCATCTTGCGGGTGATGGCGTGCACGACATCACCGAAGGAAAATGCGCCGGCCTCCTCTGCGATCCGCGCGTGGAAGACAACCTGCAGCAGGAGATCGCCGAGCTCGTCGCAAAGATCGTCGTTATCCTTGCGCTCGATCGCATCGGCCACTTCATAGGCTTCCTCGATCGTGTAGGGCTTGATGGTTTCGAAGGTCTGGACGATGTCCCAAGGGCAGCCGCTTTCTGGGTTCCGCAGCGCCGCCATGATATCGATCAGGCCGGAAATGTCTCGCGATGCTTCCATCGTTGCCTCAAATTTTGTTCTGTCAGTTCAAAGGAATGTCGTTGCTACTCTTCGACGCCTGGTAGTTTTCGGAGAGATCGGCATAGGCCCGCTTGATGCGCGCTGTCTGTTCCTTCAGCTCGCCTTTGCGTAGGTCCGCTTCCGTCTCTACCAGGTCGGAAATGGCAAAGCTGTTCCAGAATGCGTTTCGACGGCGATAGCCACCCGGCTCCAGGCCGAAGACTTCTTTCAGGATCTTGAGATCATGCGGGATCGCAAAGGCATCCCGGGAATCTTCATGGCTGAAGAAATAGTAGAAATTATCGAAACCGGCCCAGGTGATCGCCGACATGCACATGGTGCAGGGCTCATGAGTCGACAGAAAGATCAAGTCCTTGGTCGCGGGCTTCTCGCCGAGTTCGTAGAAGCGCTTCAGGGTGTGAACCTCGCCATGCCAGAGCGGGTTTTTCAGTTCATTGTTAGTTTCCGCGATGACGAGCGAGAGATCGGACTTGCGCAGAATGGCAGCCCCGAAGATCTTGTTGCCGGCTGTCACGCCCTGGCGTGTCAGGGGTAAGATGTCGTGCTCGACGACGTTGAGGAGGCGTGCAGCGATGCTGTTGTCAGACAAGGGTTTTCTCCAACGATTTTCGCTGCAGTCTATCGGGGTTGCAAATGTCGCGGTATGCGTAAATAACTTAAAGACTGTGTTTGCCACAAGCAATAAAGCAGCTCGGCAACGGGGCTGAGTCACAAAAATCTATAGATTTTATAGGCTTATTGCGATCTGCTCGCCTGGTGAGTTTTGCTCAAATCCTTGACATGTCGAGCAAAAGAATACGCGCATGCATGGGCATTAGAATTTCTGTTTCTTCAATCTCTTGGCCGCAGGGGCGATATTCGCCAAATCTCGAAGTGGAACCATGATGCCTCCCAGGACTGAACAGCTTTCGGTGTTTCCCGCTTTCTTCCGCGTGGAAGGAAGGGTAGCGGCTGTCTTCGGCAATGGCGATGAAGCTTTCGCTAAGGCGCGGCTGCTGATGAACACGCAGGCCCGGATCGTCGCCTACGCGTCGGCGCCGGAGGCTGATTATCATGCCTTTCTCATCGCCAACCGCATCGAAACCGTACGCGGCGATTTTTCACCCGATCAGGTCAAGGGCGCGACGCTCGTCTTTGCTGCTACTGGCGATGCCGAGGCGGATCGCGCCATCGTCGACGCGGCTCGCGCTGAGCGTATCCCCGCAAACGCCGTCGATCAGCCTCAATACTGCGATTTCTACACGCCGGCTCTGGTCAATCGTGCGCCTGTTGCCGTTGCAATCGGCACCGAGGGTGCCGGACCTGTGCTGGCACAGATGATCCGCGCGCAGATCGACCAGATGCTGTCCCCTTCGCTCGGTAAACTGGCGGAGCTGGCTACGCGCTATCGCAAGCCGGTCGAGCGTTTCGTGGCGCGGGGCGTTGCGCGTCGCGTTTTCTGGCGGCAGTTCTTTTCCGGACCGGTGGCCGATGCCATCAATGCCGGTCATGCCGCACAGGCGGAGCAGGTGGCCGATGAGCTGCTGCAGTCGCCGCGCGATGTCGAGGGTCGCGTCTGGCTGGTCGGCGCCGGCCCCGGCGCTGAAGATCTGCTGACATTGCGCGCGCAGCGCGTGATGATGGAAGCAGATGTCATCGTCTATGACGCGCTGGTGCCGCAGGCGATCGTCGATATGGGCCGTCGCGACGCCGAGCGCCTGTCCGTCGGCAAGCGCAAGGGATGCCATAGCAAGTCGCAGGAAGAGATCAACGATCTGCTGGTGCAGCTTGGCCGCGAAGGCAAGCGTGTCGTGCGGCTGAAGTCGGGCGATCCTCTGGTTTACGGCCGTGCCGGCGAGGAAATGGCGGCTCTGCGCGCCGCCGGTATCGGCTATGAGATCGTTCCGGGCATCACCTCGGCTTTCGCTGCCGCCGCGGATTTCGAACTGCCGCTGACGCTGCGTGGCGTCGCCTCTTCGCTTGTCTTCACAACGGGTCACGATCTCACAGGCGATGTGCTGCCCGACTGGGCGAGTTTGGCCGTATCCGGCGCCACCATTGCCGTGTATATGGGACGCACGGTTGCCGCTTCCGTCGCCGGCCGTCTGATGCAAGCCGGCTTGCCGCCCGAGACGACCGTTGCCATCATCGAGAATGCCAGCCGGCGCGATCGCCGCTTGATGCACGGCATCCTGCGGGATCTGCCCGATCTCGAGCATCGCGATGAGCTGGGTGGGCCGGTCATGGTCATTATCGGCGATGCCGTCGCCGGTGCGAATTTTGAACAATCCGAGCCGCTGGTCCGTCGGGAGACCGCTGCTCAAGACTATGCAAGGAACTGATTGATGGTCGACAAAGTTCTGACCGCAAACCGGCTCACCGATGGCGTCGCCGTCTGGCTGAACGCAAATGGTGAGTGGGTGACATCGCTGCAGGAAGCGCTGGTCGCTCGCCATGCCGAAGCGGAAGCCGCCCTAGAAGCGATCGGTAAGCAGGCCTATGCTGACAACAAGGTCGTCGACGTCAATCTGATCGATGTGCAGGAAACCGGCGGCAAGCTTTGGCCGCTGCGCCTGCGCGAGCGCATCCGCGCCGAAGGCCCCACCATGGAATACGCGCCGGGCTATGCCCCGGCCGATCCCGATTTCATTGCAGTCTGAGAAGTCCCGAGGAAGTCATGTATCGTTACGATGAATTCGACCACGCCTTTGTTGCGGAACGGGTCGCCCAGTTTCGCGATCAGGTGGAGCGGCGCCTCTCGGGTGAGCTTTCGGAAGATGCCTTCAAGCCGCTGCGCCTGATGAACGGCGTTTATCTGCAGCTGCATGCCTATATGCTGCGCATCGCCATTCCCTATGGCACGCTGAGCTCGCGCCAGATGCGCATGCTCGCCCATGTCGCGCGCACCTATGACCGCGGCTATGGCCACTTCACCACGCGTCAGAACCTGCAGTTCAACTGGCCGAAGCTTTCCGAAATGCCGGATGCACTGGCCGATCTTGCTTCTGTCGAGATGCATGCGATCCAGACCTCCGGCAATTGCATTCGCAACGTAACGGCGGATCATTTCGCCGGTGCTGCGGCTGACGAAGTCGCCGATCCCAGGCCCTATGCCGAAATCCTGCGCCAATGGTCGTCGGTTCATCCGGAATTTTCCTTCCTGCCGCGCAAGTTCAAGATCGCCGTCACCGGCGCCGAGCGTGACCGCGCTGCGATCCAGGTGCATGATATCGGCCTTCATCTGAAGAAGAACGACAAGGGCGAGATCGGCTTTGCCGTTTACGTCGGCGGCGGGCAGGGACGCACGCCGCTGGTTGCCAAGCTGATCCGCGACTATTTGCCGGAAGCGGATCTTCTCTCCTACATCACCGCCATCATGCGTGTTTACAATCTACATGGCCGCCGCGACAACAAGTACAAGGCGCGCATCAAGATCCTCGTGCATGAAACCGGCGCCGAGGAACTGGCACGTCAGGTCGAAGTCGAGTTCGACAAGCTGCGAGACACCGAACTGAAGCTGCCGGAAGCCGATGTCCAGGCCATCTCGGCCTATTTCGCGCCGCCGGCACTGCCACAGCGTGCCGAAGGCTGGGAAAGCCTGGCGCGCTGGAAAAAGGCCGATCCGGCCTTTGCCCGCTGGGTCCAGCAGAATGTGCAACCGCACAAGAATCCCGATTACGGCATGGTGACCATTTCGCTGAAGCCGATCGGCGGCATTCCCGGCGACGCCTCGGACGCGCAGATGGAAGCTGTGGCGGATATTGCCGAGGAATATGCCTTCGACGAGATCCGAGTCAGCCACGAGCAGAACCTCATCCTGCCGCATGTGGCGCTGGCCGATCTCGAAGCTGTCTATCGTGGCCTTGTGGCCAATGGTCTCGAAACCGCGAATGCGGGCCTGATCACTGATATCATCGCCTGTCCCGGTCTCGATTATTGCGCGCTTGCCAACGCGCGTTCCATTCCGGTTGCGCAGGAGATTTCCACGCGGTTTGGCTCGCCCGAGCGGCAGGCGGAGATCGGCGAGCTGAAGATCAAGATTTCCGGCTGCATCAATGCCTGCGGCCATCACCATGTCGGTCATATCGGCCTGCTTGGGGTCGAGAAGAAGGGTGCGGAACTCTATCAGATCACGCTCGGCGGCTCTGGCGACGAGAATACGTCGATCGGCGAGATCATCGGCCGCGGCTTCGAGCCCGATAAGGTGACCGACGCCATCGAGACCATCGTCGATACCTATCTCGGCCTTCGTCTGGATCCTTCCGAAACCTTTCTGACCGCCTACCGTCGAGTCGGGCCGCAGCCGTTCAAGACCGCGCTTTACGGCGCGTCCTCGTCCGCAGCCGAAGCGGCGTAAGGAGATTGATTATGACCAAGATCTGGCGGGAAACCGGCTTCGTGGAAAACGATCCGTGGGTCATCGAGACCGACGAGATTAAGGCGACCGAGCCGCAGAAGCCTCTGCTCGGCCTCGATGCGTTGATCGCAAAGGCGGAAGAGAGCAATGAGGCCGGCCTTGGCGTCGTCATCAAGCCAGCCGATGACGTGACCCGGCTGCAGCCTTATCTCGACCGTCTCGATATCGTCGCGGTCGCCTTTCCGGCATTCAGCGATGGCCGTGCCTTCAGCCATGCGTCGCTGCTGCGCCAACGCCTCGGCTATGCCAATGAGCTGCGTGCTGTCGGCGACGTGCTGATCGACCAGATTCCGTTGATGCTGCGCGTCGGTATCGATAGTTTCGCCGTCACCAACGCAACAGCGCTGAAGCGCCTGTCGGAAAATCGCCTTCCGGGCATTCCGCACTATTATCAGCCGACCGCTCGGCGTGCCGAAGGCGGACAGGCCTATAGCTGGCGGCGATTGCCGGCAAAGTCGGCCTGATGTCGAAAGGCGGCTGTGCGGCAGTTTGACAGTGTCGGATTGCCGTATTCAAGCCTTTCGAATTATGTACGTTCAGTGATATGGAAACTTGACTGGAATAGGCATATTTCAGTCCTATCCAGTCGGTTGGAATGGAATGCCTTTCAAAACCGGCTATATTGTTATATCAGCGTCGCGAAATGAGCCTGCCAGGGAATACGTGCCCAGGAAAAACGCGTAAGACTAATACGGGATTCGAGACAGAATGAACGCCCCCGCAAAGACAGATGAATTTGCCTCAGCAGTACCCGCCGGCGTTTTCGCCGAGAAGGTGCTGAGCGTCACACATTATACCGACCGGCTCTTTCGCTTCACCATGACCCGGCCGCAGGGCTTCCGTTTCCGCTCGGGCGAGTTCGCCATGATTGGCCTCATGGTCGATGGCAAACCGCTTTATCGCGCTTATTCGATCGCAAGCCCCGCCTGGGCCGATGAACTCGAGTTCTTTTCCATCAAGGTGCCGGATGGTCCGCTGACCTCGCACCTGCAAAATATCAAGCCCGGCGACGAAGTGCTGATGCGCAAGAAGCCGACCGGCACGCTGGTTCTAGACGCGCTGACCCCCGGCCGTCGGCTCTATATGTTCTCGACCGGTACCGGGGTTGCGCCGTTTGCGAGCCTCATCCGCGATCCCGAAACCTATGAAAAGTTCGAGGAAGTGATCCTCACCCACACGACGCGCGATGTTGCCGAGCTAAAATACGGTTTCGATCTCGTCGAGGAAATCCGCAATGACGAGATCCTCAGCGAAGTCGTCGGCGATAAGCTGCGCCACTACGCGACCGTCACCCGCGAAGAATTCCCCTTCAAGGGCCGCATCACCGATCTCATCGAAAACGGCAAGCTTTTCAGCGACCTCGGCGTGCCGCCGCTGGATCCCGCGATCGATCGCGGCATGATCTGCGGCTCCTCCGCCATGCTGAAGGACACCAAGGGTCTGCTCGAAAAGGCCGGCCTGAACGAAGGTGCCAACAACAAGCCGGCGGAGTTCGTCATCGAACGCGCTTTCGTCGGTTAAGCGAATTATTCCAATGCTAAATGAAAGGCGGTTTCGGCAACGAAGCCGCCTTTTTCATGCATTGTTGAGATAATCGATGAGTGCGGCCATGGCGATGCGTGCCTTGTCGGCATCACCGCCGCGGATGGCATCTATCGCCTGAACATGCATGGCAACCGCACCGTCCATGCGGTCATGCGTTCCAGTCGAATACCACAGCCGGCGCGCATGCGTTTGAACTGGAGCGAGCGCCGCTGTGATGAAATTGTTGGGGCAGGCGGCTTCCAACACCTCGTCGAAGGCCTTGTCGGCGGCGAAAAAACCGGGCAAGTCGCCGGTACCGGCGCATTCGGCCATCCGTCGGGCGCATTCCCGCAATCGCTCCCGTTGCTGCGGATCGGCATAGGTGGCGGCGAGCGCAGCCGCAATCGGTTCCAGTTCGCGCCGCACCTGCATGACATATTGATGATCTTCCGGACGAATTTCCGCGATTTGCAGGCCGACGCGCGGGCGCACATGGATCAATCCCTGCCAGGCAAGCTTCTGAATGGCCTCGCGCACCGGCGTCCGTCCGTGCCCCGCCATCTCGATCAGCTGTTTTTCGGTCACAAGGCCGCCTGGCTTCAACTCAAGCGACACAATCGCATATTCCAGCGCGAGATAGGCAAGATGGCTGAGCGAATTCTGCATCCGAAATTATGTCCGGCTTATGCGTGAGGGCGCACAGTGTCATCTGGCCTCGTCGAAGGCAACGGTCGTGATACGTCAACAAGGCCGGCTTGGCGGCCCGTTCAAATCGCCTTACCGGAAATCGTCGTCCCTCAGGGCCGACGATTTCGGGATATTTCGCAAGTGGAGCAAAGGAGCCGCGTCGTTATTGGCCGATTGCGGTTGCAAGACTGGGCGGCCTTCGTTTGGCAGCCATTAGCAGGTCCAATTCGGTGGACGACGGGCCGAACTTGTAGAAGAGGCGTTTTGCCTCCGCATCATCGAGGCGATATTTCCGTGCAAACTCGGCAATACTGTAGGGGCGGCCGCGGATGACTTTGCGGGTGGTTGTCCGATTGGCGTTTTCCGTCATGTTTCCAACCTCCTTTCGGTTCCCTTTTGGTACATAGCGTCGAGGTCACGCTTGGAAAGACCTAAAAAGGCCACGGCGCATTTTCGCGGTCTTGCATCTCACCTGGTGAGCACAACAAAAAAGGGAAGGCGGTGTGGCCCGCCTTCCCTTTTTTTCCTCTTCCCAATTCGGGCTTTCGCAGCCCGATGCGCTGCTAACGTCTGATCAGTCGGCCGACGAAAATCAGGATGCAGGCGCCGATGAAACCTGTGATCAGGTAGTTCAGCCATACATGGAACGGCAGGACGATGCCGAGCGTACGGAAAAGCCAGCTGGCAACGAGCGCGCCGACAATGCCGAGGATGATGTTCATGATGATGCCCGTGTTGCTTTTCATGATCATCTCGGCGAACCAGCCAGCTAGGCCGCCGATGATAATTGCTGCAATCCAACCGACGTTTGCGTCTTCCATAAAGAACCTCCTGAGGGCCCGACAGGTTGTTAACAATAGCTGATATACACCAAAAACGATTCGCACCCCAACTGTTGCGGATGGCGAGTCGATCGATCCGTTCATTGCAACCCTGATTATTAAGGGAAATTGTTACGGTTGTTTGGGTCTTTGAGAACCATTTGCCTTGTTGGAGCTCGTCCGCCTATGGCGTCGGATTTCCGATTTTCTTTAATAATAGGCGATTTCTTCCGTTCGATGCCATCATTTCGCGGTAGCGAGGTGAGGAAAAGCATCTTTGATCGCTCGCAGCCACAATTTTATGGGTTGACCACAATAGGGCGTCTGCATATGTTCCGCGCACTTCCAACCGGGGCAGCCTCTGCCTGCGGAGAGGGAGAGCGTAGCTCAGCCGGTAGAGCAACTGACTTTTAATCAGTAGGTCATGGGTTCGAACCCCATCGCTCTCACCATCAGCTTCCTCAATTCTGCAGTTTTTCGGGACTTGGTTCCGCACCCTCTGCCGGGTGCGAGAATGAGGTTTGCTTTTTCTCCGGACAATTCGGAATCCGAAAAATCGACCCGGTATTCGCCTGTTGCAAGGGAGATGCGCGAATCGGGATATTCATTAGGGAGCGCTGATCGACTACATGAATGCCCTTCAATACTAAAGGATCATGATGTCTGAACATCTGCGTTCACTAGAGTCGACAAGGCATTGCGTATCGGATCGAAAGCCTAAAGGTGTCATTATTTACATAATGGTCGCCGTCGTTGCGGTTATTATCGGGTCGACTTCTGGGCGGCACGAGAGCGCGGTGCAAGCTGTCTCACCCGTTGCAAAGCTGGTTCATTGAATGGACTGATCGGCTGGACCAAGGATCGGTCCAACCGGGCATAAGGCAGCAATCTTCGTTTTCGTGTTTGACGTAGATCAGAAGGCTGGATTGCGCGATATCGCCGCCTCTTGTTCGTGATATGGGAACAATAGGCTATGAGCGATGATCGATCTTTAGGATCGCGCTGCCGGCAGCTTCCGCAATAGATCATCGCCGACGTCGAGGAGGGTTTGAAATCGAGCCCGCCAGACGCCAGTTCATCAATCAATATCAACGTGCTGTCCCTTGATGGGGCAATGGCTTTGCACGCTTCGACATCGACAGATTCGAGACGTCTAGATGTATATTTCGAATCTAAGACGGTTGCGTCGTCGTCGACTGCCCAGCGCGCGCCGAGTTTTGTGGCTTGCGATAACGCACAGGTTGTTGATGACATTTGGTCCAAATTGACTGGTGAAGAATATCGATTTGATAGTACCATAACTCCATCAATGAGATGGTTGGTGAAGACGACGGGCGAATGATGGAATTCGTGGCAGAGCTGTCCCTATGGGAAATTTATGCAATCGTTTGCGGGTTGTTGGGTTCTCTGGGGCTTTTGTTTGGGTTCATAGCAGGCAAGAAGTTTTCGATAGCCTTACGCGTTCTGCCCCTGATGGGTATTGCGATCACGACACCGGTAACGGAGCGAATTGTGATCCCTTATCTTACGGAGCGCTATCCCGTGATCTTTGCCAATAAGGATTTGCCTAGGAAGATCGATCAGAAAACCACGCTGACGAAGATAGATCTCACCGATCATATCTACAGCTATTTCTACGATCTTGACGACGATGATGACGATTTTGATCCGCCTCTCGTCAAATCCGCGCAGCTCACGGACCTCTGCGACTTCCTGCTGCCGAAGTTCAGTTCCGGCGAAGCATCTCTGGCCAATTACATCTATCAGCTGAAGGGCAGGGACTATTCCTTTTCGGTCGACAGCACCGACTGCTCCTGACATTTGGACAGGCAAAACATTAAGAGGGCCCTGAGATCGGCGATCGCTTGTGGACGGGTGTCTTCGACGCAGGTCTGCGGCCAGCGCCTATGCAATTATAGGCCTATGCGATTGTGGAAAGCGCGACGACCGCAACCGCAGTCAGGCCACCGAAGATCGGTAGCAGCTTCAGCATAACAAGCCGCGCGAGCTTTTTCCTTTCGACCGACGTCATGATCAGCTTCCTCACATGGCAGCGAAGCTTAAACGCATGAATTTCATGATTCGTTTCACGTCTATCGTCGCATTATAATATTATGTGTCGCTAAAAGTACAGTGAGGGGACGCTTTGTCGCTTCCAGAGACGGAATCCTGCGAAATGCGCTCGGCAGTTGGACGAGAGATCGCCGAGTATGATGGTGTTGTTAGTTCCATCGGAACCTAATCCTGTCACGTGAGTTCCCTTTTCAAAAGACAGGAGGCGCATTTGGCACAGGATCGACAAAGTGAATCGCAGGGCGGACGCGAGAAGAAGCAAGCCCTGGCGAAGATACAGCACAGCAAGGTGCGTAAGGACGACCGGTCGAATAAAGAAAAGGACGAGGCTTCCCTCGTTGCCGATCCCCGCAACAGGCTTGCCGAGGGTAAAGTCGATCCGCTGACAAAAGAGCGCAAGCCTCGGGACGCATGAGTCCCAGGGACGTCTGAGCGATGCACCGATGTCGGATCGTTGCTCGTGCGCGCATGGGCGGTTTCTCATGGAGAGATAATCGCGCAGTCCGACAAAAGTAGCGCAGCGACGATCGCGGGGCGATAATCGTTTCGGTAGCGGCGTTGCTGTTTGCGTCACCGACTTCATTCTCCATCATTTATGAATGCAATGACTTAGGTGACGATCGGTTTATACTGCCGTCGTTCAGCGCGATGGCCATGATGGCAAGAAGAACATATTCGCGCTTCCAGCCTGATTTTATCGCCGCAGCAACGAGGCCCTCGAGCGATGGTTCCAGGGCGAAAAGACAGGCTGTCAGATAGTTAGTCTGTGATGCTGCTTCCGAAGGGGGAGGGTTTATGGCGGGTCTCAACTTCCTACTCCGTCTATAGATTTGAGCGGATAGGGATGGACTGTAATTTCAGCCGGTTTCCCGGGTTTGTCTCGTTTATTGCAGAACATTGCTATGGCCGCGAGAAAGCCGAAGCCTTAATCAATGTCGATAGTGAGCGGGTGGCGATATCCAGATAACGCGCACGTGCTCTTGCCGGCATCAATGGCGCCAGCCTGCAGGGTCATTCCGGAAAAAGTTGCAGCGGTTTTCTGTCGGCATTCCGCAGGAACATATGTCCGACAGAAGGATCGCGGAACAAACGATCATAGCAAGCAAACAGCATCCAGATACCGCCGCTCGGTCTTTCCGTCAGGGTGATTTGATGAGAGCGCCGTGAAGGTCAACTCTACAGCCAGCTGGACGGTAGAGTTGACCACGATTCGAGAATGAAACGAGTTTTAGACCTTGCCGCCGTTCTTCTTGCAATCGCTTCGGAATTTGGCGCGTGCCTTTCCATGCAGACCCTTGGCGTCAGCCTGAGTCGAACATGCCTTGGAGACGGCAGTCTGCGCCGGCTTCGTTGCCTTCGGCTTGGTCGTTGTCGTCGTCGAGGGGGTCGACGTCGTTGCGCTCGGGGTTGTTGTGGTGGTGCTGGGGGTGGTCGCCGTTTGTGCCATGGCACTTACGCTGAAGAGTGCGACAAAGGCTGCAGTCGTGAACATAGTAGCAATACGCATGGGGGCTTTTCCTCCGCTGAGTAGCTGGGGTGGAATGTACGTTGTTCGACGAACATCAACAGCTTGAACCAATATTTTTACAAAAGCAATTCGTTCATCGGGCGGCTTAGCGACCCCTGGTCGAGCCCGGAAAACCGGGGAAAATCGGGGTTTTGCAACAGGCTGCTGGTTTTCCAATTCCGTCAACTTTAAGGCAAGACACCCGCCCGCTCGAAAAGGTGATTGGCTTTCCGGCACTCGCGTCGCTAGGAAAGGAATCGGAATGACATAGCCGGAGCCCATCGTGTCGCTTGCCGATATCTCGCTTCTGAGTGCCTTGCTCGCAGGAGCGCTTTCGTTTCTTTCACCTTGCGTGCTGCCGCTTGTGCCGCCTTATCTCTGCTACATGGCGGGAATCTCGGTCGAGCAGTTTCGCGGAGGTGGTGCAGCCGTAGCGGGAGGCCCGATTGTTCCCAGCCCGGGCGTCCGTGGCAATGTGCTGATGTCGGCGCTGTTCTTCACGTTGGGATTCGCCACCGTATTCATCGCGCTCGGCGCCGGCGCGTCCTCGATCGGCATGCTTTTGCGCCAGCACCTCGATATTCTCGCCAAGATTGGCGGTTTGATCATCGTCATCATGGGGCTGAACTTCCTCGGCGTCTTCCGTATCGGCCTTCTGGCCCGGGAGGCACGCTTTCAGAGCGGCGGCAAGCCGGCGACGCTGACGGGCGCCTATATCATGGGTCTTGCCTTCGCTTTCGGCTGGACGCCCTGCATCGGCCCGGTGCTGGGCGCCATCCTCGGCATTGCCGCCTCGCGTGAAACGGTCGGCGCTGGCGCCGGTCTGCTCGCCGTTTATTCGCTCGGCCTTGCCATTCCCTTCTGGATCGCTGCCGGTTTTTCCGGTGCCTTCATGCGCTTTCTCTCCCGTTTCCGCCGCCATCTCGGGACGGTCGAAAAGGTCATGGGCGGGCTTCTGGTGCTGACAGGGCTTGCTTTCATCTTCGGCTATGTCAGCGATATGGCAATCTGGTTTCAGCAGACCTTTCCAATCCTGATGAAAATCGGCTAAGTCGGGCGATACCTTTCGCCCGCATTTCCCTCGGTAAAATGGAACGTGCCTGATGGCTCACCCCCATGGCTGATATCATCGGTCTGCTGCTGCCATTCTTCGGCCTGATCCTGATCGGTTACGTCGCCGCACGCGTTACGAAGCAGCCGGCAGAAGCGCTCGGCTGGCTGAATACCTTCATCATCTATGCGGCATTGCCGGCGTTGTTCTTCAAGCTCGTGTCCCAGACGCCGATCGAACAGCTGACTCGGATCGATTTCATCGCCACCGATATCGCCGCGACCTACTCGATTTTCCTGCTCCTGTTCCTGATCGGCCGTTTCCTGCGCCGCAATTCGCTTGCCGACAGCACCATCCAGGCCTTTGCAGGCGCCTACGGCAATATCGGCTATATGGGACCGGGCCTTGCGCTGCTGGCGCTTGGCGAAAAGGCGGCTGTTCCGGTAGCGCTGATCGTATGCTTTGAAAACGCACTGCATTTCATCGTCGCGCCCGCCCTAATGGCGCTGGAAGGCGGCGATAAGCGCTCGCCATGGCGCGTTGCCGCCGATATCGCCCGGAAGGTGCTGCTGCACCCTTTCATCCTGTCGACAGCGCTGGGTTTTGTCGTAGCTGCGTTGTCGCTGCATCAACCGATCGCCTTCGAGCGATTTGTCAATTATCTTGCGCAAGCGGCTGCACCTTGTGCACTATTCGCCATGGGGGTAACACTCGCGCTGCGTCCGCTGAAGCGGATTCCAGTCGAGATCGGCTATATCGTGCCGGCAAAGCTCATCCTGCATCCGTTGATCGTCTATGTCGTTCTGCAAGCTGTCGGCGGCTTCGATCCGATCTGGATCGAGGCGGCGGTCCTTTTGGCGGCGCTGCCGACCGCAACGAACGTCTTCGTCATCGGTCAGCAATATGGCGTCTGGCAGGAGCGGGCTTCCGCGACCATCCTGATCACCACGGCCTGTTCCGTGGTGACGGTTTCCCTCGTTCTCTATCTGATAAAGTCGGGCGTCTTACCGGCGCAGCTTTTCCCGTAATGCCGACGAAAAATTGCGCAAGCCGCCACCGGGTTCGATGCCCTCGCGCATGACGATGTTGCGCAGCGGCGCAATGGCGGAAAGCACATGCAGGCCCGCGGCGCGCAGCATCTGTACGGGCAGGAAATCCGATAGCAGCGAACGGTTGAGGAGATCGACGCTCGCTGTACGGCTGACGATGTCGGCACGTCTCTTGCGGTCGAAACTGTCGCCCGCGGTGGCCGGGATCGCAAGGTCGGCGCGCGAGCAAAGAATGTCCGACAGGGCTAAGATGTCGCGAAGGCTGAGATTGAGGCCCTGCGCGCCGATCGGCGGGAAGACGTGGGCTGCCTCGCCGATCAGCGCGGCGCGACCCTTGCCGAAGCGATAGGCCGTCATGCCGGAAAGCGGCCAGACCTGCACGCTGTCCTCGATCGTGACCTGGCCGAGCATCGACTGCATCCGCTCCTCGACCAGCCGGCCGAGTTCTTCGAGCGACTTCTCCGCATTGGCAGCGGCTTCGGCCGGCTTCTGCACCCAGACGAGACTGGAGCGTCTGCCGGGCAGAGGTACCTGCGTGAAGGGGCCACTTTCGGTGTGAAATTCAGTGGAGATGTTCTGATGCGGCAGGCTATGCGTGAAATTCAGAACCATCGCCGATTGCGGATAAGACCAGCCCTTAGTTTTGATCCCGAGCGTCTCTCGCACCATCGAATTGCGGCCGTCCGCGCCGACGACGAATGCAGCTTCGATGGAATCGCCATTGTCGAGGGAGATCGAGACACCATCGTCGCGGAAGGCGATTTCGGAAGCCGTGGCTTCGATGCGGCTGACATTGCCTTCCGCTTCAATGGCTTGGCTGAGATTGTCGAGCAACACAGCATTCGGAATATTGTAGCCAAAGGCATCCAGCCCGATTTCCGATGCACGGAACGAGACCGTCGGCGCCCGCAGCAGCCGCGATGTGCCATCGATGATGCGCATCGTGATCAGTGGAGCGGCCGAAGGTACGATCCTGTCCCACAGCGTCAGGCGCTTCAGAAAGCGGATCGATTGGTCCATCAGCGCCGTCGTCCGCTTGTCGGCCTTGTTGTGCGGCGCGGCGACAAGGGCGACGGATCTCCCGCCGCGTGCCAGCGCGAAAGCCGTGATCATGCCGGCGAGTCCACCGCCGATAACGGCCACTTCAATCTGCTTCATATCGATGCCTCAATTGCCTTTGGTTCTGAAAATAAGCGCTTAGCCTGTTGAAATCCATGGGATGAAACATCGCAACGGGTGAAAATGACAACAAGTCGCGCTAGCGTGCCGCAATGAACGCTTTTGCGCTGGCGATGCCGACCAAAGGATGCATATTAGCAAGAAAAACCGCCTGCCGGGGCAGGTGAATAAGCTGACGAGTCGTGGGGCGGATGAAAATCTTCAATTACAAGCGGGTGCCTTATGCGGAGATGCGTGCTTTCTCCGTTCATATATTGACGGCATCCGGGTCGTTTCTCGCCTTTCTCGGCGTTGTCGCGGCGTCGGAACATCGCTTTGTCGATATGTTCTGGTGGCTCGGCCTGGCGCTGCTGGTCGATGGCATCGACGGGCCGATCGCGCGCAAGGTTCGCGTCAAGGAGGTGCTGCCCAACTGGTCCGGCGATACGCTCGACAATATCATCGATTATGTGACCTATGTGCTGCTGCCGGCATTCGCGCTCTATGAGAGCGGCATGATTGGCGAGCCGTGGTCGTTTGTCGCCGCCGGCATGATCGTCGTTTCCAGTGCCATCTATTACGCCGATACCGGCATGAAGACCGACGAATATTTCTTCTCCGGTTTCCCAGTCGTCTGGAACATGGTGATCTTCACGCTTTTCGTCATCGGCGCCAGCGCCACGACAGCCATGATCCTCGTCGGCGTTTCCGTCGTCCTGACCTTTCTGCCGATCAATTTTCTGCACCCAGTGCGTGTCAAGCGCTTGCGGCCGCTGAACTTTGGCATATTTCTCTTCTGGTCGGCACTCGGCATCTATTCGCTGCTGATGCATTTCGTCATGCCACAATGGGCCGTGGTCCTCTTCATCATCAGCGGTATCTATCTCTATTGCATTGGTGCCGTGCTGCAGTTTTTTCCGTCGCTCGGTCGTCAGTAAGACCCGTCCCTAGGACGTGAGTAAGGATTGTGCATCATGAAGAAGACCAAAGTCATCCGTATCCATGAGAATGGCGGTCCGGAGGTCATGAAGCTGGAGGAGGTGGATCTGCCGCCTCCCGCCGCAGGTGAGGTGCAGCTTCGCCACGCCGCGATCGGCCTCAACTTCATCGATGTCTATTTTCGGTCCGGCCTCTACAAGGCACCACAATTTCCTCTAGCGCTCGGCAAGGAGGCTGCGGGCACGATCATCGAAGTCGGGCCTGGCGTGACCGATTTTGCCGTCGGCGATCGCGTTGCCTATGCCGGCAGCGACGGCGCCTACAGCCTTGAACGCAACATCGAGACCCGCCATCTGGTCAAAGTACCCGATGATATCACGCTTGAAACTGCGGCATCGATGATGCTGAAGGGCATGACGGCCGAATATCTGCTGAACCGCACCTTCAGAGTCGGACCTGGAACGGCGCTTTTGTTCCACGCGGCCGCCGGCGGTGTCGGCCTGATTGCCGGCCAATGGGCCAAGGCACTGGGAGCTGGTACCGTCATCGGCACTGCCGGTTCCGCCGAGAAGGTCGAACTGGCGCTGGCGCACGGCTACGACCACGTCATCGACTACAGCAAGGAGAATTTTGCCGAGCGCGTCCGCGAGATTACCGGCGGCAAGGGTGTCGACGTCGTCTACGACTCGGTTGGGAAGGATACTTTCCCGCAGTCGCTCGATTGCCTGAAGCCGCGCGGCATGTGGGTCACCTTTGGCCAGTCTTCCGGTCCGATCGAGAATTTCAATCTCGCCATCCTCAATCAGAAAGGCTCGCTCTTTGCCACGCGGCCGAGCCTTTTTGCCTATGTCGGCACACCTGAAGAGTTGAGAGCCAGTGCAAAGGCGTTATTTGCTGTTGTGCAAAGCAGCAAAGTGCGTATCAATATTCATCAAACTTATCCGCTTGCTGATGCAGGGCGCGCGCACGCGGATTTGGAAGCCAGGAAAACGAGTGGAACTACACTACTGATCCCATAGATCCGTAAAGGGCAGGACGGTGGGAAGGAAATGAGGGGAACGTGTCGTCATCCGATGCGCCGGCAACCGGTGCACTATTGTCGGTTCGCAAACTGACGAAACTGTTCGGCAGTTTTACTGCTTGCAACGAAATCGATCTTGAAATCCAGCCGGGAGAAATTCACGCTCTCCTCGGAGAAAACGGCGCAGGTAAATCCACGCTCGTCAAGATGCTGTTCGGCGTGCTCGAACCGTCGCATGGGCAGATCGTCTGGCAGGGGCAGCCTGTGGCGATCGATGCGCCGGGCACCGCGCGCAAGCTCGGCATCGGCATGGTGTTTCAGCATTTTTCTCTGTTCGAAGCGCTGACTGTCGCCGAAAATATAGCGTTGTCGCTCGACAGCAATATCCCGCTCGCGAAAATTTCCGAGGAAGCCGCAAAACTTTCGCATGCCTATGGGCTGCCACTCGATCCGAATGCACATGTCGCCGATCTCTCGGTCGGCGAACGTCAGCGTATCGAGATCGTCCGTGCGCTTCTGCAAAACCCTAAGCTCATCATTCTCGACGAGCCCACCTCGGTTTTGACGCCGCAGGAAGCCGATCGCCTCTTCGAAACCCTGTTTAAGTTGAGGGACGAGGGCCGATCGGTGCTTTATATCAGCCACCGGCTGGAGGAAGTGCAGCGCATCTGCTCGCGCGCCACCGTCCTACGCCACGGCAAGGTCACAGGTGCCTGCGATCCCAGGCAGGAAACGACCGGTTCGCTTGCCCGCATGATGGTCGGCAGCGATGTCGCCAGCGTGCAGCACGAGGGGCTTGGCAACAAGGGCGATATTCTCTTGGAGATCGCGGGCCTTTCGGCACCGGCGAGAACCCCGTTTGCCATGGCGCTGAAAGACGTTTCCCTGCGTGTACGGGCCGGTGAGGTGTTGGCGATTGCCGGCGTTGCCGGTAACGGCCAGGGCGAATTGTTCGATGTCATTTCCGGCGAATACACCGTCCCCGCGGATGATCTCGTCCAGCTTCGCGGCAAGTCCGTCGGCACCAAAGGCATCAATGCGCGCCGGCTGATCGGCGCTGGCTTCGTGCCCGAGGAACGCCACGGCCATGCTGCTGTATCGACATTGAAGTTATCGGATAACCTCGTGCTTGCCCGGCATCAGTCGGATCGCAAGTCGTTCCTGGGCGGTGGCTTCTTCAATGTCATCAGGCACGGCGCGGTCAAGCAGGCGACGAAGCGTATCTGCGAGGCGATGGATGTGCGCAAGAGCGGCGAGGATCCGGCTGCCGGCGCGCTGTCCGGCGGCAATCTGCAGAAGTTCATCGTCGGCCGTGAGCTGGATCGCCAGCCGAGCGTGCTCGTTGTCAACCAACCAACCTGGGGCGTCGATGCCGGCGCCGCAAGCCGCATCCGCCAGGCACTGGTCGATCTCGCTCGCGGCGGCTCGGCCGTGCTCGTTATCAGCCAGGATCTGGATGAGATTTTCGAAGTCGCGACCGATATTGCCGTCATCTCGGAAGGACGGCTGTCGCCGTCCTATCCCGCCGGTGAACTGACGCGCGAGAAGATCGGACTGCTGATGGGCGGTCTGCATGACTCTAAGACGCATTCGGAGCCTGTACATGCGCATTGAACTTGAAAAGCGCCCGCAGGTCTCCAAGCTGTTCGGCTTGCTATCGCCTCTGCTTGCGCTCGCATTGGCGTTGATCGCCGGCACCATCATGTTCGCCGTCATGGGCAAGGATCCCGTCGAGGCGCTCGACGCCTTTTTTGTCGAGCCTCTGCTGGAAGTCTGGTCGCTGCACGAACTGGCGATCAAGGCCGGACCGCTGATCCTGGTCGCCGTCGGCCTTTGCCTCTGCTATCGCTCCAACAACTGGAATATCGGCGCCGAAGGGCAGTTCACGATGGGCGCGATCGCCGGATCATTCATCCCGATCGTCTTCACTGATTGGCATTCGCCCGTGGTCCTGCCTTTGATGCTGATCGCCGGCGCCGTCGGCGGCGCGCTCTATGCCGCCATTCCGGCGCTCCTGAAGGCGCATTTCAATACCAATGAGATCCTGACGAGCCTGATGCTGGTCTATATCGCGCAGCTTTTCCTCGATTGGCTGTCGCGCGGGCCATGGCGCGATCCGCAGGGCCATAACTTTCCGCAGAGCATCGACTTTCCGCCAGAAGCAGTTTTGCCGGCGATATGGGAGGACTCCGGGCGTGCGCATTGGGGCATCGTCTTCGCCGTGGTCGCGGCGATCCTTGCCTGGTTCGTTATGAAATATACGCTGAAAGGCTTTGAGATAAGTGTGCTCGGACAGTCGGCGCGGGCAGGGCGCTTTGCCGGTTTTTCTTCGCGGAAAATGGTCTGGTTCGCCTTCCTCGTCTCCGGCGCGCTCTCGGGACTGGCGGGCATATCTGAAGTTTCCGGCTCCATCGGCCATCTGCAGCCGGCAATTTCGCCGGGTTACGGTTTCACCGCCATCATCGTCGCCTTTCTTGCGCGCCTTAATCCGCTCGGAGCCATTCTCTCCGGTCTGGTCCTGGCGCTGACCTATCTCGGCGGTGAAGCCGCGCAGTTATCACCCGGTATTTCCGCCAAGGCGGCCAGCGTCTTCCAGGGCTTGCTTTTGTTTTTCGTGCTCTCCTGCGACACGCTGATCTATTACAAAATCCGTGTGGTTTGGTCGCGGGTCCGTGGAGGTGCGGCATGAGTGTGTTTGAAGCCATCCTGCTCACCATCATCACCGCATCGACGCCGCTCGTCATTGCCGGCCTCGGTGAACTGGTGGTGGAACGCTCCGGCGTCCTCAACCTCGGTGTCGAAGGCATGATGATCATCGGTGCGGTCGCCGCTTTTGTTGGAGCGCAGATGAGCGGATCGCCCTATGTCGGCCTGCTGACCGGCATCATCGGGGGCGCGCTCTTCTCGCTGCTGTTTGGTTTCCTCACGCTGACGCTGGTGACGAACCAGGTCGCGACCGGCCTGGCGCTGACCATCCTTGGGCTCGGCCTTTCCGGCATGATCGGCGAAGGCTATGTCAGTGTGCCGGGCGTGCAGCTGCAAGAAATCGTATTTCCGTTGCTGTCGGATATACCGTTCCTCGGCCCGGTGCTGTTCAAGCAGGACCTGACCTTCTATTTGTCGATCGCGCTGCTCATCGGCGTCAACTGGTTCCTTTTCCGCAGCCGTGCCGGCCTGAAGCTGCGCGCCGTCGGCGATAGCCATGGCTCGGCCCATGCACTCGGCATCGACGTCATCCACACCCGTTATCTCGCGGTCATGTTCGGCGGCGCCTGCGCCGGGCTTGCAGGTGCTCAGCTGTCGCTGGTCTATACTCCGCAATGGGTCGAGAACATGTCGGCCGGCCGCGGCTGGGTGACGCTGGCATTGGTCGTCTTCGCATCCTGGCGGCCGATGCGCGTTCTGGCTGGCGGCTATCTCTTTGGCGCCGTGACGATCCTGCAATTCCATGCGCAGGGCTTCGGCGTCGGCATACCCTCGCAATTCCTGTCGATGCTGCCCTATGCTTCGACTATTGTGGTTCTCGTCATCATCTCTCAAAATCGCCGCGCGACCTTGATCAACACGCCAGCGTCGCTCGGCAAAGCCTTCGTTCCGGAGCGCTGATTGCAACAGCCGGACCGATTTCTGCAAAACATGTCAAACCAGTAGGGGTAACCATGAAAAAACTAGCACTCGCCCTCACAACGACAGCCGCTGCCATCGTTGGTTTCGCTGCCGCCGCTGAAGCGGCACCGACCAAGGTCTGCTTCGTCTATGTCGGTTCGCACACGGACGGCGGCTATTCGCAGGCGCACGATCTCGGCCGTCAGCAGATCCAGAAGGAATTCGGCAACAAGATCGAGACGCCTTATCTCGAAAACGTGCCGGAAGGCCCGGATGCCGAGCGTGCCATCGAGCGTCTCGCCCGCTCCGGCTGCTCGCTGATCTTCTCGACTTCGTTCGGCTTCATGGACGCGACCGTCAAGGTTGCCGCCAAGTTCCCGAAGGTGAAGTTCGAGCACGCGACCGGCTTCAAGAGCGGCCCGAATCTCGCAACCTACAACTCGCGCTTCTATGAAGGCCGCTATATCCTCGGCCAGATCGCCGCCAAGACGTCGAAGAATCATGGTGCCGCCTACATCGCGTCCTTCCCGATTCCGGAAGTCGTGATGGGCATCAACTCCTTCGAACAGGGCGCCCGCTCCATCGATCCGAGCTTCAAGCTGAAGGTCGTATGGGTCAACACCTGGTTCGACCCGGGCAAGGAAGCCGATGCCGCCAAGGCCATGGTCGACCAGGGCGTCGATATTCTGACGCAGCACACCGATACGACGGCGCCGATGCAGGTGGCTGAAGAACGCGGCATTCACGCGTTCGGGCAGGCTTCCGACATGATCAAGGCTGGCCCGAAGGCGCAGCTGACGGCGATCGTCGATACCTGGGGCAACTACTACTCCAAGCGCGTTCATGCGTTGCTCGACGGCACGTGGAAGTCCGAACAGAGCTGGGACGGCCTGAAGGACGGCATCCTGAAGATGGCCGACTATACGAACATGCCTGACGACGTGAAGAAGATGGCCCAGGAAACCGAAGCCAAGATCAAGTCCGGCGAGCTGGCTCCCTTCACCGGTCCGATCAACAAGCAGGACGGCACGCCCTGGCTCAAGGCTGGCGAAAAGGCTGATGACGGCACGCTGCTCGGGATGAACTTCTACATCGAAGGCGTGGACGACAAGCTGCCGGCTTCGAAGTAATTCCGACCACATAGGTAAAGTTGAAAAAGGGCGTCTCGATCGCCCTTTTTTGTTGCACTGCATCATCGAATGTCGATTTACAAAAGTATTACTATATGATTTTTTGACGGCGGGCCTGAGGAGATGGCCTTTGGGAGATAATCATGAAATTTAAGACCGCACTCGTTAGTGCTACGATTCTCGCTGCCTGCATGTTCACATCGGCATCGGCTAAAGACCTGGTCGTCGGATTCTCGCAAATCGGTTCGGAGTCTGGTTGGCGTGCGGCCGAAACGACGCTGACGAAGCAGGAAGCCAAGAAGCGCGGCATCGATCTGAAGTTCGCCGATGCGCAGCAGAAGCAGGAAAACCAGATCAAGGCAATCCGGTCGTTCATCGCGCAGGGCGTCGATGCGATCCTGCTGGCCCCGGTCGTCGAGACCGGCTGGGATGCTGTCCTGAAGGAAGCCAAGGAAGCGAAGATCCCGGTCATTCTGCTTGATCGCACGGTCGCCGCGCCGAAGGACCTTTATCTGACGGCTGTCACGTCCGACTTGGTTCATGAAGGCAAGGTTGCCGGCGACTGGCTTGTAAAGACAGTCGGCGACAAGAAGTGCAACATCGTCGAGCTGCAGGGGACGACCGGCTCCTCGCCGGCCATCGCCCGCAAGAAGGGCTTCGAGGAAGCCATCAAGGGTCACGACAACCTGAAGATCGTTCGCAGCCAGACCGGCGATTTCACCCGCGCCAAGGGCAAGGAAGTCATGGAAAGCTTCCTGAAGGCTGAAAACGGCGGCAAGGATATCTGCGCGCTCTACGCCCATAACGACGATATGGCCGTCGGCGCCATTCAGGCGATCAAGGAAGCTGGCCTGAAGCCGGGCAAGGACATCCTGACCGTGTCGATCGATTCGGTTCCGGATCTCTTCAAGGCAATGGCTGCGGGTGAGGCGAACGCAACCGTTGAGCTGACGCCGAACATGGCTGGTCCGGCCTTCGATGCGCTCGATGCCTACCTGAAGACCAAGAAAGAGCCGCCGAAGTGGATTCAGACGGAATCCAAGCTCTATACCCAGGCCGATGATCCGCAGAAGGTCTACGAGCAGAAGAAGGACCTCGGCTACTAAGACGAAAGCTCATCGCACCGGATCGGCAATGCCGCGCCGGTGCGATATCTTGTGCAAGATGCCGGCGCACCCACGGAATGCGCCGGCTATCGCTTTCGCAATTTGATTCATTCCAAGGAAATTCGCGCTTCATGGCTCACGACGTAGAGCGACTTCTGACGGCGACAGGTTTTTGTAAATATTTCCCCGGTTCGACCGCTCTCGATCATGTCGACTTCACATTGATGCGCGGCGAGGTTCATGCGCTTCTCGGCGAGAACGGTGCTGGAAAGTCGACCCTGATCAAATGCATGACCGGCGCCTACCGGCGCGATGCAGGCACGCTCGTTCTCGATGGGGCCGAGATTGATCCGCATGACACGCTTGCTGCTCAAAAGCTTGGTATTGGAACCGTCTACCAGGAAGTGAACCTGCTGCCCAATCTAAGCGTTGCGGAAAACTTGTTTCTGGGCCGCCAGCCGCGGCGGTTCGGGATGGTCAGCAGCCGCGTCATGAATAAGATGGCCAGAGATCTGCTGTCACAATATGGCCTGGATATCGATGTCAGCCGCCAGCTCGATCGCTTTTCGGTCGCCATTCAGCAGGTGATCGCCATCGCCCGCGCGGTCGATCTTTCCGGCAAGGTCCTCATTCTCGATGAGCCCACTGCGAGCCTGGATACGCATGAAGTCGAGATGCTGTTCGGCATCGTCAGGCGATTGAAACAGCGCGGGCTGGGAATTGTCTTCATCACGCATTTCCTGGAGCAGGTTTACGAAATCTGCGATCGCATTACCGTTCTCCGCAACGGCCGGCTGGTCGGCACGCGCGATGCGAACGGTCTTCCGCGGCAGACCCTGATCGCCATGATGCTCGGCCGCGAACTCGCCGAGACGGAAAATACGATAAAGCAGAGCGAGACGGAAAGCGGCCCGGTCAGATATCACTTCACGAATTTCGGCAAGCGCGGCAAGATCAAGCCTTTCGACATGGAGGTGCGCGTCGGCGAAGTTGTGGGCATTGCGGGCCTGCTTGGCTCAGGGCGGACGGAGACCGCCGAAGTGCTCTTCGGCGTCGAGCGCGCCGACAGTGGCGAGGCGAAGATCGAAGGTAAGCCCATTACGCTTTCCAGTCCGCGTGCCGCGATCAAGAGCGGCTTCGGCTTTTGCCCGGAAGACCGCAAGACCGATGGGATCATCGGTGATCTCTCCATTCGCGAAAATATCGTCATGGCGCTGCAGGCAAGACGCGGCTGGGCAAGGCCCTTGCCGCGCAGCGAGCAGAACGCCATCGCCGATCGCTACATCAAGGCGCTGGATATCCGCACGACCGATCGGGAAAAGCCTATCAGGCTCCTTTCAGGCGGTAACCAGCAGAAGGCGATCCTTGCGCGATGGCTGGCGACCAATCCGAGCTTCCTCATCCTGGATGAGCCGACGCGCGGTATCGATGTCGGTGCCCATGCGGAAATCATCCGCTTGATCGAGGATCTTTGCCGGCAGGGAATGTCCCTGGTAGTTATTTCATCCGAACTCGAGGAGCTTGTCGCCTATAGTTCGCGCGTCATCGTCCTGCGTGACCGCGAACATATTGCCGAGTTGGCCGGAACTGAGATCACGGCCGGAAATATCGTTGAGGCCATCGCCACGACTCAAAAGACGCGGGAGGACGCATGAGCTCGCCAATCAAAACCTCCTTGCTTCGGCTGACGCCTCAGCTCATTGCGCTCGCGGTTATTCTTCTGTTGAATTTCATTATGTTCCCACATTTCTTTCATCTGGAAGTTCAAAATGGAAGGCTGTACGGGAGCTTGATAGACGTGCTCAACCGTGGTGCGCCGGTGGCGTTACTGGCCATCGGCATGACGTTGGTCATCGCCACGAAGGGGATCGATCTATCCGTCGGCGCGGTCATCGCGATCTGTGGTGCTGTTGCGGCGTCCTCGATCGTTGCCGGCTATTCGCTTTCCTATACGCTGCTGTTGACGATCGGCGTCGGGCTGGCATGTGGGCTCTGGAACGGATTCCTCGTCGCCGTACTCGATATCCAGCCCATCATCGCGACGCTGGTGCTGATGGTGGCGGGCCGCGGCATTGCGCAATTGATTACCGAGGGCGCGATTCTCACCTTCAACAATGACGGACTGATCTTCCTTGGCAGCGGCTCGTTCGCCGCCCTGCCGATGCCGGTGGCGATCTGGCTTGTCGCTGCGCTTCTGGTGATCGCTTTGGTGCGGCGCACTGCCCTCGGAATGTTGGTCGAAGCCATCGGCATCAATCGCCGGGCAAGCACCTTGTCCGGTATTCGGACCCCGGTCCTGCTCATCGCGGTTTATGCGTTAAGCGGTCTCTGTGCCTCCGTTGCCGGCATCATCGTTACGGCCGACATCAAGGGTGCGGACGCCAACAATGCCGGTCTGTGGCTTGAGCTGGATGCGATTCTTGCGGTCGTGGTCGGCGGCAATTCGTTGCTTGGCGGCCGTTTCAGCATCGTCGGTTCGCTGATCGGCGCAATGATCATTCAGTCGGTCAATACGGGCATCCTGCTCTCCGGCTTTCCGCCGGAGTTCAATCTGGTGATCAAGGCGATCATCGTCATCGTCATTCTGGTCATCCAGTCGCCGGCAATGCAATCCGCCACGTCATTCTTCTGGCGTCGCCGAGACGAGGGGCAGATGGTGCAAAAGGAGCAGGCAAAGTGAATTCGAAATATCTTCCGCTGCTTGCGACGATCCTTATCTTCATCCTGGCCTATGTCGCCTGCGTGACGCAATATCCGAATATGCTATCGACACGGGTGGTAGGCAACCTATTGACTGATAACGCGTTTTTGGGAATTGCCGCCGTAGGCATGACCTTCGTCATCATCTCGGGCGGCATCGACCTGTCCATCGGCTCGATCATTGCCTTTACCGGTGTTTTTCTGGCCGTCATTCTGCGCGATACGGCGATCCATCCGTTGATCGCATTCATTCTTGCTCTTATCATCACTACGATTTTTGGCGCCGGCATGGGTGCCATCATTCACTATCTCAGCATGCCGCCTTTCATCGTGACGCTGGCCGGCATGTTCCTGGCGCGGGGCATCGCCTTCGTGCTGTCGATCGACAGCATTCCGATCGAGCATGATTTCTATTCTCAGCTCAACGATCTCTATTGGCTGATGCCCGGCGGCGGCCGGCTGACTTTGATCGGCGGTCTCATGCTGCTAGTCTTTGCCGGCGGCGTCGTGCTGGCGCATCGCACCCGTTTCGGTGCCAATGTCTACGCGCTGGGTGGAGGGGTGCAGACCGCGGAGCTGATGGGCGTGGCAGTTGGACGAACGACGATCCAGATCTACGCCCTGTCCGGCTTTCTTGCCGGTCTATCCGGAATCGTTTTTTCGATTTATACCTCAGCGGGATATTCGCTTGCCACGGTCGGCGTCGAACTCGATGCGATCGCCGCCGTGGTCATAGGCGGAACACTGCTGACGGGAGGAGCGGGGTTCGTCGGAGGAACACTCATCGGAATTCTCATACAGGGCTTGATTCAGACCTACATCACCTTCGATGGAACGCTTTCCAGCTGGTGGACGAAGATATTGATCGGCTTGTTGCTGTTTGCCTTTATTCTGATGCAGAAGGGACTTCTGCTGCTTTCCCGCTTGAATCGACGATATGTCTGAGGGAAGGACAGAGCGCTTGCGCGACCGATTGCTTGAGACCGGAAAATCAGAGGGAAAATCGCGCACGAGCCACGCTCAGGTGGTCGATGAGCTGGGCAAGGCGATCGTCTCTGGAGCTTTTCCGATCGGAAGCATTCTTCCCGGCGACAGCGAGCTTCTGCAACGGTTCAAGGTGTCCCGCACTGTCCTGCGTGAGAGTATGAAGACTTTGGCCGCAAAGGGGCTGGTGGTGCCGCGCGCGCGTGTCGGCACGCGCGTCACCGAGAAGATCCATTGGAACATGTTCGACAACGAAGTGCTCAACTGGCATTTCGAAAGCGGCGTCAACAAAGAGTTCCTTCTCCATCTTTATGATATACGCATGGCATTCGAACCTTTTGCCGCGAGCCTCGTGGCGGAGAGGGCCAGTCGAGAGGACATCGAACTGCTTCGCAGTCTTGCCGCTGCCATGGCAGCGCCGCATCATACCTCCGATAGCCTCGCGGTCGCCGATCTGCATTTCCACCTGGCCATTACGGAGGCTTCGCAGAACCCATTCATGCGATCGCTGGGTGGACTTATCGAAGCCGCACTCGTCGGCATGTTTCGCATGAGCGCACCGCCTTCAACCAATGGCTTCGCCAATATTGCGGATACGCATATGGCCATAGTGGACGCGATAGCGGCGCGTGACGGCCTTTCAGCCCATAAGGCGATGGAATTTGTGATCATCGATGGGCGTCAGCATGTCCTCGAAGCTTTCCAGGCTCTCGTCGAGGCCTGAAGGTCGCCTTGAATTTCGCCGTAGTTCATCGCTCGACTTGTTGATATGAGGGGAGTCGCCCGGCCCTCGGGCGGCGCTTGACCGTATATCTCGGAGCTTGAAATGGAACGCAGCTGTCTCGCCATCATTCTCGCCGCCGGCGACAGTACCCGCATGAAGTCATCGATGTCGAAGGTCCTGCATCCGATTGCCGGGCGCCCGATGATCGCCCATGTCATGGATGCGATCTCCAGGACCGGGATTTCTGCGGCGGCTCTGGTTGTGGGGCGTAATGCGGATGAGGTCAGCGCCGCAGCGTCGATCGGCGGCATAACAGTCGAATCCTATCTTCAGAAGGAGCGGCTCGGCACCGGCCATGCCGTGCTGGCGGCGCGCGAGGCGATTGCCCGTGGATATGACGACATTATTGTTGCCTACGGAGACGTCCCTCTGCTGACCGATGTGCCGCTTCGTGCCGCCCGCCAGGGACTGGCCGATGGTAACGACATCGTCGTCATCGGATTTCATACGGAAAATCCCAACGCCTATGGCCGGTTGCTGGTCAAGGATGGCGAGCTGATCGCCATTCGAGAAGCCAAGGATGCCACCGATGCCGAACTCGCGATAAAATGGTGCAATAGCGGACTGATGGCGATCAACGGCCGCAAGGCGCTGGATCTCCTTGATCGCATCGGCAACAACAATGCCAAGGGCGAATATTACCTCACCGATCTCGTCGAGATCGCCCGCTCGCTGGGCGGCCGCGCCGTTGCGGTCGATGCGCCCGAGGTCGAAATGACCGGCTGCAACAACCGGGCCGAGCTCGCTTTTATCGAGCGCCTCTGGCAGGAGCGCCGCCGTCAGGAACTGATGCTGTCGGGCGTGACTATGATAGCGCCGGAAACCGTGTTCCTCGCCTATGACACCGTGATCGGCCAGGATGCGCTGATCGAACCGAACGTCGTCTTCGGTCCTGGTGCCGTGATCGAGGGTGGCGCGGTCATCCATGCCTTCTCGCATATCGAGGGCGCCCATGTCAGCGCCGGCGCGACGGTCGGACCCTTTGCGCGGCTGCGTCCGGGCGCGGATCTCGCCGGCGGTGCCAAGGTTGGCAATTTCTGCGAGGTTAAGAATGGCAAGATCGGCGAGGGCGCCAAGGTCAATCACCTGACCTACATCGGCGATGCGACGATCGGCGCCGGCAGCAATATCGGCGCGGGCACGATCACCTGCAACTATGATGGCGTCAACAAGCATGAGACGCATATCGGCGCCAATGCTTTCGTCGGGTCCAATTCCTCGCTCGTAGCGCCCATTCGCATCGGCGACGGCGCATATATTGCGTCCGGCAGTGTCATCACTGATGATGTTCCGGTCGATGCGCTGGCCTTCGGCCGTGCTCGCCAGGAAGTAAAGCCGGGGCGGGCCAAGGTGATCCGCGAACGAGCTCTTGCCATCAAGGCGGCGAAGAAGGGTGGTCACTAAACCCTTGGATGATTGACGTAACGGTCGGAAATCGAAAGTGACCGTTATGCCAATTGAGAAAATACTAGGAATGATTAGGACTTGCCCTCATCATCTGAGGCCAGACGGAGAGTTGTATGTGCGGCATTGTTGGGATCGTCGGAACGAAGCCCGTAGCGGATCGCCTGGTGGATGCACTGCGGCGGCTCGAATATCGTGGCTATGATTCGGCCGGTGTCGCGACGATCCATGACGGTGTGATGGATCGCCGCCGCGCGGAAGGAAAGCTCTTCAATCTAGAGAAGCGGCTGGAGACGGATCCTCTGCCCGGCACGACAGGCATTGCGCACACGCGCTGGGCAACGCATGGCGTTCCGAATGAAACCAACGCCCATCCGCATTTCGTCGAAGGCGTTGCCGTCGTCCACAACGGTATCATCGAGAACTTCTCGGAGTTGCGCGAAGAGCTGAAGGCTGAAGGGCAGGAGTTCGCCTCGCAGACGGATACCGAAGTCGTCGCCCATCTATTGGCGAAATACGTTCGCGAAGGCCTGGGCCCACGTTCGGCCGTGCTGAAAATGCTGAACCGCGTGACGGGCGCCTATGCATTGGCCGTGATGTTCCAGAGCGATCCCGGCACGCTGATGGCGGCTCGTTCCGGCCCGCCGCTTGCCGTTGGTTATGGCAAGGGCGAGATGTTCCTCGGCTCGGATGCCATCGCGCTTGCACCTTTCACCAACGAGATCACCTATTTGGTCGATGGTGACTGCGCGATTGTCACGCATGCCGGAGCGATCATTCTTGATTTCAACGGCAACGAAGTGAACAGGCCGCGGCAGATTTCGCAGGCGACCGCCTATGTGGTCGACAAGGGCAATCATCGTCACTTCATGGAAAAGGAAATCTACGAACAGCCAGAGGTCATCTCCCATGCGCTGAGCCATTACGTCGATTTCGCCAGCCATCGCGTGCGCCCGGACGTCTCGACGATCGATTTCGGCGGCGTATCCGGCCTCGCGATATCAGCCTGCGGCACCGCTTATCTTGCGGGCTTGGTGGGTAAATACTGGTTCGAGCGCTATGCGCGGCTGCCGGTCGAAATCGATGTTGCCTCCGAGTTCCGTTACCGCGAAATGCCACTGGCGCCTTCTCAGGCGGCACTGTTCATTTCCCAATCCGGCGAAACCGCGGATACCTTGGCTTCGCTGCGCTACTGCCGGGACAACGGCCTGAAGATCGGTGCCGTGGTCAACGTCAGGGAATCAACTATCGCGCGTGAATCCGACGCGGTATTTCCGATCCTGGCCGGTCCCGAGATCGGCGTTGCCTCTACGAAGGCTTTCACCTGTCAGCTTGCAGTTCTCGCATCGCTCGCGATCGGAGCAGGCGTTGCTCGCGGCACGGTCAGTGCCAAGGATGAGGAAGAGATGGTGCGCCATCTCGTCGAAATGCCGCGTATCATGGCGAATGTCCTGAACATCATCCAGCCGCAGATGGAAAGCCTGTCGCGCGAGATCTCGAAGTTCAAGGACGTGCTCTATCTGGGCCGCGGCACCAGCTTCCCGCTCGCCATGGAAGGCGCGCTGAAGTTGAAGGAAATCTCCTATATCCACGCCGAAGGCTATGCGGCCGGCGAATTGAAACATGGGCCGATCGCGCTGATCGACGAGAACATGCCCGTCATCGTCATCGCTCCGCATGACCGCTTCTTCGACAAGACCGTTTCCAACATGCAGGAAGTGGCGGCGCGCGGCGGCCGAATCATCTTCATCACGGATGAGCTTGGCGCGGCAGCCTCGACATTGCCGACCATGGCAACGATCACCTTGCCAGTCGTCGACGAGATCATCGCGCCGATCATATTTTCGCTGCCGATTCAATTGCTTGCCTATCATACGGCTGTCTTCATGGGCACGGACGTCGATCAGCCGCGCAATCTCGCCAAATCGGTCACCGTGGAATAGGGCAACTTCCGTCCCGCATTTGCCGTCACGTCGTCGTGAGCCGGGCGTTTGTTCGGCTCGCGAACGCGGCTGGCGGGTTGTATGCCGCGCTAATTTCTGGCACGATTCCTATACTGAGAGGTGGGGAGGATTTGCCTGAAAGCGGTAGGCGGCGGAACGGAGTTTTCGAGCGGCGAATGACTGAAAAACTCATCAAAATGTCCGTGACCACGCGGATCAGAAACAACTTCCTGGCCGGCCTGATCATTTGCGCTCCGATCGCTATCACGCTCTGGCTGACCTGGTCCGTCGTTCATTGGGCCGATAGCTGGGTTCGCCCCTATATTCCCGCCCGCTACGATCCCGAGAGCTATCTGAACTTCGCCGTACCCGGTACCGGCCTGGTGATCGCGATGATCTTCATCACGATTGTCGGCTTTCTGGCCAAGAACCTGATCGGTCAGAGCATCGTCCGCTTCGGCGAGTCGATCGTCAATCGCGTGCCGCTGGTGCGTACGATTTACAAGAGCGTCAAGCAGATCTTCGAAACGGTGCTGAAAGAGCAGGGCACCTCGTTCAAGAAGGTCGGGCTGATCGAGTATCCGAGTCCCGGCCTCTGGTCCATGGTCTTCATATCGACAGATGCCAAAGGCGAGATCGCCTCGAAATTCAACGCCATGGGGCAGGACATGGTGGCGGTCTTCCTGCCGCCGACGCCCGTGCCGACAGCTGGCTTCCTTGTCTTCGTTCCGCGCGAAAAGATCACCGTGCTCGATATGAGCCCGGAGGATGGCGCCAAGCTGCTGATCTCGGGCGGCCTTGTGTCGCCCGAATTCAAGGAAGAACTGGTGGCAACGAAGAGCTTGCGTCCGCCGGTTCCGATGAAATCTTTGAGCTAAATTGCTCATCTTCCAATGGTTGGATCAATAGCTTCGCGTTTTGCGCGAACTGTCATGCCTCTATCATATTGACACCTTAGATCGTCAGTCGGGGCAGATAATCGCATGTATCTCAGCATCGAATGTTCGGGGCACGGGCACCGAGCTGCGGTTCTTCAACGCGGTCCGCAAACAGGCGGGAGATGGATGTCGTTGCCTCCACAAAGGTTTTTATCAGGAGGATATTGTCTTGAGATATATGCGTTCGAAGAGCTTGCCGCTGCTGTCGGTGGCGCTTGCCACATTTGTTTTCACGGCGCCGATGCTGGCGCTGGCGGATAATTCCGTGACGGTCGAAGGTGTGACGCTGGTCAATAAGGGCCGCGTCGCCATCGGCCGTATCCCGGCTAATGCGCGCGACAAGTTCGGTGAAACCTTCGGTTCCGGTTCGGGCATGTCGATCGATGCCAAGAGTTGGGTTCGCAACGCCGACGGCACCTATAAGGGCTCGCTGTGGCTGCTGCCGGACCGCGGCTATAATGTCGCCGGCACCACGGATTACCGCGGGCGTCTCAACACCATCGATATCAAGCTTACGCCGCTTGCTCCCGGCGCAACGCCGCCAGCCGGTAAGGAACAGGAGGGCCTCGAAGCCAAGCTCGCGGATACGCTGCTGTTGAAGGACAACAAGGGCAACGAAACCACCGGCCTTGACCCAGCCAACGGCGTTCGCCAGGCGGAAGGCGGCATGCCGCTTTTGCCGCAAGCACCGAACGGCAAGATCTCGCTCGATAACGAAGCCATTGCCCAGCTGCCGGATGGTTCGATGTTCATCAGCGATGAATACGGTCCCTATATCTACCGCTTCTCGGCGGATGGGCTGATGATCTCGGCCACGGCACCGCCGGCCGCGTTTCAGCCGATGCGCAGGGGCGTCGTGAATTTTTCCTCGAACAATCCCGGTCCCGGCGAAGCCGCGCCCGATCCGAAGGATCCGACCAGCGGGCGCCAAAATAATCAAGGCTTCGAGGGCATGTCCCTGACCCCGGACGGCAAGTTCCTGATCGTCGTGCTCCAGTCCGCAACCCGCCAGGATGGCGGCGATTCCAGCTCGACCAGGCAGAATACGCGCGCCCTGGTCTATGATGCCGCCGATCCTGCAAATCTGAAACTGGTGCACGAATATGTCGTGCCTCTGCCGGTCTTCACCAATGACAAGGGCAAGACGGCCGTCGCCGCCCAAAGCGAAATCGTGGCGCTCTCACCGACAAGCTTCCTGATGCTGGCGCGCGACAGCAACAATGGCTATGGGCAGAAGGGCGACAAGTCACTCTATCGCAGCATCGTTGCCGTCGACGTGTCGGCTGCAACCGATATTGCCGGCAGCAAATTCGATGGCGATACGGCGGTCGCGCCGAAGGGTGTTCTCGATCCCTCAGTCAAGCCGGCTGTCCTCAGCCAGTTCATCGACATTAACGATAGCGCCGACCTTGCGCGCTTCGGCCTGCACAATGGGGCACCGAACGACCGCAACAATCTCTCGGAAAAATGGGAGGCCATGTCGCTCGTCAGCGTTAAGGATCCGAAGCTGCCTGACGATTACTTCCTGTTCGTTGCTAATGACAACGACTTCATCACCCAGGATGGTTTTCAGGTCGGCGCTGCATACAAGGATGATAGCGGTGCCGATGTCGATACCATGTTCCAGGTATTCCAGGTTACCATTCCCGGTCTCGCCGCAAAGTGATCTGATGAAACGCGGATGGACGCGGTTAACGCGTCCATCCGCTTACCCCGCTCGCAGGAAGCGGATCGCCTCGTCGCGGCGGAAGAGATAGAGCAGGGTGCGAACCGCTGCGCCGCGCTCGCTCATAAGCTCTGGATCGCGCTCGATCAGGTAGGCAGCGTCTTTGCGGGCGATTTCCAGAAGATCTGCATGAGCCTCGAGGCTGGCAATGCGGAAGCCTGGCGTACCGGACTGGCGCGTTCCCAGAAGCTCACCTTCGCCACGCAGCTTCAAATCCTCCTCGGCAATACGGAATCCGTCTTCTGTCTCGCGCATGATGGACAGCCGCGCATGCCCGGTTTCGCCGAGAGGCCCTTTGTAGAGCAGAATGCAGGTGGAGGCTTCGTCGCCGCGTCCGACGCGGCCGCGCAACTGGTGAAGCTGCGCCAGGCCGAAGCGCTCGGCATGTTCGATGACCATGATCGTCGCATCCGGCACGTCGACACCGACTTCGACGACCGTCGTGGCCACCAGCAGGCGGATCTCGCCATTCTTGAAGGCCATCATCACAGCGTCTTTTTCCGGGCCACTCATGCGGCCATGAATAAGGCCGATGCCGGGGCCGAGCGCCTTGGCCAATGTCTCATGGCGCTCCTCGACCGACATTAAATCGGATTCTTCGGACTCCTCCACAAGTGGACATATCCAATAGGCTTTTTTACCTTCGGACAGTGCACTTTTCAGGCGGCCGACTATGTCGCCGGTCCGTTCATTCGGAATGGTGATCGTCTGGATCGGCTTTCGGCCCGCCGGCTTCTCGGTGAGCTTAGAAACATCCATATCGCCGAAGGCGGCCAGCACCAGCGTTCGGGGAATGGGCGTGGCGGTCATGACGAGCATATGGGGCGAAATGCCCTTTGCGGTCAGGCGCAGGCGCTGGTGGACGCCGAAGCGGTGTTGCTCATCGACGACAGCCAGCATCAGATTGGCATAGGCGACGCTATCCTGAAACAAAGCGTGCGTGCCGATGATGATCTGTGCCTCGCCGGAAGCGATGCGCTCCAGGATCGCATCGCGTTCGCGACCCTTCGTGCGGCCTGTGAGAACTTCGACGGAAAGGTTTGCGCTTGCTGCAAATTTTGAAATCGTAGCAAAGTGTTGTCGGGCAAGGATTTCGGTCGGCGCCATGAGCACGGCCTGGCCACCGCTTTCGATCACGGCAGCGATTGCCATCAGCGCCACCAGCGTCTTGCCCGCGCCGACATCGCCCTGTAGGAGCCGAAGCATGCGCTCGGTGCCGGCCATATCTTTGAGAATATCGGCAATCGCATCACGTTGGCTATTCGTCATCGAGAAAGGAAGAGATTCCAGTATCTTGTTGCTGATTTCTCCAGTAGCGTGCACCGGCTGCCCCGCAACCTTGCGCAGCCTTTGGCGCACCAGCGAAAGCGATAATTGCCCCGCCAGGAATTCGTCATAGGCCAGCCGGCGGCGCGCGGGAGATTGCGGATCGATATCGGCCGCATCTCTCGGCGCATGCAGCATGTGGAAGGCATCGGAGATCGAGGGAAAGCCCTGCTTCTGCGTCAGGGCGATATCATCCCACTCGGGCAGCTGCGGAATGCGCGGCAGCGCCGCCTCGATCGTCTTGCGCAGGAACTTCGGCGTAAGCCCGGCGGTTAGCGGATAGACGGGTTCGACCAGCGGCAGGTTTTCCGCCGCGCTCTCGCGCATGATATAATCCGGATGCACCATGGACGGTCGGCCGTTGAACCAGTCGACCTTGCCGCTGACGGTAACGGTCTCGTCGATCGGCAGCTGCTTTTCGAGCCATTGCGCCTTGCCGCGAAAAAAGACCAGCGCCAGTTCCCCCGTTTCGTCGTGCAGATAGACACGGTAGGGCACGTTGCTGCGCGGGTTGGGCGGCGGCTGGTGGCGATCGACGCGCCCGGTGATGGTGACGATGGCGCCCTGCGGCGCTCGGGCGATGCCAGGCTGTTCGCGCCGGTCGATGATGGAATGCGGCGCGTGGAAAATAAGGTCGATGACGCGGCAATCGTCGATTGTCTCGCGATCGAGCAGCTTCACCAATAGCTCGGATGCCTTCGGCCCGACGCCTGATAGCGAGGAGATGGAGGCAAACAGCGGGTCGAGGATAGCGGGACGCATGGCCGGCAAAATGCGACGGGCAGGGCGCATTTGGCAAGGGGCAGCGGATAACTCGATCTCTTTGAGGTCAGCACTCCCCGGAAAATTGCAATGCAGGCGCTTTTTTCTGAAAAACCGGTTCCCACCTGTGAGCGCTGGTTTTATAGAGACGCATCAACATAAAGGTGTTTTTGATGACTGGGCTGACCCTCAGCAGTGCCGATCTCGATCCTCGCCGTCGGCGCATCCTTTTCCGTTGCTGGCATCGCGGCATCCGCGAGATGGATCTGGTCTTCGGCCAGTTTGCCGATAATGAGCTGCCGGGCCTCGCTGAAGCTGAACTGGATGAGCTCGAGCGCATTATGGCCGAAGAGGACAATGATCTCCTCAAGTGGATTCTGGGCAGTCAACCGACGCCGCAGCATCTGCAGACGCCGCTCTTTGAGCGCCTGGCATCCTACAAGCCCGATTTCGAAGAGATCGCCGAAAGGTTCGGATTAACGAAATGATCCCCGGTTTCGACGCGAAGAAGCTGCTCGCCGCAAGCGAGCCGATGACGATCGGTCATGTCCCCGCCGGTCTGGAGCCGTTCCTGATTGCCGAAATGGCAAAGGCCGGCCAGCCGGTTGCCTATGTCATGTCCGACGGGCAGCACATGGCCGATGTCGAACAGATGCTCGGCTTCATCGCGCCTGAAATTCCGGTGCTTACTCTGCCTGCCTGGGATTGCCTTCCCTATGACCGTGTTTCCCCAAGCTCCGACACCTCGGCCCGGCGCCTGGCGGCTTTGTCCGGCCTGATCGCGCATCATCGCAAGCCACATGCGGCGATCGTGCTGGTGACCGTCAACGCCATGCTGCAGAAGGTGGCACCGCAGGACATCATCGAAAGCCTGGCTTTTTCTGCCCGACCGGGTAACCAGGTCCGGATGGACGATATCGCGGCCCGTCTGGAACGCAACGGTTTCGATCGTGTCGCAACCGTGCGTGAGGTCGGCGAATACGCCGTTCGCGGCGGCATTCTCGACGTCTTCGTTCCAGGCACGGAAGAGCCGGTGCGCCTGGATTTTTTCGGCGATACGCTGGAGAGCATCCGCAGCTTCGATCCGGCAAGCCAGCGCACGACAGGGCAGGTGCGTTCGCTTGATCTCAATCCGATGAGCGAAGTGACGCTGACGCCGGATACGATCAGCCGTTTCCGCAAGAATTATCTCTCCGCCTTCGGCGCTGCTACGCGTGACGATGCGCTTTATGTCGCCGTGTCCGAAGGTCGCCGCTATGCCGGCATGGAACATTGGCTTCCGCTCTTCTATGAGAAGCTCGAGACGGTTTTCGACTATCTCAAGGGCTTCCGGCTGGTGATGGATCACACCGTGCGCGAGGCGGCAGAGGAGCGCTCCAAGCTCGTCTTCGACTATTACGACGCCCGCCTTCAATCCGGCCAGCAGGCCAAGGGGCAGATGGCACAGGGCACGCCCTATAAGCCAGTAACGCCCGGCCAGCTCTATCTCGATGGCAAGGCTTTCGGCAATGCGCTCGATGCCTTCGGCGCCATTCGTATCTCGCCCTTCAACGAGCACGAGGGCGAGGCGCGCCGCGTCATCGAGCTTGATGCCCGTCAGGGCCCGCGCTGGGCGCGGTCAGCGACTGACACAGCCGATAGCGAGCGCGTCAACGTCTTCGATGCGGTTGTCAAGCATATTGCCGACAAGCGGGCGGCGGGCGGCAAGGTGCTGATTTCGGCCTGGACGGAAGGCTCGCTCGACCGGCTCCTGCAGGTGCTCTCCGAACACGGGCTGGCGCGCGTCAAGACGATCGAGGCCTTCAAGGACCTTGGCGGTCTGGCGAAAGGCGAGGCGGCCGCGGCAGTGCTCAGCCTCGAAGCCGGTTTCGAAGCCGGCGATCTGATCGTTATCGGCGAGCAGGATATTCTCGGCGACCGCATGGTGCGCCGCTCTAAGCGTCGCAAGCGCGCTGCCGATTTCATCTCGGAAGTGGCGGGCCTAGACGAAGGTTCGATCGTCGTTCATGCCGAGCACGGTATCGGCCGTTTCGTTGGCCTCAGGACCATCGAAGCAGCCGGCGCGCCACACGCCTGTCTTGAACTGCAATATGCCGACGATGCCAAGCTGTTCCTGCCGGTCGAAAACATCGATCTGCTCTCGCGCTTTGGCGGCGAGGGCACTGAGGCGCAGCTCGACAAGCTCGGCGGCGGCGCATGGCAGATGCGCAAGGCGAAGCTCAAGAAGCGCCTTTTGGATATCGCTGGTGACTTGATCCGCGTCGCGGCCGAACGCCTGACGCGCCACGCGCCGGTGCTCAGTACGCCGGATGGTCTCTATGACGAGTTTGCCGCGCGCTTCCCTTATGACGAGACCGACGACCAGATGAACGCCATCGAGGCGGTGCGCGAGGATCTCGGCGCCGGTCGGCCGATGGATCGCCTCGTCTGCGGCGACGTCGGCTTCGGCAAGACCGAAGTGGCGCTGCGTGCAGCCTTTGTCGCTGCCATGAACGGCGTGCAGGTCGCCGTCGTTGTGCCGACGACGCTGCTTTCGCGCCAGCATTTCAAGACCTTCTCCGAGCGCTTCCGCGGTCTGCCGATCCGCATACAGCAGGCATCTCGTCTGGTCGGTTCCAAGGAACTGGCGCTTACCAAGAAGGAAGTTGCCGAGGGCAAGACCGATATTGTTGTCGGCACCCACGCGCTCCTCGGCGCCGGCATCAAGTTCGCCAATCTCGGCCTGCTCGTCATCGATGAGGAGCAGCATTTCGGCGTCAAGCACAAGGAGCGCCTGAAGGAGCTGAAGAGCGACGTGCATGTGCTGACGCTGTCGGCGACGCCGATCCCGCGCACCTTGCAGCTTGCGATGACCGGTGTACGCGAACTGTCGCTCATCACCACGCCGCCGGTCGACCGCATGGCGGTGCGCACCTTCATTTCCCCTTTCGATTCCCTTGTGATTCGCGAAACGCTGATGCGCGAGCATTATCGCGGTGGGCAAAGCTTCTATGTCTGTCCGCGTCTGGCCGATCTCGCCGATATCCACGCCTTCCTGCAGTCGGATGTGCCGGAGCTGAAAGTGGCCGTCGCCCATGGCCAGATGCCGGCCGGCGAGCTGGAAGACATCATGAACGCCTTCTATGAAGGCCGCTATGATGTGCTGCTGTCGACGACCATCGTCGAATCCGGCCTCGACGTGCCGACGGCCAATACGCTCATCGTTCACCGCGCTGACATGTTCGGCCTTGCTCAGCTCTACCAGCTCCGCGGCCGCGTCGGCCGCTCCAAGGTGCGCGCCTTTGCGCTCTTCACGCTGCCCGTCAACAAGGTGCTGACCACGACGGCGGAGCGCCGGCTCAAGGTGCTGCAGTCGCTGGATACGCTCGGCGCCGGCTTCCAGCTGGCAAGCCACGATCTCGATATCCGCGGCGCCGGCAATCTGCTGGGCGAGGAGCAATCCGGTCACATCAAGGAAGTCGGCTTCGAGCTCTACCAGCAGATGCTCGAGGAGGCGGTCGCCGAGGTTAAGGGCGTCGACGAAATCCAGGATACCGGCTGGTCGCCGCAGATCTCCGTCGGCACGCCTGTCATGATCCCCGACGACTACGTGCCCGACCTGCATCTGCGCATGGCGCTCTATCGCCGCCTCGGCGAGATTACCGAGCTGAAGGAAATCGATAGTTTCGGTGCCGAGATGATCGACCGGTTCGGCCCGTTGCCGATAGAGGTGCAACACCTCCTCAAGATCGTCTACATCAAGTCGCTCTGCCGCATCGCCAATGTCGAGAAGCTGGACGCCGGCCCGAAGGGCGTGGTCGTGCAGTTCCGCAATAAGGAATTCCCGAACCCTGCCAACCTCGTCGGCTATATCGCCAAGCAGGGCACGATGGCCAAAATCCGCCCCGACCACAGCGTGTTCCTGACGCGCGACTTGCCGACGCCGGAAAAGCGGCTGCAGGGGGCGGCTGTGGTCATGACGCAACTGGCGGAATTGGCGAAATAGAAGGTGGGCTCTGAGCTGAAAATCCGGATCTCTTCCTTTTGGCGCGGCTTACAGAGTTCCGGCAAAGGCCGCTGCGGCCAGCAACATACCCGTTAGAATATTCGCTAGAAACAGCTGGTAGCTGATCTCTGGGCGTAAAAGATCCAGGCGCCAAGTCTGCCAGCCGAGATGCGCGGCGATGACAAGCATTCCTGTCGCATAAGGTAATGACATGCCCGTCAGCCACCCGCCGGCGGACCATGCCACGATGGCAATGGCATAGAACAGGCCGATACATGCTTTGCCGCGGTTGCCGAATAGGATGGCGGTCGATTTCAAGCCCAGTCGCGCATCGTCGCGAACGTCGACATAAGCATAGACGGTATCGTATCCGATCTGCCAGGCGATAGCTCCAAGCCACATCAGAACCGCACCGAGGGGAATCGCGCCTGTGACTTCCGACCAGGCCATCAGCATTCCCCAATTGAATGCCGCACCAAGAATGGCTTGGGGCCAATATGTGAAACGCTTGCAGAGCGGATAAACAAACACGAGCGGCAAGACACTGATCGCGACGAGGCGCGTCCAAGGCGTCAGAAAGAATAACAGCGAGGCGGCCAGTGCCAGTTCAGCGACAAGAAACAGCACGGCCTGCCGCACGCCGATCTGTCCGCTGGCCAAGGGGCGGAAGCGGGTTCGCTCGACATGGCCGTCGAATTTCCGATCTGCAATGTCGTTGACAGTCGAGCCTGCGCTTCTCATCAGCAATGCGCCCAGCGAGAAGATGGCCAGCTGTCTGAGATCTGGAAAACCGTCTGAGGCTTGAATGAGCGCTGCCCAGCAGGGAAAAAGCGTGAGCCAAATGCCAACGGACCGATCCAGCCGTGCAAGTCGCGTGTAGGGTCTCACCGCCGCAGGCAAGCGGCGATCCACCCAGTCGCCCAGTGTTATATCGCTCAGATCGGGGCGGGTGAAAACGTTCATCATCGAAATCCGCAGTTTCATCGACAAAGAAAATTAGCGACTTCCGCACATCTCGCAACGGCTTGAAGCGCGGCCGCGTAAATTTAGCTTTGAGGGCCACGCCCAGCCCGCGACGGTCATTTTCCGCCGCGGGCTGAAATCTGATCATATCCTCAAGCCGCCTGCGGCTCGCGCATCTCCCCAACATCCGGAATACGCGCGATGACTTTGATTTCGAAATCGAAGCCCGCCAGCCAGTTGACGCCGATCGCCGTCCAGTTCGGATAGGGCTTTTCGGTGAAGATCTGGTTCTTGACGGTCATGATAGCGCCGAACTGCCGCTCCGGATCGGTGTGGAACGTGGTGACATCGATGATGTCATCGAAGGTGCAGCCTGCGGCTTCCAGGGTTGTTTTCAGATTGTCGAAGGCGAGCTGAACCTGCTTCTCGAAATCCGGCTCCGGGCTTCCGTCGGCGCGGCTGCCGACCTGGCCGGAGACAAACAGCAGATCGCCGGAGCGGATTGCAGCGGAATAGCCATGCTCCTCATAAAGCGCATGCCTGTTCTTCGGGAAGATTGCGTTACGTGTCGTCATGGTATCGGCTCTCATTCGTGTTGACGTGAAAAGATGGGAAGGACGCAAGCTGGCGCGAGGCTTCCAATCCGCCGTCTGACTTGATATACGGCGTGTATGTGAAATATTCATATGCGCTGCGTATGTCAATATTTCAAATACGAAGCGTATGTGAAATTGAGGCTAATATGGCAAAACGCCTGGAAACGATGGAAGAAAATCGTAACAAGCTGATTGCCGCCGCGCGGAAAGCCTTCGCGGAGAAAGGATTTGCGGCGGCTTCGATGGATGAATTGACGGCGGATGTCGGCCTGACGAGGGGCGCGCTCTATCATAATTTCGGCGACAAGCGTGGATTGCTCGCCGCTGTCGTCGATCAGATCGACAATGAAATGGCGTTGCGGGCGAAGGAGATCGGCGCACAGGCGGACGGTGACTGGCAAGGTCTGCTTGCGGAGGGGGAGGCCTATATCAAGATGGCGCTCGATCCAGAAGTGCAGCGCATCGTCTTGCTTGACGGCCCGGCAGTGCTCGGCGATCCCTCGAAATGGCCCAGCCAGAACAGCTGTCTCGCGGGGACCCGGCAGACAGTGGCAAAGCTTCTGGAACAAGAGGTGGTCAAGCCGGTCGATGCCGAGGCGGCAGCCCGGCTTATTTCCGGCGCAGCGCTGAATGCCGCTCTTTGGGTTGCTGCCAGCGATGACCCGGCGGAAGTGCTGCCCAAAGCGATAGAGGCCTTCCGGGCGATGGCTTCGGGATTGCTGGCAAAGACCTGATGCCGGTTATGGCTCAACTGCTTCCGCGATCGGCGATTCGCGGAAGCCCTTGCGGCTACAATCGAGAAAGCGGAGAATCCGCTTAGTTCATTCCCGCGCGCGCTTCCGCCTTCATCTTGGCGATGTCGCGCAGTGCACCGGCGAGCACATCCGGCGTCTGGGCGCCGCTGACCGCATATTGCTGGTCGAAGATGAAGAAGGGCACTCCGTTGACGCCGATCTTCTGTGCGGCGTCAATTTCGCCGATGATCAGATCGCGATCCGCATCCGAGGCCAGCAGCGTTGATATGACCGAGCGGTCGAGCCCCGCTTCTTCGGCAATGTCGAGCAGCACGGCGTGATCGCCGACATTGCGGCCTTGTTCGAAATTCGCCTTGAAGAGTGCATCCACCACCTTGTCCTGCTTTTCGCGGCTTTCGGTGACGGACCAATGGATGAGGCGATGGGCGTCGAGCGTGTTCGGACCGATCTTGATGGCGTCGAAATCGAACTTGATGCCTACTTCCCGGCCGAGCTCGGTGAGCATCTTGTGGCCCTGCGCCACGCGTTCCGCGCCGCCAAGCTTCTGCTCGAGCGCCTTTTTCTGGTCGACGCCTTCGGGCGGATAGTCGGGATTGAGCCGATAGGGCCGCCAGTTGAGGTCGACGCCTACTTCGTCCTGTACCTCGGCAATCGCCAGCTCCAGGCGGGCCTTGCCGAGATAGCACCATGGGCAGACGACGTCCGAGACGATGTCGATCGTGATGCGTTCCATGGTTTCATCCTTTCGGTTTTCGGGCTGTTCTCCTCCATCTAGGCCTTTGCACCGATGGCTTCAACCGGTTACCGAAAGGGAACCATTGCGATGCTATTGCGCCGAGGCGTCCCACCACGCGGGTAAATAGTAGCCATAGAGCGGCAAAGCCGCGGGATGGTCGATACGGCTGCGCCGCGCAGCCCATTGCTGGTCGACATGATAGAGCGGCACAAGATAATAGCCGGAGATCAGCATCCGATCGAACGAACGCACGGCGTCGCGAAAATCCTCGGCTGAGTGTGCGGTCAGGAAATGCGATATCAACGTATCTACGTCGGGATCTTCGACGAGGGCAAAGTTGAAGCTGCCTGGCATTTTCGCGGCGGCGGAACCCCATCGCGCCACCTGTTCGATTCCCGGCGACAACGACGAGGGGTAGGATTTGATGATCATGTCGTAGTCGTAGTTGATCGTCCGGAGCTGATACTGCGAATCGTCGACCGTACGAATCGTCACCGCGATGCCAAGCAGTTCCAGAGACCGTCGGTAAGGGATCGCGATGCGCTCCTGGTCTGCATTCTGCGTCAATATCTCGAAGCTGAGTTGCCGACCGCTCTTATCGACCATCTTCTCGCCGCGGATCGTATAGCCACCCTCCTTCAGCAGCGCTACCGCCCTGCGCAAGATCTTGCGGTCGCGTCCGGAACCATCGCTGACGGGTAGCTTATAGGTGCCGTCGAGCACGTCTGGATCGATGCGGTCCTTGATCGGACCCAACATCGCGAGTTCATGTGCATCCGCAGGAACACCGAAGGATGAAAGATCAGAATTCTGCCAATAGCTCTGCGTGCGCTGGTAGGCGCCCGAGTAGAGATTGCGGTTCATCCATTCGAAATCGAAGGCAAGCGTCAGTCCCTTGCGCACATTCTTGTCGGCAAACATCGACCGCCGCGTATTGAAGACGAAACCGAGCATGCCGCTTGGCGTTTTCGGCCTGAAGGTCTCCTTGACGATGACGCCGGAGGTTACTGCCGGGAAATTATAAGCCTGCTGCCAATGACTGGGGCTACCGTCCGGATAGATATCGACATCGCCTTTCTTGAAGGCTTCGAACAGAGTGGTGTCCTGCAGGAAATAATTGACGGCGATCTCATCATAATTGTCGATGCCGATTTTTGACGGGAGGTTCTTTCCCCAATAATCGTTACGGCGCTCGAAGACGATGCGCTGGCCGGGATCGATACTTTTGATCCTGTAGGGGCCGGAACCGACGGGAATACGAAGCGAAGTCTGGTCGAAACCATCGGGATCGACGGCGTGCTTCGGCAGAATCGGCAGCGACGAGGCGATGATCAGCGGCGTTTCGCGATTGGCCTTCGCGTTGAAGCGGATCAGTACGCTGCGCTCGCCGACTTTTTCCATGCCGTCGATGGCCTCAAGCCAGGATGAAAATGGCACGCGACCTTTGTCGCGCAGCAACTGGAATGTGAAGATCACATCTTCCGGCGTTACGGGCTGCCCGTCCGACCATTTGGCATCGGGATTGAGGTTGAATCGGATGAAACTCCTGCTTTCGTCCCATTCGACCGTCTGCGCCAGCAAACCGTAAAGGGTGAAGGGCTCGTCGCGCGAACGCACCATCAGCGACTCGTAGAGGAGATTGCCGTATTCCGGGTCCCACATACCGCGTGCGGTCGTGCGCATGCTTTTCAGGATGAAGGGATTGAGATTGTCGAAAGTGCCGACGACGCCATAGCTGACGCGGCCGCCCTTTTTGACATCCGGATTGACGTAAGGGAAATGCTTGTAGTCTGCCGGCAACGCCGGATCTCCGTGCATGGCGATGCCGTAAAGCGGCTGAGCCGCCGCGGCGTTGCACAAGGTTGCGAAGAACAGGAAGGCAGCGATCCGGAGCGCTTGCATGGCATCCTTTCCGGGAAGGGTACGATTCGGCCGAACATTATCACGAGCGTGCCGAATTCAACACGCGACTGCGGAAATCTTAGGACTTGGCGGAAAAGGCCAAAGAAAAGCTGGATATCCGTGCCAGTGCGATGTAACAGGGGTGCCGGGTTTCTCGGGTCATGTATTTGCCTTATTCATTCGACAGGTGGACGACGGTTTGACCCGAATTGCATGGGACGGCGCGCTGTCGTCCCGAAGCGGATTTCAGGAGGCGGTTTCGCTATGATGTTCAAGACTGACAACAAAATGCGGGCAGGTCTCTCTGCTCTGGCTCTCATGATTGGCGCGGCCATGCCGGCTGCCGCTTTCGCGCAGGATGCGTCCAACGCAGCTCCGGCCGATGGCGGTGGTGACCCCAACCAGCCGCGTCTGGGCTGGTACAAGACCTGCACCAAGCAGGACGATGCCGATATCTGCATCGTGCAGAACCTGATCATGGCCAACAACGGCCAGCTCGTGACGGCTGTCGGCCTCATCTCCGTCGACGGCAAGGTCAACCGCAAGATCCTGCAGATCTCCGTTCCGACAGCTCGCCTCATCCCGCCTGGCATCACCATGCAGGTCGATGGCGGCAAGGGCCAGAAGCTCGATTACGCCGTCTGCCTTCCAGACAAATGCACCGCGGAAGTCCCCGTCACGGACGCGATGATCGCTTCGCTGAAGAAGGGTACCGACGTCACCTTCACCTCGGTGAACTTCCGTCGCGCTCCGAACCCGATCAAGATCTCGCTGACCGGCTTCGGCGCCGCTTTCGACGGCCCGGCGATCTCCGACAGCAAGCTTGCCGAAAGCCAGAAGAGCCTGCAGGACAGCATGCAGAAGAAGGCCGAAGAAGCACGCAAGAAGCTCGAAGACGCGCAGAAGGCTGCCAAGCAGCAGTAAGCTGACGATAGTCTGGTTTCATGAGAAAAAGCCCGGAGCGATCCGGGCTTTTTCTTTGAGCTAATGGCGAAATAGGATGTTCGGAAGCCAAAAAAAAAGGAAGGCGTTGGGAGCGCCTTCCTTTTGGAATAGGATATATTTTACCCGCGTTTAATGGGCAAAGCTCATCTTGGGCTTGAGCTGCCCGGTCGGGGCCTGGTCGAAGATCTGAGCGACCTGCGGATTGCGCAGTGGAACGCCGCTCTCATCGTTGATGAGGTTCTGCTCCGATACGTATGCGACATATTCCGTCTCGTCGTTTTCGGCGAGAAGGTGATAGAAGGGCTGGTCCTTATCGGGGCGCACTTCCGCGGGAATGGAATTCCACCATTCCTCTGTATTTGCGAATTCCGGATCGACATCGAAGATGACACCGCGGAAGGGGAACATCCGGTGTCGAACCACGTCGCCAATATTGAATTTTGCGTTTCGTTGTTTCATGGCACGACTTCCTTTCAAGCAATCATGTGGTGACTTTCACCACTGATATCAAGGATTTTGCCCCCATTCCTTCATTGAACTGTCACATTCGGCTCGGTTCTACTCCGAGCAACAGCTCAATGTGAAGACGATATTTGGAGGGACGCCTGCCACCGGCTTCCTCATTATGAAGAAAGCCCCGGCAAGGCCGGGGCTTTCGCAACTTGTATCAGACCGAATAGTACATGTCGTATTCGACCGGATGCGGGGTCATTTCGAAGCGCATGACTTCCTGCATCTTCAGTTCGATGAAGGCATCGATCTGATCGTCGTCGAAGACGCCGCCGGCGGTGAGGAACTTGCGGTCCTTGTCCAGGCTTTCCAGCGCTTCGCGCAGCGAGCCGCACACAGTCGGGATCTTCTTCAGCTCCTTCGGCGGCAGATCGTAGAGATCCTTGTCCATGGCCTTGCCGGGATGGATCTTGTTCTTGATGCCATCGAGGCCGGCCATCAGCATGGCGGCGAAACCGAGGTAGGGGTTGGCGGTCGGGTCAGGGAAGCGGACTTCGACGCGCTTTGCCTTCGGGTTCGAGCCGAACGGAATGCGGCAGGAGGCGGAACGGTTGCGAGCCGAATAGGCAAGCAGAACCGGAGCTTCATAGCCTGGGACGAGACGCTTGTAGGAGTTCGTCGACGGGTTGGTGAAGGCATTGATCGCCTTGGCATGTTTGATGATGCCGCCGATGTAATAGAGGCAGCTCTCGGACAGACCTGCATATTCGTCGCCGGCGAAGGTCGGCTTGCCGCCCTTCCAAATCGACTGGTGAACGTGCATGCCCGAGCCGTTGTCGCCGAAGATCGGCTTCGGCATGAAGGTTGCCGTCTTGCCGTAGGCATTGGCGACCTGATGCACCACATACTTATAGATCTGCATCTTATCGGCGTTGCGCACCAGCGTGTCGAACTTGATGCCGAGCTCGTGTTGGGCGGCGGCGACTTCATGGTGATGCTTTTCGACGACGACGCCCATTTCGGTGAGAACCGTCAGCATTTCGGAGCGCATGTCTTGGCAGCTGTCGATCGGCGGGACCGGGAAGTAGCCGCCCTTGATGCGCGGACGGTGGCCGAGGTTGCCGGTCTCATAGTCGGTGTCGTCGTTGGACGGCAGTTCGCTGGAGTCGAGCTTGAAGCCGGTGTTGTAGGGATCGGCCTTGTACTTCACGTCATCGAAGACGAAGAATTCGGCTTCCGGGCCGAAGAAGGCGGTGTCGCCGATGCCGGAGGCCTTCAGATAGGCTTCGGCCTTTTTGGCGGTGCCGCGCGGATCGCGGTTATAGGCTTCGCCGGAGACCGGATCGAGGATGTCGCAGAGGATGACCATGGTGGACTGCGCGAAGAACGGGTCCATGTGAACCGTATCCGGATCGGGCATCAGCACCATGTCGGATTCGTTGATGGCCTTCCAACCGGCAATCGAGGAGCCGTCGAACATGACGCCATCGGCGAACATGTCCTCGTCCACACAGACGATATCCATCGTCAGGTGCTGCAGCTTGCCCTTCGGATCGGTGAAGCGCAGGTCGACGAACTTGACGTCGTTATCCTTGATTTGTTTCAAAATTTCGCTTGCGGTCGTCATTAAATTACTTCCCTTGACTTAGATGACGATTAAACGAGCCGCGGCCGAGAATGGGCCGGGCAGATTAAATGGCGTCGATACCCGTCTCACCGGTGCGGATTCGAATGACTTCTTCCACGTTGGAAACGAAAATCTTTCCGTCGCCGATACGGCCTGTTTGCGCAGCCTTGCGGATGGCCTCGATCACCGCTTCCGCATTTTCGTCCGCCAGTACAACTTCGACCTTCACCTTCGGCAGGAAGTCGACGACGTATTCGGCGCCACGGTAAAGCTCCGTATGGCCCTTCTGACGACCGAAGCCCTTCGCTTCCGTGACGGTGATGCCCTGCAGACCGACTTCCTGAAGGGCTTCCTTCACTTCGTCGAGTTTGAAGGGCTTAATGATCGCTTCGATCTTTTTCATGAGAAAATGTCTCTCCGCTTCTCCTGATACAGCAGGACTACTCCCCGCTCGGCCAACGTGATGCACGTAGCATGCCAATTGAGGACGAACCGCTGTAAAAAATCTCGGCGAATTCGCACCGAGACGATGAATTGATGAGGATTTTTCGGAAAAATGGAAGCGATTTCGCGCGGAAATGCGTGGGATAAGCAAAATTTCGCAAAAAAGAGCCATGCGCGACAGGTTTGTGCTTCGGCAAGGCCTTGAATGTTATTGTTTAATTATTGTGCAAATGCATATTTATAGACCAAAATGGTCGCTGCAATAGCGGTTGTTTTTGAGGCAGATTTCGCATCTATAATATCCGCCATGATGTTGCCGCTCGCCGATCTGCTCCTCACACCTGATGCCATGTCTGCCGTCGATCGCGCTGCGGCCGCATCCGGCATTGATTCCTATGGGCTTATGGAGAAGGCAGGGCAGGCGGTTGCTGCCGTCGCGCTCCGGCACTTTCCGGGAGCCGTCCGATATATCGTTCTCTGTGGGCCGGGAAACAATGGCGGCGACGGCTATGTGGCAGCGCGCGGGCTGAAAGAGGCCGGGGCCGAAGTGCGGCTTTTCCATCTGGGCGATCCCCGGCGGCTCAAGGGCGATGCTGTCAGTGCCTTTGCTGATTGCCCGGTCGAGGGTGAGACGATCGAGGGCTTTATTCCACTGGCTGGCGACGTCGTCATCGATGCGATCTTCGGCGCGGGTCTCTCACGACCGGTTCCGGATGACGTTGCTGCCACTATCGCTCGCGTCGCGGCTGCGGATATTCCCGTGATTTCAGTCGATCTTCCGTCCGGTCTCGATGGTCGCAGCGGTCAGATTCTCGGTGCAGCCTTCCATGCCGCGCGCACGGTGACCTTCATGACGCGCAAGCCGGGCCACCTTCTCTTGCCCGGTCGCGGCCTGTGCGGAGAGCTGGAGGTCTTCGACATCGGCATTCCCGACCGCATCGTTCGCGCCCATGCCGACCGCTCGCTCGCCGAAAACAAGCCGGCACAGTGGCAGGCAGCCATACCCTCGGCAGGCGTCGAGACGCACAAATACAAGCGAGGCCATCTCGTCGTCTTCTCTGGTGGGCCGAACGCGACAGGTGCCGCGCGCATGTCCGCCATGGCCGGGCTAAAGGCTGGGGCAGGGCTCGTCACCATCGCCTCGCCGCCCGAAGCGCTTGATGTCAATGCCGGCCCGCTGACGGCAATCATGCTGCATGCCATCGCTGATGAGACCTCATTGCGCGAATGGCTTACCGATAAACGTCTTTCGACCTTCGTTCTTGGGCCGGGCTTCGGCGCCGGCGAGAAGGCGCGGCAATTCTGCCTCGCGCTCGCGGATCGCCACCTGGTACTGGATGCGGACGGCATCACCTCGTTTCGCGACGAGCCGCAACGGCTGTTCGATGCCTTTGCTGAGGGACAGACACGCTTGGTGCTGACGCCCCATGAGGGGGAATTCGCGAGACTTTTTCCGGATATTGCTGCGGACGAAAGCCTGAGCAAGATCGACAAGGCGAGAGCGGCGGCTGCCAGAGCACATGCCGCCATCATCTACAAGGGTGCCGATAGCGTGATCGCCGCTCCGGACGGCAGGGCACTGATCAACGCCAACGCGCCTCCCTGGCTTGCCACTGCCGGCTCCGGCGACGTGCTCGCCGGCATTGTCGGCGGCCTGATGGCGCAGGGGGCGCCGGCCTTCGAGGCCGCCGCCGCCGGTGTCTGGCTGCATGGTCTTGCCGGCCAACAGGCAGGCAAAGGGCTGACCGCCGAAGACCTGGTGGCAGCCGTCAAACCGCTATAGCGCTATTTCGCCACTTCCTGCTGCAAGGCAATCGCACCAGGCGGCGCATTTACCTTGCCCTCATGGATCATGAAGGCGAAGACATCACGCGGTTCCGCCTTGACCTTGCGTTTTGCATCGATCAGCGGCAGATCATCAGGCACATTGCCTTTCGCCCATGTTTTCAGGCGATCCGCCCAGGCTTTCAGATCCTTCGGCGGATAGCAGGTCTCGATATCATCCGATCCCTTCTGCAGGCGGGCATAGACGAAGTCGGCCGTGACATCCGCAATCATCGGATACTCGAAATGCTCGGCGCAAACGGGCGCAACATTGTATTTTTCGAGCAGCGCAATGAATTCCGGCACCTTGAAGGAATCGTGCCGGACTTCCACGACGTGTTTCAGTGCAAGACCATCCTGCTTCGCCGGCAGCAGCTTCAGGAAAGCCTCGAAATCATCCGGATCGAATTTCTTCGTCGGTGCGAACTGCCACAGCAGCGGGCCGAGATGATCACCGAGTTCGCTGATACCTGACTCCAGAAACTTCTGCATGGATTCACCGGCTTCGGAGAGGACACGGCGATTTGTGACGAAACGGGTCGCTTTCAAGGAGAAGATGAACCCGTCAGGCACGTCAGCCGCCCATCTGGCAAAGACCTCGGGCTTCTGCGTACTGTAATAGGTGCCGTTGACCTCGATCACCTTCAGCTGGCGGCTGGCATAATTCAGCTCGTCCTTCTGTTTCAGCGTGTCAGGATAGAAAGTCCCGCGCCACGGCTCGAAGGTCCATCCGCCGATACCTGTGCGGATTTCGCCCGCTTTGGTCATTCTCTCCTCCTTGGCCATTCGGCCGGATAACCTTACTCTGCTGCCGCAACCTTCTTTACCGGACGCCGCTCCAGCAACTCCTTCAGGAACTGCCCCGTATAGGAGCGCTTTTCCCTGACGATCGTCTCCGGCGTGCCGACAGCCACGATCTCGCCGCCGCCATCGCCGCCCTCCGGACCGAAATCGAGGATCCAGTCGGCAGTCTTGATGACTTCGAGATTGTGCTCGATGACCACGACGGAATTGCCTTGATTGACCAGTTCGTGCAGCATTTCCAGAAGTTTGGCGACATCGTGGAAGTGCAGCCCGGTTGTGGGTTCGTCGAGGATGTAGAGCGTGCGGCCCGTCGATCGCTTCGACAGTTCCTTGGCTAGCTTGACGCGCTGCGCCTCGCCACCCGAAAGCGTGTTTGCCTGCTGTCCCACCTTGATATAGCCGAGGCCGACATCCTTCAGGCTCTGCAGCTTGTCGCGCACGGCGGGAACGGCCGCAAAGAAATCGACGCCTTCCTCGACCGTCATGTCGAGCACGTCGGCGATCGACTTGGTCTTGAAGGTGACGTCGAGGGTCTCGCGATTGTAGCGTTTGCCGTGACAGACGTCGCAGGTAACGTAGACGTCGGGCAGGAAGTGCATCTCGATCTTGATGACGCCATCGCCCTGGCACGCCTCGCAGCGGCCGCCCTTGACGTTGAAGGAGAAGCGGCCGGGCTGATAGCCACGCGCCTTGGCTTCCGGCAGTCCGGCAAACCAGTCGCGGATCGGCGTGAAGGCGCCGGTATAGGTCGCCGGGTTCGAACGCGGGGTGCGGCCGATCGGCGACTGATCGATGTCGATCACCTTGTCGATATGTTCGAAACCGTCAATGCGGTCATGATCGGCCGGGATTTCGCGGGCGCCCATGACGCGCCGTGCCGCCGACTTGTAAAGCGTCTCGATCAGGAATGTCGACTTGCCGCCGCCGGAAACGCCCGTAACGGCCGTGAAAACGCCGAGCGGAATGGACGCCGTAACGTTCTTGAGGTTATTGCCTCGTGCGCCGACGACCTTGATTTCCTTGCCCTTCTTGGGCTTGCGGCGTTCGTCCGGAACCGGCACGCCAAGCTCGCCGGAAAGATATTTACCCGTCAGTGACTTCGGGTTTGCCATGATGTCCTGCGGCGTACCATGCGCCACCACCTGGCCGCCATGGACGCCGGCCGCTGGGCCGATATCGACGACATCATCGGCCGTCAGGATCGCATCCTCGTCATGCTCGACGACGATCACGGTGTTGCCGATATCCCGCAGGTGCTTCAGCGTTTCCAGCAGGCGGGCATTGTCGCGCTGATGCAGGCCGATCGACGGTTCGTCGAGCACATAAAGAACGCCGGTAAGGCCCGAGCCGATCTGTGACGCCAGCCGAATGCGCTGGCTCTCGCCGCCGGACAGCGTGCCGGAATTACGCGACAGGCTCAGATATTCGAGGCCGACATCGTTGAGGAAGCGCAGGCGATCGCGGATTTCCTTGAGAATGCGGACCGCAATCTCGTTTTGCTTGTCAGTGAAAGTACCCGGCAATGCATCGAACCAGTCACGAGCAACGCGGATCGACATCTCCGATACCTGGCTGATGTGCAGCTTGTCGATTTTAACCGCCAGGGCTTCCGGCTTCAGGCGATAGCCGTTGCAGGCCGGGCAGGGTGCTGCCGACATGAAGCGTTCGATCTCCTCGCGCGCCCAGGCGGAATCTGTTTCCTTCCAGCGGCGCTCGAGGTTCGGCACGATGCCTTCGAAATTCTTGTGCGTCGTGTAGGAGCGGGCACCGTCGGCATAATGGAATTCAATCTTGTCTTCCGTGCCGTTGAGGATGACATCCTTGGCCTTGTCGGACAACTCATTCCAGCGGTTGCCGAGCTTAAAGCCATAATGCTTGCCGAGCGCTTCCAGCGTCTGATTGTAATAGGGCGAGGTCGACTTGGCCCAGGGAGCGATCGCGCCATCGCGCAGCGTGCGCTCGGGTTCCGGCACGATCAGTTCCGGATCGATCTTCTGCTGCGAGCCCAGGCCGTCACAGGACGGGCAGGCGCCGAAGGGATTGTTGAAGGAGAACAGGCGGGGTTCGATCTCCGGAATGGTGAAGCCCGAAACGGGGCAGGCGAATTTCTCCGAGAACAGCACGCGCTCATGCGTTTCATTCAGCGACTTGTTGGCGGAACCACCGGCAGCGGTCTCCTCCGGCGGCAGCGGTTTGTCGGCGAATTCCGCGACCGCAAGACCGTCGGCAAGGCGCAATGACGTCTCGAAGCTATCCGCAAGACGCGCCGCCATGTCGGGACGCACGACGATGCGGTCGACCACGACATCGATGTCGTGCTTGTACTTCTTGTCGAGCGCCGGCACATCGGCGATCTCGTAGAACTGGCCGTCGACCTTGACGCGCTGGAAGCCCTTTTTCATGAGCTCCGCCAGTTCCTTCTTGTATTCGCCCTTACGCCCGCGCACGAGCGGCGCGAGAATATAAAGCCTTGTGCCCTCCTCGTAGGCGAGAACGCGGTCGACCATCTGGCTGACCGTCTGGCTCTCGATCGGCAGGCCGGTGACCGGCGAATAAGGCACGCCGACGCGCGCAAACAGCAGACGCATATAGTCGTAGATTTCGGTGACCGTGCCGACCGTCGAGCGCGGATTGCGCGAGGTCGTCTTCTGCTCGATCGAAATCGCCGGTGACAGACCGTCGATCTGGTCGACATCAGGCTTCTGCATCATTTCGAGGAACTGGCGCGCATAGGCCGAAAGGCTTTCGACATAGCGGCGCTGTCCCTCGGCGTAGATCGTGTCGAAAGCAAGAGACGACTTGCCGGAGCCCGAAAGGCCGGTCATGACGATCAGCTTGTTGCGTGGCAGGTCAAGATCGATGCCCTTGAGATTGTGCTCGCGCGCACCACGTATGGAAATAGTCTTCAGTTCGCTCATCGTCGTATGCAGGTCCTTTGGGGTCTGCCTTTATTTAGTGATGTCAGCCCGCGAGTCGAGGCTGAAATGAAGGGTGAAGCCGGGTTTTCGATTCCGTTGACATCATCATAAGGATAAATTAGAACAAATAAAGAACAAAATTATCGCGGCGATTTCTTTGTGGATGAACGGAACTGGGACGGCCGCGTAAATAGCACCTGATGCCTGCAATGGGGTAAGGTGTTCGGATAGAATTTCAAAGCCGTCGATGGGCGGCAAGCAGGGTGGTGTCATGGCCGGTAGTGTGAACAAGGTAATTCTGATTGGAAATCTCGGGGCGGACCCCGAAATTCGCCGCACGCAGGACGGCCGCCCGATCGCCAACCTCAATATTGCCACCTCGGAAACCTGGCGCGATCGTAATTCCGGCGAGCGCAAGGAAAAGACCGAATGGCACCGCGTCGTCATCTTCAATGAGGGCCTCTGCAAGGTCGCCGAGCAATATTTGAAGAAGGGCGCCAAGGTCTATATCGAAGGCGCGCTGCAGACGCGCAAATGGCAGGACCAGAACGGTCAGGATAAGTATTCGACCGAAATCGTGCTGCAAGGCTTTAATTCGACGCTGACCATGCTCGATGGCCGTGGCGAAGGCGGCGGTGCCGTCGAAGGCGGAAGCCGTGGGGGCCGCGGCGGCGGTGACTTCGGTGGTGGCTACGGCGGCGGTGGCGATTACGGTGGCGACGATTACGGCCAGTCCTCGTCGCAGGGCTCGTCCCGCAGTGGTGGTGGCAATCGTGGCGGTGGCAGCCAGGGCGGCGGCGGCAACTTCTCGCGCGATCTGGATGATGACATTCCGTTCTAAGGAGATGGCGAACGGATATGGAAATTAAAGCCATCCAAATGTTTCCTTGAAAAGAAGGTGTTGCCCGTAGAGGGAACATTGCAGTGCTTTCCGCGGCAATGCTTGTCAGAGACCTGCCGGCGTTCCGCGATGTTTCATATGAGAGAGAGACCGCTCTGCGGCAGTCTCTCCATAGTCGTTGGGTAAAAACGGCTCTCGTCAGCCACTCTGAACAGTGGCGGCAGCCTTTCGGATGACATCGATTACGACATCAGGCTTGGAGAGCATTGGCACATGACTGCTCGCCACCTCAGTGACATGCGCCCCCATGCGCTTCGAAACCCGGCGCTGCAGATCGGGTTGTACAGTATGGTCTTCGGTTGCGAGCACATACCAGCTCGGCTTGGTTCGCCACGCGACCTGGTCGGCCGTTAGCTTCTGTTGGTTGAGCACGTCGGCGTCAGGCGCGAAATGGGTCGCCCAGACCAGATTCTGCTCCTCTTGCGAAAGGTCCCCACAAAAGAACTGGGTGCCGGTTGGCAGCAACCAAGCACGGTTGTCAGCGATCTCAACATAGCCGAAGATGTCCGAAGGATATTTGTTGAGTTGGTCCTGAGCGGTTTCGCCAACATCAGGGGCGACGGCCGCGATATAGACAAGGCCGACCACGCGTGGGTCGATGCCGGCCGCCGTAATGGTCGCACCACCATAGGAATGACCAACGAGGATGACGGGGCTGCCGACGCGGTTGAGCGTGCGCTTGATCGTCGCCACATCCTCTTCGAACGAATCCAGCCCGTATTGGACGGCAATGACCTCATGGCCATCCGCCTGCAAGACCGGGATCACCTTGCTGAAGCATGAGCCATCCGCCCAGAGGCCATGGCAGAATACGATGGTAGGCTTGGATGCTATAGACATTTTGTTTTCTCCTTCGTTGCTTTCAGTGCGAAGGTAGATTTCGCTTCCATCTGCGACAAAGACTTTGTACGTTTGACCTATGCCTTGGAAGTATAGCGAGGACCGGATGGAACTCCGCCATTTACGCTACTTCATTGCGGTTGCCGAGGAGGGAAGCTTGTTGACCGCTGCCCAGCAGCGACTGCACACCTCGCAGCCATCATTGAGCCGGCAGATTCGCGATCTCGAGTCCGAAGTCGGTGTTCAGCTATTGGAGCGGCAGGCGCGCGGTGTTGTGCTCACCGATGCGGGGCGTGTTTTTCTGGATTACGCTCGGCTGGCACTTCTGCAGGTCGAGGCTGCGATCGAAGGCGCCCGGCGGACGGCACAGCCGAAAAGGCCCGCACTCGCCATGGGGTTTCTGGTTGGGCTGGAGGTCACGTGGCTGCCTCACCTATTGCGCATGATCCGCGAGGAGGCGCCGGAGACCGAAGTCACGCTGTGTAGTCTATCCTCCCCGGAGCTTGCCCTTGCGTTGATGCGCGGGAAGTTGGATCTAGCCTTCCTTCGCCCCGAGAAACAGAGTTTGGGTCTATCCTTCAAATTGCTGGCGAAAGAGCCTTTGCTCGCCGTGCTGCCGGCGGGTCATCGCTTGGCATCGCGTAAAAAGATTCGGCCGGAAGATCTTGCCCGCGAAATTTATGTCAGTTCGGCGAGAACGTCTCCCGTATTGCAAGCTGTGATTCAAGATTATGCAGCGAGTGCGGGGATCGTGCTTAAGGCAAAATACGAGGGCGAGAACATATCGTCGGCAATGTCGCTCGTTGCATCTACGGGCGGAGTTACTCTTGTCCCTCTTTATGCACAAAATATGCTGGCACCAAACGTTGTTGCCAGAGCGCTGGAAGGTGTGCCTCCGACAGTTGATCTCACTCTGGGGTACAACGAGGCAAATCCCTCTCCCTTGCTCCGCCAGCTTTTATCGCGTGCGGATGAGTTGGTCGAAAATGTGCAAAATCAGAGCATCATTCGTTACGCGGAAGCTTTGCAATAGGAGCGGGTTCTGAGCCGGCAACGGTGGCGGCAACAGCAGGGGCGACACAAGGGAGGTGGTGCGCGATCTGGATGACGATATGCGTTCTGAGATGATGGTACTCGATTGAGTTTCGACCCCATTTGGCGGGTTTTCCAATACCAATTCGTCCTTGCTTTCCATCTCAAGCGGCTGGGTTGTCAGTTGATCTATCCTGCGCAATGGTAACCCCTTTGAGTTCCATTAGAATAGATTCACACGCATTGATGGTTTGAATAAGATTTTTCTCGGTGAGAATGTGCGTTCTGGAAATCTCATCGCGCAGATAAATGAACAGAATTTTCTTGTTGAGATCACCCTCGGTGACAATGCTCATTGATGCATATTCGCTGTCCTTGTGGTCGCGCAGATACACCGTCTTGAGAAACGTATAGCCATACCTTTTGAAGACTGATCTTATTATGCTTTTTAACATCGAGAGCTCCGAGCGCCTTCAGTTACCGAGTATCCCGGCTCATCGAATAAACCGCCGGATCGACGCGCTTTTCATGAAAGGGCGAGCGCCGCTTTTGCCCCATCCACGACGAACTGCGCGGCAAGCGCCGCAAGGATGACCCCGAGCAGCCGGGTGAGAATGGCGCGGCCGGTGGCGCCGAGCATTCGGTCGAGCCTGTCTGAAATGGCAAGGGCCGCAAAGACCAGGGCCAGATTGACAGCGATGACGCCGATCAGCTGCGCGCGGTCGAGCGTCGTCTGTAGCGAGCCGGCCAACAGAATGGTGGCCGAAATGGCGCCGGGACCGGCGATCAATGGCAAGGCGAGGGGAAAGACTGCGATATTGCGGATGTGATCCTTGGTAATGGCGACTTCCGTCGTCTTCTCTTTTCTGTCCTGCCGCCGCTCGAACACCATTTCGAAGGCGATCCAGAACAGCAGCAAGCCGCCGGCAATGCGGAACGCACCGATGGAGATGCCGAGCACACCAAGCACGCTCGCGCCGAACAAGGCGAAGGCCGCAAGGATGAAGAAGGCGATCAGCGATCCGCGTAGCGCCACCTGCTTGCGTTCCGCCCGGTTCATGCCGGCCGTAAGTCCGATGAAAAGCGGTGCGAGCCCCGGCGGATCGACAGTTACGAGCAGAGTCGTGAAGGCATTGATCAGCGTATCTGCGCTCGCCATATAGTCCCCGAAGCTTGTTTTATCGCTGTTATCAAGCATTGTTATGCGAGGAATGGGCTTTCGCAAAGGGTCATGAATCGGCGTCGATGGATTTCGCCATGGAAATGTTCGATTCCATGGCTTAAAGGGGCAAAACCTGTTCAAAAACACCGGCCCAAATTGGCGCTCGCCAGGCCTTTCGGCTATAAATTTCGCAGTGATTCTAAAAGAGATCGTGATCTGTTTTGACTGAGCAAACACCACCCGGCGGCGGGAAGCTCCCGCCAGGCATCGAGCCGATTTCCATCATGGAGGAAATGCAGCGGTCGTATCTCGATTACGCCATGAGCGTGATCGTCAGCCGCGCGCTTCCCGACGTTCGTGATGGTCTGAAGCCCGTTCATCGGCGCATACTCTATGCGGCGCATCAGAGCGGCTATCACTGGAACCGTAAATATGTGAAGTCGGCCCGTCCCGTCGCCGACGTCATGGGTAGCTACCACCCGCATGGCGACGCTTCGATCTATGACGCCTTGGTACGCATGGCGCAGGATTGGTCGATGCGCGTGCCGCTTATCGACGGGCAGGGCAATTTCGGCTCGATCGACGGTGATCCGCCAGCGGCGATGCGTTATACGGAATCGCGCCTGACGAAGGTTGCCCACGAGCTTCTCGAGGACATCGACAAGGAAACCGTCGATTTCCAGGAAAACTATGATGCGACGACGGAAGAACCAAAGGTTCTGCCGGCGCGCTTTCCGAACCTGTTGGTCAACGGGTCCGGCGGCATCGCCGTCGGCATGGCGACCAACATTCCGCCGCATAACCTCTCCGAAGTCATCAACGGCTGTATTGCGCTGATCGATAATCCGGCGATCGAGCTGCCTGAGATGATGGAGATCATCCCCGGTCCGGATTTCCCGACCGGTGCGAAGATCCTCGGCCGCGCCGGCATCCGTTCCGCTTATGAGACGGGCCGCGGCTCCGTCGTCATGCGCGGTGTCGCGACGATCGAGCCGATGCGCGGTGATCGCGAGCAGATCATCATCACCGAGGTTCCCTATCAGGTGAACAAGGCGTCGATGATCGAGAAGATGGCCGAACTCGTACGCGAGAAGCGCATCGAGGGCATCTCGGACCTGCGCGACGAGTCCGACCGCCAGGGCTATCGCGTCGTCGTCGAACTCAAGCGCGATGCCAATGCCGACGTCATCCTGAACCAGCTTTATCGCTATACGCCGCTGCAGACCTCCTTCGGCTGCAACATGGTGGCGCTGAACGGCGGCAAGCCCGAGCTGATGAACCTGATGGACATGCTGCGCGCTTTCGTGGCGTTCCGCGAGGAAGTCATCAGCCGCCGCACGAAGTATCTGCTGCGCAAGGCGCGCGATCGTGCCCACGTCTTGGTCGGTCTGGCGATTGCTGTCGCCAATATCGACGAAGTCATCCGCGTCATTCGCCAGGCGCCGGATCCGCAATCAGCCCGCGAAGAGCTGATGACGCGCCGCTGGAATGCTGCGGATGTCGAATCGCTTATCCGGCTAATCGATGATCCCAGGCATCGTATCAACGAAGACGGAACCTACAACCTCTCGGAAGAGCAGGCGCGCGCCATTCTCGAATTGCGTCTGGCACGTCTGACGGCTCTCGGCCGAGACGAAATCGACGAGGAGCTCAACCAAATCGGCGCGGAAATCAAGGACTACCTTGATATTCTCTCGTCGCGTGCCCGCATCCAAACCATTGTAAAAGAAGAGCTTGCCGCGGTTCGCGACGAGTTCGGAACACCGCGCCGCACCGAGATCGTCGATGGCGGTCTCGAGATGGACGACGAGGATCTGATCGCCCGTGAGGATATGGTCGTCACCGTTTCCCATCTCGGCTATATCAAGCGCGTACCGCTGACCACCTATCGTGCGCAGCGCCGCGGCGGCAAGGGCCGCTCCGGAATGACCACCCGTGACGAGGATTTCGTTACCCGGCTATTCGTTCTCAATACGCATACGCCGGTCCTGTTCTTCTCCTCTCGCGGTATTGTCTACAAGGAAAAGGTCTGGCGGCTGCCGATCGGTACGCCGACATCGCGCGGCAAGGCATTGATCAACATGCTGCCGCTGGAGCCCGGCGAACGCATCACCACGATCATGCCTCTGCCCGAGGATGAGGATAGCTGGGATAATCTCGACGTCATGTTCACGACGACGCGCGGAACCGTGCGTCGCAACAAGCTGTCGGATTTTGTGCAGGTCAACCGCAACGGCAAGATCGCCATGAAGCTCGAGGAGGAGGGCGATGAAATCCTCTCCGTCGAGACTTGCACGGAACATGACGACGTTCTGATGACGACGGCGCTCGGCCAGTGCATCCGCTTCTCGGTTTCGGATGTGCGCGTTTTTGCCGGCCGCAATTCGATCGGCGTGCGCGGCATCACGCTTGCACCAGGCGATCGCATCATCTCGATGACCATCGTCCGCCATGTGGATGCCGAGCCCTGGGAGCGTGCCGCCTATCTCAAGCGCTCCGTCAGCGAGCGCCGCTCTGCAACGGGCGATGACGAGGAGATTGCACTGGTCGGTGAAGAAGTCACCGAAGAGGGACAGCTCAGTGACGAGCGCTACGAGGAGCTTAAGGCTCTCGAGCAGTTCGTACTGACAGTCTCGGAAAAGGGCTTCGGCAAGCGGTCGTCTTCTTACGATTTCCGCATCTCCGGCCGCGGCGGCAAGGGCATCCGCGCCACCGACACGTCGAAGACGGGCGAGATCGGCGAACTCGTCGCCGCCTTCCCGGTCGAAGATGGCGATCAGATCATGCTCGTCTCGGATGGCGGGCAGCTGATCCGCGTCCCCGTCGGCGGCATCCGCGTCGCCAGCCGCGCCACCAAGGGCGTCACCATCTTCTCCACTGCGAAGGATGAAAAGGTTGTGTCCGTCGAGCGTATCAGCGAACCGGAAGGCGACGAGGATGATGCCTCGGCAGCCGAGGACGATGCTGTCGCCGGTGACGCGGGAGAGGCTGGTGAAGAGGGCGGCAGCGAAGAGTAAAATTCGCTGAACCGGGCCGCACAAACCGCCAGCTGATCAGCTGACCCACGAAACTGAAGGATTTCAATCGCATGAGCTTGATAACAGGCTCATGCGATTGCTTTTGGGAACGTTGCTCGATCTTGAGTTCATCGCCGATTATCCGGCCGTTCTATTATTCCGCTTGTCCGTTGTCCTGCGAAAAGGGCGGCAAAACCTCCAGGCTCTCCCGATCCAGCTGCGCAAAAACCTCGTCGTACCCGAAGCGGAAATGCCAGCCGAGGACCGTGCCCGCGGATTTCGATGCGTAGACGCGATCGATATTTTGAGGCAGCGGCCAATTTTGCTGGGCGAATTTCGCGGTAAGGCCCGGCGCGCGCAACTGGATGACGGAGGCGGCGTCGACCGCGAGTGCCTCGCAATCTTCCGGTTTGAACAGCGTGCTGGCGGAAACGATATGTCGTTGAAAATCTTTACCGCCGTTTGTCAGTGCCGCGACATGGGCATCCGCGACGTCGCGGATATCGACGCCGCGATGCAGGCGATGAACAGCCATCACGTTGGCTGGTTCTGGAAAACTTCGAGACATGCGTAAAACGCGGACCTGCAAATCCGGGCCAGCCATACCCTTAAGGATCTGCTCGGCTTCCAGTTTCGTGCGGTGATAGATGCTTTTCGGTTGCGGCACGGTGTCTTCATCGACCCATGTGCAATGACCGGAAACGACCGCGCGACCATAAAGTGCCGTCGTACTGGTAAACACCAGTCGCTTAACACCGGCAGCCAGCGCCGCCTCCGCCAGCCGCCGTGTTCCGCCCACATTGATGCGGCGAAATTCTTCGTCGGAAACCGTCCCGACATGAGGGGCATGCAGGGCCGCGCCGTGGATGATCGCATCCGTACCCGTCAGCGCCTGGCGCAGCAACGCCGCATCGGTAAAATCTCCGAGGAGATGCGTCGTCGAAAACGGCGAACGATCGATGCCTATCACCCTGTGGCTTGGTGTCAGCGCATTAAAGATCGCCCGGCCAAGTCGCCCGGAGCTGCCTGTCAGGACAATGCGCATCTTGATCCCTCGATGAACCGCGACCACCATAGCATGGTTGAAGCGTCTGGCGCGCTTCCTCCTGCAAAATCATGCTTTTGCGTAGAGACGACAAGGTTTGGGGGAGAGGATTTATTTGTAACGGCAATAAAAAACCGGACGCTGGCGGGGAAAGCGTCCGGTTCAGGGTCCATCCGAGCATATGGCGGGGAGAGATGCTCGGTACGCGGAGATCAGAGCGTCTTGTGACGCTTATGCAGCCTCTTGCTTTCTTCGCTTTCGCGATGAAGCGCCGAAATGGTGGATGCGACTGACACGACAAACATGATGCTGATGAAAAGTGTAAGCAGCGTCAAAATTGTGAACATGATCGCTCCCTCCTTTGGTGGGACTAGCGTTCAGATCCCTTAGTACTGGCTAGAGGCAACGAAGGGACGAGCCGAAGCGAAGGGACCGTAGATCTTCGACTGGTCGGGTTTCTGATCGTAAAGCGCAACGGTTGCTGCAAGCATTCCCGAAATCATGGCCATCCAAACAAAGTTAATAAGGGTGATCTTGTCGGGCATACTCTTCTTCCTTCTTGCCGCAATGTGCAATTTGAGTTTCGGACTGTTAACGCGGCGTTTCCCAAATGGTTCCGCCGATATTGAGAGCTATCTAGCAATGCGCATCTGAAGCGACCTTGAATGCCTTGTTCATCTGGCGTTCAGATTCGCGATGCGTTTTACGCATGGCAGTGGCGATTTCTTGGGCAAAATCGATACCTTTGCCGTTTTCCGAGGCGGAATCCCATTCGATCTCATAATTGTCGGCGAAAAGATGAACGAGGTATTCGACGAAAAATGAGCCGATGATGGCGCCTGCGATGATGAAGACGAGCATGGCATGATGTCCCTGAAACCGAGATCGGCGAGCCGTTGAAGCAGGCCCGTTTCGATGTTGATGTCAGTAGAGCATTGTCGAACTGAAACGGCGTTGAACGGCGTGTTCATCTGCAGTTCAGAGGCGGCCGCCGGGTTGTAAATCACTTGCGATGCGGCCTCATCCGTGACAAAAGGCGTCGAAACAACGAGCCGGCTTGGTATGACGACAGCCTTCTATCCTGGGTCCTTCGACCCGATGACCAACGGGCATCTGGATGTCCTCGTGCAGGCGTTGAATGTCGCCGCCAAGGTGATCGTTGCGATCGGCATTCACCCTGGCAAGAAGCCGCTTTTCTCCTTCGAAGAGCGGGCGGAACTCATCCGCAGATCGCTCGGTGAGGCTTTGCCACAAAAGGCGGGCGATATTTCCGTCGTCGCTTTCGACAATCTGGTCGTCGATGCCGCCCGCGTCCACGGCGCGACCTTGCTGGTACGCGGCCTGCGTGATGGCACCGATCTTGACTATGAAATGCAGATGGCCGGCATGAACAGGCAGATGGCGCCGGATATTCAGACGCTGTTTCTGCCCGCCGGCACGGCCTCGCGGCCCATAACCGCCACATTGGTGCGGCAGATCGCATCCATGGGCGGCGATGTCAGCGCCTTCGTGCCGTCGGCGGTTCTGGAAGCGCTGAACGGCAAACTCAAAAATAAGGCCAGCGGCAACAGCTGAGCCCAAATCCAATCCCGAACGGAGCATCCATGAAACTCTTTCATATTGCATTGGCAGGATTCCTGAGCCTTGCCGCCTTCGCAGGCAGCGCGTTCTCGGCCGCAGCCGCAGATCTTTTGACCATCCAGCTCAAGGACGGCCCGGTGGTCATCCAGTTGATGCCGGAGGTTGCTCCGAAGCACGTCGCCCAGATCGAAGCGTTGGCGAAGAAGGGTGCTTACGACAACGTCGTCTTCCATCGCGTCATCGATGGCTTTATGGCTCAGACGGGTGACGTCCAGTATGGCAATGTCTCCAAGGGGTATGATCCGAACAAGGCCGGCACCGGCGGCTCCGATCTGCCGAACCTTCCGGCCGAATTCTCCAAGGTTCCGTTCCAGCGCGGCACCGTCGGCATGGCGCGCGCCCAGGATCCGAACTCCGCCAACTCGCAATTCTTCATCATGTTCGCCAATGGCGATTTCCTGAACGGCCAGTACACGGTCGTCGGCAAGGTCGTCTCGGGCATGGAGCTCGTCGACAAGATCAAGCGAGGCGAAGGCCAGAACGGTGAAGTGAGCAACCCAGACAAGATGCTCAAGGTCACTGTCACCAAGAAGTGATTTCACGGGCATGATCCCGAAAGGCGCGGCGCGGCTTTTGGATGAGATCACGCCAAGGCAAGCTGCATGATCCAGGTCAGGATCATGCACAAACAGAGAGAACAAGGAAACGAACATGGCTGAGATCAAGGATCCAGAAAACACCCTCATCCTGGAAACCACCAAGGGCCAGGTTGTCATTCAGCTTCTGCCGCAGGTCGCTCCCGAGCATGTCGCCCGCATCAAGGAGCTTGCGCGCGAAAAAGCCTATGACGGCGTCGTCTTCCATCGCGTCATCGACGGCTTCATGGCCCAGACGGGCGACGTGCAATTCGGCAAGCAGGGTAGCGAAACCTTCAACCCAGGCCGCGCGGGCATGGGCGGCTCTTCCAAGCCGGATTTGAAGGCCGAGTTCTCCGCGACGTCGCATATTCGCGGCACCTGCTCGATGGCCCGTTCGCAGAACCCGAACTCGGCCAACTCGCAGTTCTTCATCTGCTTTGCCGACGCTCCGTGGCTGAACAAGCAATACTCCGTTTGGGGTCAGGTCATCTCCGGCATGGAATTCGTCGACCAGATCAAGCGCGGCGAGCCGGTAAAGGATCCGGATTCGATCGTATCCGCGCGGGTTGCCGCCGACGTCTGATCGTGATTATTCCTGAAACCCGCCTCTTGCGCCGCTGGTGTGAGGGGCGGGTTTCGCTTTGCCTGAATGAACTGCCTGGACCAATTGAATGCGTGTTGACCTTTTCGATTTCGATCTGCCGGATGAGCGTATAGCGCTCAGGCCCGCCGAGCCGCGCGACAGTGCGCGCCTGCTCGTGGTCGATCCGAACGATGGCGCAAACACGCTGAGCGACCATCAGGTGCGGGATCTGCCATCTTTCCTGCGCCCCGGCGATGCTATGGTTTTTAACGATACCAAGGTGATACCGGCGCAGCTGGAAGGTATTCGCCATCGGGAGGGCGCGCCCGGTCAGCAGGTCTCGGCGACGCTGCATATGCGTGCCGCGCCGGATCGCTGGAAGGCCTTTGCCAAGCCCGGAAAGCGCATCAAGATTGGCGATCGCATCCAGTTCGGTCACGGCGAAAATGTCTGCGCGCTTGGTTCGCTCGACGCCACTGTCGAGGAAAAGGGTGAGGGCGGTGAGATTACCCTGCGGTTCGATCTGTCCGGTCCCGCTCTCGATGAGGCGATTGCCAGCGTTGGACATATTCCGCTGCCACCCTATATAGCGGCCAAGCGCCCGGAAGACGAGCGCGATCGCGCCGATTACCAGACGATCTATGCGCGGGAAGAAGGCGCCGTCGCCGCACCCACCGCCGGCCTGCATTTCACGCCATCACTGTTTGCCGCGCTTGATGTCCTCGGCGTCGAGCGGCACTTCGTGACGCTGCATGTCGGCGCCGGCACCTTTCTGCCGGTCAAAGCCGACGATACCGATGACCACAAGATGCATTTCGAGATCGGCTATGTCGATGCAGCGACGGCCGCAAAGCTCAATGCCGTCAAGGCGAGGGGTGGCCGCATCGTCTGTGTCGGCACCACGTCGCTGCGATTGATCGAAAGCGCCGCCGCTGATGACGGCACCATCCAGCCTTGGCAGGGTGCAACGGGCATTTTCATCACGCCCGGCTACCGCTTCAAGGCCGTCGACATGCTGATGACCAATTTCCACCTGCCGCGCTCGACCCTGTTCATGCTCGTATCGGCCTTTGCGGGCCTCGATACGATGCGCGCGGCCTATACCCATGCTATCGAGACGGGCTATCGCTTTTATTCCTACGGCGATGGCAGCCTGCTCCACCGGAAAGACTAGGACGAAATGAGCGAGAGCTTTCAGTTTCAATTGAAGAAGACCGATGGCGGCGCGCGCCTCGGCGAAGTTTCCATGCCGCGCGGGACCATCCGCACGCCGGCCTTCATGCCTGTCGGTACCGTCGGCACCGTCAAGGCGATGTATCTTGACCAGGTGCGCGAGACTGGCGCCGATATCATTCTCGGCAATACCTATCACTTGATGCTGCGTCCGACAGCCGAGCGTGTCGCCCGCCTCGGCGGGTTGCATCAGCTGATCCGTTGGCCGCATCCGATCCTGACCGATTCCGGCGGCTTCCAGGTGATGTCGCTGTCCGGTCTGCGTAAACTCGATGAGCAGGGCGTCACCTTCAAATCGCACGTCGACGGCAGCCTGCATCACATGTCGCCGGAGCGATCGATCGAGATCCAGGGATTGCTCGGCTCCGATATCCAGATGCAGCTCGACGAATGCGTCGCTCTGCCGGCAACGCCGAAAGAAATCGAGCGCGCCATGGAAATGTCGCTGCGTTGGGCGGAGCGTTGCAAGGTTGCCTTCGGCGACCAGCCCGGCAAGGCGATGTTCGGCATCGTGCAGGGTGGCGACGTGCCGGAGCTTCGCGTCCGCTCGGCACAGGCGCTGAGCGGCATGGACCTGAAGGGCTATGCGGTCGGCGGCCTTGCCGTCGGCGAACCGCAGGAAGTCATGCTGCGCATGCTCGAGATCACCTTGCCGGAACTGCCGATGGAGAAGCCGCGCTATCTGATGGGCGTCGGCACGCCGGACGACATCCTGAAGTCCGTCGCGCGCGGCATCGACATGTTCGACTGCGTGATGCCGACCCGCTCTGGTCGCCACGGGCTGGCTTTTACCCGCCGCGGCAAGGTGAATATCCGCAATGCCCGCCACGCCGAAGACATGCGTCCGCTGGACGAACAGTCCAATTGCCCGGCTTCGCGCGATTATTCCCGCGCCTATCTGCATCACCTCGTCCGTGCCAACGAAGCGCTCGGCGGTATGCTGCTCTCCTGGCACAATCTTGCCTACTATCAGGAACTGATGCAGGGCATTCGCCAGGCGATCGCCGAAGGCCGCTTCGCCGATTTCATGGCGGAAACGATAGAAAATTGGGCGAGGGGCGATCTCGAGCCGGTGTGATCCTGCTACGATAAGGATGCGCCACGCGATCTTGCTGCTATGGCGATTTCGCGCTAACAGAAGCGTGTCGAAAAAAGCAGGGTTGGTTTCGGTAGGCCCAACCCCTTCCAGTCTGGAAGCACTGCTCCTTGCCATTGGTGATGAGAGCCCGCGACGCGGAACTTGACCATTGTGGTCGAGTGTCTCGCGTTGGCGTGGGCCGGATCGACCGACATGTCTCCGCGGGAAAGCCTTTTGGAGCTGTCATGAGACTGAACCACCTGGATCTGCATGTTCCCGATGTCGCCGCGACGCGGGATTTTTTTGTTTCCGTATTCGGCCTGACGGAAGTGGAAACGCGAAGCGAGAATGGTCTCGCCATCCTTCGCGACGATGCCGGGCTTGAACTTGTCATCAGTCGGCCAGTCGAGAAATTCGGCGCCGCCGATGGTGTCTCCGTGGGTCGCAATACCTATCATATCGGCTTTATGCAGCCCTCGCGCGAGGCCGTCGATCTGTTGTTCGAACGGGCGAAATCGAGTGGCTGCGAGATCTGGAAACCACCTTCGGCCATACGTGGTAATTGGTCGTTTTATTGCTTGGCACCGGGGCAAATTCTCATCGAAGTCGGCTGGCGCATGGACCTTGCTCTGTTGGTAAATCATTTATTATCGATTGATTGCTATCCTTAACAAACATCATTTTGAGCCAGCTGGAACGGGCTTGCCTTGGGCAATTTCCGTTTCCGGTCGTGTTTCAAAATGAGCTTGGCGACAATAAAGCATTGGGAAAAATAGCGAATCGGAATAAACGGTCCATCCGCCTTTGAAAAACGTCATTGGCAGATTTGATTGCGTGGCCGCTTGGAATTTTGAAAAAATCCGGCTAAAACGCATTCTCTTAATCGATAAGGGCTGTACTACCGAAAATAGGAGGCACTTGCCGTTGAGGGCGCAACGCAAATTCGGGGCATGTCTTTCGGGGCTATTGGTTGTCGGTTTGGCCGCTACCAGCTGTACGACAACACAGAAGACAACCCCCACCCCCAGCAATACCACCAAGCCCATTCGTGGCGCAAAAGTGACGTATAATTACACGATGAAGGACAAGGATTGTCTCGAACGTGCAATGTATTTCGAGTCGGAACGCTCCGATCCCAGCGGTTACATGGCCGTTGGCACGGTCGTGATGAATAGACTGACCTCCGGTGCCTATCCGCCCACGATCTGTGGCGTCGTTGCTCAGGAAAAGCAGTTCGCGCCAGGCGTAATGAGCAGGGAAGTCAAGGATCAGGCAAAGCCGGATCTCGAAGTTGCTGCCTCGAAGATCCTGCGCGGCGAACGGCACCCCCAGGTGAAGGACGCGATGTTCTTTCATACCGAAGGCCTGAGATTCCCGTACGATAATATGCACTACGTCGCTTACGCCGGCGGCAACGCGTTCTATGAGAAGCGTGGTCGCGATGGCGAATTGCAGACGCCCGCGCCGCTTCCGGCCTATGAGGTTGCGATGAATTACGTGCCCACGCAGGGCGCGCCGCAATCTCCGTTCGTCCTGCCGGAAACGCAGCCGGCGCCGACGACTTCGGCCGTCGCGGCCTTTACGCCTGTCTCCAACCCGGTGGTGACGATGCCGCAGAGCGCCGTTCTGATCCCGGCCGCGGTACCGATCCCGACGCCAGCACCCACAGACATGGCAATTTCGGGACCGCTTTCGAGCGGCGAGACCACATATACGAATACGCCTATGCCGGCTTCGACGGTCGTCATTCCTCAGCCGCGACCGGGCTTCGAAGGCGATAGCGCTGTCGGAAGTGCAGCTAGAATTCGCGGTTAGAAACAGCTGGTCGCAGTTCACACAGCGCGTTTTTCCTAGGAAAGACGCGCTGTTTTGCTGTTTGGGCGTAGCCGCAGTTCAAATGCCCTCGCTTGCCGTTTTGGCAAGAATCTGCACGCCATTGATCTTGTAACTGCCGTCCGGCTGACGAATTATCTGGTAGATCGCCGTCCAGTCCCTATCATCGGTCCCTGTGATCAGCACCTCCTGATAGACGATTGCGCCGTTGTCGATCGCGCGGCTTTTGCCGAAGGCATAGTTGCCGGGATGATAGACCGGCTGGTAGCTCTTCTTCACCATGGCGAAGAAGCTGTCCTTATCCGGGAAGAGCGCCTTGATGCCGGGTGCGGCGAAGGAATAGGCGGTCGCCGCATCATCGTGCAGAAAGGCCTCGATTTGTTGCTCAATGAGGCTCTGTGCCGTCTGCACCGGATCTTCCGCGTAAGCGACCGACACAACGGCAAAGCAGCAGAGAAAAACGGCGAAAGAAAAAGCGCGCATGTCTGTCCCCAGCCATATGGAGAAAGCTTAGCGCGCTTTGATCGCAAGCAGAAGCGATTACTGCCAGCGGCGGAAGAGGGCGCTGGCGTTGACGCCGCCGAAACCAAAACCATTGGAGATCGCATACTCCATGGCCATTGGCCGCGCGGTGCTGCCGACGATGTCGATACCTTCCGCTGCGGGATCCGGATTCTGCAGATTGCGCGTCGGCGGGGCGACCTGATCACGCAGAGCCATAATCGTGAAGATCGCTTCCATGCCGCCGGCAGCACCCAGAAGATGGCCGGTCGCGGCTTTCGTGCCACTGATGGCGATCGCGCCGTCGCGGCCGAAGACAGTCTTGATCGCCTCCATCTCGCCTCGGTCGCCGACCTGGGTCGATGTCGCGTGCGCATTCAGGTGTTTGACCTCGGACGGGGAAATGCGAGCCTGGGCGAGGGCGGCAAGCATGGCCCGGCGTGCACCATCGCCGTCTTCCGGCCCTGCCGTCATGTGATATGCATCGGCGGCGGTGCCATAACCGACAAGTTCGGCAAGCGGCGTTGCGCCGCGGGCGAGCGCATGCTCGAGGCTTTCGATGACAAGCATGCCGGCGCCTTCACCCATGACGAAGCCGTCACGGCCGCTGTCGAAGGGACGGGAGGCTTCCTCGGGGCGATTGCTGAAACCTGTCGAAAGCGCACGCGCCGCAGCAAAGCCGCCAAGGCTGACCTTGTCGATGCAGGCTTCCGCTCCGCCGCAGATGGCAACATCGGCCTCTCCGGACCGGATCAGCCGCGCCGCATCGCCAATTGCCTGCACGCTGGCCGCACAGGCGGTGACCGGCGCACCGAGCGGTCCCTTGAAGCCATAGCGGATACTCACCTGGCCGGCGGCAAGATTGACGAGGAAGGAGGGGATCGTGAAGGGCGAAAGGCGGCGCACTCCTTTCGTTTCGGCTGTGCGCACAGCATCGGCGATGGCGGGAAAACCACCGACGCCCGATGCAATGATCGTGGCCGTCCGTTCCAGAGCGCCGACGTCAGTCGGTTGCCAGCCTGACTGCAGGATCGCTTCCTCGGCGGCAGCCATGGCGAAGAGGATGAAGCGATCCATCTTCTTCTGGTCTTTGACGGGCACATAGCGATCGGCATCAAAACCAGCTTCGGGATCTCGAGCGATGTCAGGAACAATACCGCCGATCTTGGCCGCGAGATCGCCCACCATCTCCTCGGGCAGCAGCCTGAGACCGGAGCGTCCCTCGACCAGCCTCTTCCAGCTTGCATTGACACCTACGCCCAGGGGCGAAACCAGCCCCATGCCGGTGACGACGATACGATCCATGTCTTGCTCCTACTATGTCAGGCGTCGAAGCCCAGAAACCATGCTTTCATCTGGGCGATGCGTTCATGAACGGTGTCATCGGCCGCAGGCCCGGGCACGAGTATCGTGTCTTCGGGCTGAAAGGCGCGGCCGGTGACGCGGTCGATGAGAAGCGGGTCGCGATCCTCACCGGTATTGGCGTCGACGAGGCGCATTGCGACTTCTTCGGCAGGCAAGTGCCGATTGCCCCAGGTGAAGAGCGCCATTAGCACAGGGAAGAAATCCCGGCCCTTTTCGGTCAGCACATATTCGTAGCGCGGCGGCCGCTCCTGATAGAGTCGCCGCTCGAACAGGCCTTCGTCTGTGAGATGCTTGAGCCGCCGCGTCAGGATGTTCGGCGCAACGCCGAGATTTTTCTGGAATTCGTCGAACCGGCTCAATCCCTGCAGCGCATCACGTAGGATCAGGATGCTCCACCAGTCGCCCACGCTTTCGAGCGCACGGGCGGCGGGGCATTTGAAATTGCTGAAGCTGGTTCTCTGCATGGGCGAGGCAGATAGCATAAATAACTATCATGATGCAAGTTACTATCGCGAAGGTAGACGTGCGCGACGCAGGTACTCAATCTGCTGGCGCGCTAGGCTAGATGGAATGAGCGGAATGCGTCTGGCTGTGGCCAGGCCGCGGGTTTTTTCAGTACGGAGGAGCCTTACGGGCTCGCTGCTGTTTTGCTGCCTCGGTCCACCAGGCGAGGTCCTCGGCAAAACGGGGGAAAGCTCTTGCCAGCGCATCGCCTCCGCTCCCCGTCGGCTTGCCGTCAACGTCCAATGCCGCCGAAATATTGGCGACGACAAGCGTGCTCGAGATAACGACCATTCCCATCTCGGAAAGAGTGCCATGCCAGGAGACCGCCGCGTGGGCGCCGGAAAGGCGGCCGGCAGAGTAACTTGCAATAGCCGCCGGGCGCCAAAACCACTCCTCAAGGTAATGATCGGTCAGGTTTTTCAGGCCGGGTTGCATGCCCCAATTATATTCGCCCGTGACGAAAACGAAGGCATCGGCAGTTCGAATTTTCTCGGCAAGCTGCTCCATTGCCGAGGGCGCGGAACCTTTGGGATATTCCTTGTACATCCGATCCAGCATCGGCAGGCCAACCGCCTTTGCGTCGACGAGTTCCACATCGTTTCCGCGCTGACCTAGACTGGTTACGAGATAATTCGCAAGACGAATGCCGGCACGATCCGATCGGTAGGACCCGTAGAGAACCAGAATACTGTCGGTCATTGTTGATTATGCCCCCACAGTTTGTGCGAAATACTCTACGTCCGCGACTCCACCGGCACCGAAGCGGAGACCTCTTCCTCCGGAATATCGTCGAAAGATGCATAATTGAGGTTATAGAGCTTCGAGTAAAGCTTGCCGTTTGCCATCAGCTGATTGTGGTTGCCGCTTTCAAGCAACTGGCCGTTCTGCAGCACGATAATGCGGTCGGCCTCACGGATGGTGGCCAGACGATGGGCGATCACGAGGCCGGTGCGGCCTTCGAGCAGCTTCACCAACGCTTTCTGGATCAGCATTTCGGTGTAGCTGTCGATATTCGCAGTGGCTTCGTCGAGCACGAGGATCTTGGCATCCGCGACAAGGGCGCGGGCGAAGCTGACGAGCTGGCGCTGGCCGAGCGAAAGGCCGCCGCCGCGCTCGCCGAGAACGGAATCGTAGCCATCCGGAAGGCGCATGATGAACTCATGCGCGCCGACCGCTTTGGCGGCCTCGATGACCTCTTCGCGCGTCGCCTCCGTCTTGTTGTAGCGGATGTTCTCCAGCACCGTGCCGGTGAAGAGGAACGGCTCCTGCAGCACCATGGCAATCTGGCGTCCGAGTGAATCCTGGGTAAGGTAGCGTACGTCATGACCGCCGACCAATACCTGGCCCTGCTGCACATCATAAAAGCGATGGATGAGGGCCATTGAGCTCGACTTGCCCGAGCCCGTCGGCCCGATCAACGCCACCGTTTCTCCGGGATTGACCCTGAAGCTGACATTCTTCAGCACGGGATGCTTGGGATTATAGCCGAAGATCACATCGCGGAATTCGACCGAGCCATCCATATCCGGCGACAGTTCGATCGCATCGGGCGCATCCTTGATGTCGACCGGAACGTCGAGCACCTCGGTCAGCCGCTGGCCGGACGCCATGGCGCGCTGCATGACCGAATATTGCATGGTCAGCGAACGGATCGGGTCGAAGAAGCGCTGAATGTAGAACAGGAAGGCGACCATGATGCCGACATCGAGCCTGTGGTTCAGAACCATCGAGCCGCCGACGATGATGACGATCGCCATGGCCATGCCGGTCAGCGTGTCGACGATCGGCACCATGACCTGGGCATAGCGCGCCGCCGTCAGGTGCGTCTGGAGGTTCGCGTGGGCTTTTTCGTCGAAAAGCGAGAAGTTCACGCTCTGCCGATGCATGCCCTGGACGGCACGCACTCCATGGATCGCTTCCGCTAGTGCGCCACTGGTGACGGAGTTGGTCTCATGTGCGTTCATGAAGGCGACCCGCGCCTTCGGCAGCCAGAACAGCCGTACGATGAAAAGGATCGGCATGACGGAAAGCGTCAGCAGGCCGAGCCGGAAATCCAGCGACAGCATGACGATGACGATGCCGAAGAGCAGGGCTATGTCGCCGACGGAAAGCACTGAAGTTTCAAGGAATTCCTGCATGGAGTTGACGTCGCCCTGCAGGCGCGACATCAGGCGACCGACCTCCGTTTTGTCCATGAAGGATAGCGAAACGCGCTGCAGATGCGCAAACATAGCCCGGCGAATGTCGAACAGCACTTCCTCGGCGACCTGGCCGACATAGGTTTCCTGCACATAGCTCGCCCCGTAATTGACGAGGATGGCCGCCGTGAAAACTCCCAGAGACAACCAGAGTGCAAAATAATCTATGGCTCCGCGCGCCATCGCGCTGTCGATCGCATGGCGGATGACGAGCGGTATCACGATCTGCGATGCGGTGAAGAGCAGAACGGCCGCAACGGAGATGTAGATCTGCCGCCGATAAGGGCTGACGAAGGCCCATATGCGGCGGATGATCTTGCTGTCGAAGACCTTGCCGAAGATCTCCTCTTCGACGCGATGAGAGCCGACCACGGCACGGGGAGGGCGGCGACCATCCTCGCGCACGTCATTGCGCTCGGTTTCGGTAATTTCCGACATTGTCAAACCTCCCTTTTCGCCCTTTCGAGCATGCCGCCGCTCGATGTTCTGATGACATCGTCCTCCGGGCGAACCTGCAGATCGTAAAGCGCCTTGTACCGGCCTCCAGCGGCCAAAAGCTGCGCATGGGTGCCGCGCTCGACGATCTCACCATTCTCGACGAAGAGAATCTGGTCGGCATGCATCAGCGAACTCAGCCTATGGGCGATGATCAGCGTCACCCGATCCCGCGCGAAGCGTTTCATGGCACTGCGGATGCGTTGTTCTGTTGCAGCGTCGATCGCCGCCGTGGAATCGTCGAAGACCATTACAGCCGGCTTTAGCATCAATGTCCGGGCGATGGTCAGGCGCTGACGCTGACCTCCGGAAAGGGACACGCCGCGCTCGCCGACGACGGTGGTATAGCCGGCCGGCAGGCCGAGAATGTAATTGTGCAGCTGAGCCGACTCTGCGGCGCGCTCTATGCGGGTTTCCTTCGCCCAGGGGTCGCCATAGGCGATGTTGTTCTCGATGCTGGTCGTGAACAGGAAAGAATCCTGCTGCACGACGGCAACGTTCTGCCGCAGTGATTGCAGCGTCGCCTTGCGGATATCCTGGCCGTCTAGCGTGATCCGCCCGGCTGTGACGTCGTAAAAGCGCGGAATGAGATGGGCAATGGTGGACTTGCCGCTGCCGGGCGGGCCGACAATGCCGATCGTCTCGCCGCGCTTTGCCTCGAAACAGATATTCTTCAGCACCGGCCGCATTTCCGAGTCCGGATAGCTGAAGTCGACATTCTCGAAACGCAGCGCGCCTTCGGTCACGACGAGCGGCCTGGCGTCCGGCGCATCCTTGATGGGAATGTCGAGATCGAGGAGCTCAAACACGCGCGAACCGCAGGTCGAGGCGCGTGCGAAAGCATTGACCATCAGGCCGAGCTGGCGCACCGGCATCTGCAGAATGGTCATGAATGTCAGAAACGAGGCCAGCGTGCCGACACTGATCTCGTCATTGATAACCTTCAGGCCGCCAAGCCAGAGCACGAGGCCCATGGACACGAAGAAGGAGAGGTTCATGGCGCTAGTGTTGACGACACGGATGCCGACGCGCTTGTGGGCGAGGGAAAGCGCATTATGCGAGGCCCGGTCAAACTTCATGAGTTCGTGCGCCTGCGCGGCGAAGGCGCGCACCACGCGGATGCCACCGAGATTTTCCTCCATCACGCGCGTCAGCACCGAGAGGCGCTCCTGCAGATCTAGCCATGTCGAACGCAACCGCAACTGCGTGACGGAAGAGCGCCACGCCACGAAAGGCACGAAGCTCAGGGCCAGCAGGCCGAGCGCGACATCGGTGGACAGCAGCATATAGGCGCCGACGCCGATCAGCATGGTCAATAGCACCATGCGCACCAGCGCGGTCGAGAAGTACATGCGCACGCCTTCGAGATCGAGCAGGCCGACCGTGATGAGATCGCCGGAATGGGCCTTGTCGTGGAAGCTGAAAGAGAGTTGCTGGATCTTCTCATAGCAGGCGAGCCGAAGCTCATAGCCCATATGATGGCCGACGGCTTCGCTGTAGTAGTTCTGTACCATCGTGAACAGGCCGCGCAAAATGCTGACGACAAGCAGCAGCAGAGCGGTTGTCATTAAGGCATTTTCGGCGATCTGGCCGGCTGCACCGCCGGCGACTGCCGTCTGTGTCTGGTCGACGGCACGGCCCAACAGGCGCGGGATCGTCAGCTGCAACGTTGCAGCCACAAAAGTTGCCCCAATGGCGAAGCTTGTCTGCCAGGGATGGCGCAGCGTCATATGGGTAATCCGGACGATCGTCGACAGGCCTTGGCCCCAACCGACCGCATTGACATGCGCACGCGAAGCCAGTGGCTTCGCGGCGCTTCTTGATGAATCGCTGCTCACGCTTTTATCCAGGCATAATTAAACGAGGCGGGCCCGCAGACGGGTTCGTATCTCAAGGAAAATATTGATAGGATGAATTTTGCCGATTCCATGGCGGCGTTCAAGAGTCAATCGGTCACAAGTCCAACGCGAACGTTAGATTGCGTGTTTAAAAATTAATCGATGACATGTCGGGATCGCAACCGACGAGACGTCCTCTGGGCACCATGCCCGAAAAGGAGGACATCATGCGTAAAGTCATAGCGGCAACATTCATCAGTCTCGATGGCGTCATGCAGGCACCCGGCGGTCCGGACGAGGACCCGACCGGCGGTTTTGAGTATGGTGGCTGGGTATTCCCTCATGCCGATGAAGAAACTGGCAAGGCGCTCTTCGAACTGTTCGAAAAGCCGTTCGATCTGCTGCTCGGACGCAAGACCTACGATATTTTCGCAGCCTTTTGGCCCTATGTCGGCGACGACGATCCAATCGGCCAGCGATTCAATAGCGTTGTCAAATACGTCGCAACGCGTGGCGATGTCGAGCTGAAATGGAACAAAAGCCAGTCGCTCGGCAAAGATATCGTGGCGGCGATCAAGGAGTTGAAAACAGGCGAGGGGCCGGATCTTCTCATTCAGGGCAGTGGCGACCTTATTCAGACACTATTGCGTCACGAGCTGATCGACGAATTCAAGCTGGTGATCTTTCCGGTCGTGCTGGGCAGCGGCAAGAAGTTGTTCGCCGGCGGGGCGGTTCCTGCCGCAATGAAACTGCTGCGCACCCAGTCGTCCTCTAACGGCGTCATCTTTGCGACCTATCAGCCGGATGGCCCGGTGAAGACCGGCTCCTTCGTCGGGCCGAGCCCGTCCGAAGAAGAAATCGAGCGCCGCAAACGGCTTAGATAGACAGTCGGATCGGCGCCATCGCCGCCTGTGCATAAGAGAACGAATATATCTCTTGCGGCCGTCCTCTACAGCAAGCCTACAGTGGCGCTGTCGATCCGCAAGGGGTACGGCCGCAAGTCAATCGAAGGGAACGGAGCCGCGCTCGGGCGGTCGCTATTCCTTCTTGCTTTTCTTTTTTGCTTTCGGCGCTGGTGCTAGCTCCGCCTCTTGCGCCAAACGAAGCGCGCGAAGCCTATCCGTCTTTTTCTGCCGAGCAGATGCTTCATCGGCCACGATACCCTTGGCAATCGACGTCGTCTGCTCAGCCTTGGCCTGTGCAGAGGGCTTTTCGGGCTTGAAGAGATTGTCTTTCGACTTTGTCATGCTTCCCCGTTATCAGCGGGAGTTTTTGTAAGAGATGGTGGACGTCCACGGCCTGACGTCATGACCTTCCTCTTTGGTGCCGGCAACAGGCCTTCACGCTGAGCCTGCTTGCGGGCAAGCTTACGGGCACGGCGGACCGCCTCGCCCTTTTCGCGGGCACGCTTTTCGGATGGCTTTTCATAGGCGCTGCGGGCTTTCATTTCCCGGAAAACGCCTTCGCGCTGCAACTTCTTCTTCAGGACGCGGAGCGCCTGTTCAACATTGTTGTCTCTGACCAGAACCTGCAAAGTGTCTCCTTCTCAGCTCGCGCTGTATTTATTTCTTGGTACGGATCGAATTCGAGTTGATCCAGCTTGATTTCGATATTTGCGGTATCTCGGCTTGCGTGGGCGACAGCGACGAGGGGGAGGCCTCAACGTCGATATCGTCCTGACGGATGCTGCGCTCGAAATTCTCGTTCTGGAAACGGATGCGGTAGTGAACAACGCCCTGTGAGAGCGGCATGACAGATACCACGCTGCCGGCGGGTTGGATGCTTCCGAAAATTCCAGGCTTCAGGACGACACTGTCGCCCGGCCGGTAACGACAATGGGCCATGTCGTTCTCCGTTTGAATGAAAAGCAAAAGGCCGGGACGTATCCCGACCTTCCTCGGTCATAGTTTCCGCGTGCCAGTACATCCGTGGTCGCGCGGAGCCGTGACAAATTTATGCGGCCCGAAGATTGTCAGCCGAGCTCTTGCCAGATCTACGATCCTGCACGATGTCGTAAGTGATCTTCTGCCCATCGTTGAGCGAACGCATGCCAGCACGCTCTACTGCTGAAATATGGACAAAGACGTCCGTGCTGCCATCATCAGGCTGAATGAAGCCGAAGCCCTTGGTGGAGTTAAACCACTTTACAGTACCAGTGTTCATAACGATTTCCTTTCGTAGTAACCGTTGTTGCTCCCGCGATACCTTGCGGAATTAGATCGATTATTTGAGAGGAAATCCGGCGAGAGTCAGATGGCTCTTCGGCGATGTCACAAGCAATGGTCGATAGGCTCTATATAGGTTCAATTCACGTTTTGGCAACAGAGGTGCTCGGAATGACAGTTTTCGAGCCTGTGGTGTGGCTTTTTGAGGCGGACTTCGGCCTGTTCAGGTACGAGAGCCATCTCTTCAACATACCGAGACCGAATCATCGTCTATCCTGCCCGAGGTCGATGACCTGTTCTTGGAGCAAGGCTACGGACACTGCTCTTTGGTCCGTAAGCGAAAGGCCGCCGACCACTTACCCTATACCGTGTGATCCGACGCTTGAAAATCGCGAAGGGATTTCATGATTTCGCGAAGACCCTTCGTGAGATGCTTGTCCCGGCGCAGGACTATCCCGAGCTGCCGAACCAGTCTCGGTCTGAGCGGTGACGTCACCAGAAGATCGGACTTGTCGCGTCTCAGCGCCATGTCCGGGAGGATGGACCATCCGAGACCCGCAGCGACCAGTTCCTTGATAGCCTCGACGCTACCGAATTCCATGGCCGGTTCTGGGCGGACGCCTCCTGCCTCGAACCATTCGTTCGTCGCGCGGCGTGTGTTGCCGCCTTCATAGAGCAACAGCGTCTTGTCTTTCATGAATTCCACATCAGGCCCGCCATCCGGCATTACGCTTCCTTTGGGGGCGACGGCCAAAAGCTCGTCCTCATGGAATGCTTCGACCTCGAGCGAGCGGCCGGCGGCGGGCAGGGCCACTACTGCGAGATCCAGCGCATTGGCTTCGAGATCCCGCAGAATCTCGTTGATATTGCCAATGCGCACAATGATCTCGAGATCAGGCATGCGTTTCTTTGCCATGGCGATGGCTTGCGGCAAGAGATGGATCGAAGCCGTGCCGCCGCTGCCGATCCGAACACGGCCGACCGATCCCTCGCGAAAAGGTGTCATCGCATCCTCCGCCAAAGAACAGGATTCGATGATGCGCCGCGCATGCGGCAGCAGATCAAGTCCCGCCGACGAGGGTTGTGCCCGTCGCCCGACACGCTCGATCAGTTTCACGCCGAGGCGCTGCTCCAGGAGCTTCACCTGCAGGCTGACGGCAGGCTGCGTCAGTCCGACCTTATCGGCAGCAGCCGTAAAGCTGCCGAGATCGACGACGCTCACAAACGCGGCCAGCTGATCCAGATTGAGCAACAGAAGAATTCCTTATGGATTGTATAAATACCATAAGCTTTATTCATTGCTTAAGCCAGTGCATCCTGAGGCCATGTTGATATGAGCCCCAAGGAGCAGGAAAATGACCACCGATATCGATAGGCCGATGCTGACGGCAGCCAGTGCGGGCAAGAGGCGGCCAAAGCGGAAGTTTTTGCGGAGTATGCTGGCGCGATTTCTGGCTTACCTCGAAAAGCGCGAGACAAGATGGAGCCTCCGCGAACTGACCGACGATCAGCTTCGCGATATCGGCATGACGCGCACTGAAGCGTGTACCGAGGTCAACAAGTCTTGGTTTTGGGGATAAGCATGTCGCTCAAAGGCGCACGAGCCATCGGGCCGCACGCCTTTGAATAGCGGTGTTTTGGATGCGGCTATCAGCGGTATTTAAACGAGGCGGTAACGTTGCGGCCCTGTTCCAGATAGTAGAAACCGCTTTGGCACCTAAGTATAATAATCATCTTTATGCATAAGGTTATTGTGAGAGCCCGCAATGCGAGAGGACAGGCAGGCGGGGCGCCGGCGTCATTAACCGATTGCGATCCGGCCCAGCCAATATCGAAAAGAGCAGGGGACTATTACCGCATAGCCCTTTTTTCATGGCGCCGTTCTTTTTTCCGCCATAGATTTGCCCGATCCATCGCCTTCGAAAAGGGCGAATATTCCCTTTCGATCGCCCGGCGCCCCGTCACAGATCTCGATCACAGGAAACGCAGACAAACTATGCTCAAGAAGACCTCCATGCTGCTCGCCGCGGCAATCTCGACCGCGTCGTTCCTTGGCGCAGCTTCGTTGGCGCAGGCCGGGCAGGCGAGCTATGTGGTGGATGCTCATAGCGGCCAGGTGCTGGAGGCATCGAACGAGAACGAGCTGAATTTCCCGGCATCGCTTACCAAGATGATGACGCTCTATCTCGCTTTTGAAGCGCTGCATGCCGGTCATCTGAAATGGGATCAGAAATTGACCATGTCGGAGAACGCCGAGAGCAAGGAGCCCTTCAAATTCGCCATCGGGGCGGGCCGCAAGGTCACTCTGCGCGAAGCTGTCGAGGGCATCATCGTTCTGTCCGCCAACGATGCGGCGGTTGCGATCGGCGAGCAGCTTGGCGGTTCCGAGGATAACTTCGGCAAGTTGATGACCGCAAAGGCGCATCAGCTCGGCATGAGCAATACGGTGTTCAAGAATCCCTCGGGCCTGCCGGATCCGGAGCAGGTCACGACGGCCCGTGACATGGCAACCCTCGGCGTTGCGCTGATGCGTGACTTCCCGGAAGAGTTCAAGCTCTTCTCGATGCGCGGCATCAAGTTCCGCGGCATGAAGCTGCGCGGCCACAACAATCTCATGTATCGCTACGCAGGAGCCGACGGCATCAAGACCGGCTACACCGATGCTTCCGGCTATAATCTTGTGACCTCGGCGACGAAGAACGGACGCCGTGTTGTCGGCGTGGTCATGGGTGAGAAGACCGCTGAAATTCGCGACAACAAGATGGCAAGCCTTCTGGATACGTATCTGTCCCCGGTGGCCACAACAGCCACGGTATCGACCGGAGCTCCCAAGCAAAGCTCGGCCAACTAAGCTCGGCCTGATTTCAGCATCCAGCCAGCCATTCGTCTTTGATGCAGCCGACAAGAGGCTGACTCCGCTGAGAAGCCGATCTCACCACATCGTGCCTGTCGTAGAGGGCAGGGGATCGGGTTTCTTCGTGCAAACGTGTGATGAAAATCCCGACTGCCTCTCGCTGAGAGAGCTCTCTCATAGCGAATAATCAAGTAGTGATTGCCGAACTGGCGGGCTGCCCTATGTCCACAGGAGAAGTTGCTCGTTCGCTGCGCTTGTCATGTTCTGGTAGGAATCGGCGCCGAACCGCGAATTCGCATAGACGGAGATATCTGGTTTCAGTTTGTTATTCTCCGAAAATGAAGGATCCATCATTTGACCGCCACCGGTCTGATGATCCTTGCAATATAGATTTCGCAAACATTTCAACGCATTAGGTCAAGTTGGGAGGACCGGGATGACGTATGATGCACGTTTAGCGCGTGAGCGCGACTTTCATAATGAACGCTTCGGTGCGGTGGAGGAGCGTAAGGAGGACTCGTTCTATTTCGCGGTAAAGCCCGCCGTGGATGCCTATTGGCGGCTGGTGAGGGCAGCCTGTCCCGAAAGGGACGTGCTCGAATACGGGTGCTCAAATGGCATGAGCAGTATTGGTCTCGCACACTCCGCCAAGCAGATAACCGGTATCGACATTTCGGACGTCGCCATTCAACAGGCCACGAATATGGCGGCTCTCCGCGGAATCGAGAACGTGACGTTCCAAGTCGATAATGCGGAGGATATGAATCTGCCGTCAGCGAGCTTTGATGTCGTTTTCGGCAGCGGCATCCTGCATCATCTTGTCCTGGATAAATCGCTGAGCGAGATCCGGCGCGTACTGCGACCCGGCGGGAAAGCCTTCTTCTTCGAGCCGCTCGGCCACAATCCCGTGATCAATCTCTATCGCAACCGGACGCCAGAGGCCCGTACTGTCGATGAGCATCCGCTTTTGAAATCGGACTTCGAGATCGTGCGCAAATATTTCTCGAAGTGCGATCTGGAATTCTTCGGGCTCGCTGCGCTCGCGTCCATTCCGTTTCGCAAGAGCCCGTTCGGTGCCGCGGTTCGGGGCACCGGCAAGCAGATCGATAATCTGCTGCTGAAAATCCCGGGTGTCAGATGGCAAGCCTGGATCGTCGTCATGGCTTTGGAGGCATGATGGGACTGCCCGACGATTGAAGGTCGGTCAGCCACCTTGGTTTGCACGAACGGCGAGACGTGACCCAGATGCGTCGGACCGACGCTACGGGATAAGCGCGCTGTTATCCAGATCGATATGGGAGTAGGTGCGTTTCATTGCGTGCTCCTTGCGAGTGACAACCCATTGAAATCATTCGCAAGTCGCACTTGGAAATAGAATGTACTCCGCCACATAAAAGCATCAGATAAGATAGATTATGGAACTAAAATGGATATCGATATAGCGATGAGGCAGACGCTTTTGGTTTTTATTCCAGATGGTTGGCCAGATTTCCGAGGGTCGATTTCAGTCCCTCGTCATGATCTTCTCTGCTGATGCCGCAAGGAACGTTCTGACAAATTACGGTGACCCTAGTGCCGGTCGGAACCTCTTCCAAGGACCAGGTTATGGTCATCGTTCCGCCGAATGCGGCGTCATCGGATTCGAAATCCACCGCCTGAACGATGCGTTCATCCGCCACGATCTCGATGAACCGCCCGGAGACAATGTCGGCATGCTCCGAGGATTTTCCAGGCGTCGAATGATCCGGCGCGTCATAGGACAGCGCCATTCGATAGCTGCCGCCTTTATGCGGTTCGAAAACGTGGATGCGGCATGTCATGCCTTTCGGCGGAAGCCATGAGGCCAATGCTTCGGGATCGAGGAATGCTTTGAAGACCGCGTGTGGCGTCGAGCGAATTATCCGGGAAGCCGTATCGGTCCTTTTGCCGTCCGAAGCTTCGCTCATCGCATCCTCCCTGTAGCACCGCGGGGATTCCATGCAATCTCTGCCGGCGCCGGCTGATTCGTTATTCTTTGCTCGTCTTGATGCGGATCACCTTGGCCGTAATCTTCTCGGCCAGTGTCGTTGGATTGCAGGAGAAAATGCTGTCCGGCCGTCCGGCTGCGCACCAGACCTCATCGTAAGTCAACAGGCTTTCGTCGATGAAAACAGGCAGATCGACCAGATGGCCGATGGGCGCGACGCCGCCGATGGCGAAACCGGTCTCGTCGCGCACGCGATCGATGTCGGCCCGCTTCAGCCGAACGCCATAAGTTGTGGCAATATAAGCCGTATCGGCATTATGGGCGCCCGAAACCAGAAGCAGCGTCAGCGCCTGCGTATCGGCATTGACGAAGACCAGAGATTTCACGATTTGACCGACGGCGCATCCTACGGCCTTGGCAGCCTCTTCTGCCGTCCGCGTCGATTGCTCCATGCGCTTGATCGAGATGTCGAGCCCCAGCGTGCGCGCCGCAAGTTCGACGCGCTCCAGGCTGGAAAGCTTCTTGATATCTTCGCTCATAGATCGTCGTCCTCCACGTCGAGTTCGATCTGCATCTGATCATAGGCCGGCTCGACATGATCGGGCGTTTCAGCCAGTACGGTTTCATAATCGAGCGGCGTATGCATGTGGGTCAAGATGGCATGTTTCGGCGCCAGGCGTTCGATCCAGTCGAGCGACTGCTCCAACGACAGATGGCTTGGATGCGGCCGATACTGCAGAGCGTCGATGATCAGAATGTCGAGGTTTTGAACCTTTTCTATCGATTCCGGAGGGAAATCACTGATATCGCTGCAATAAGCGAGTTTGCCGACACGGAAACCGAGCGAATGGATATCGCCGTGTACCTGCTTGTGCGGCCAGAAGCGGATCGGACCGCCTGCCCCATCGATCACGAAACTTTTCTCGAGATTTTCGATCAATACCGGCCGCACGATCGGCGGATAGCTGCTGCCGACAGGCGTTTCCAGGCAGTAGCGGAAGCCTTCGCGAATGCGATCCATGGTCGGCGGATCGGCGTAGATCGGGATGCGCTCATTCGAGATATGGAAGTAGCCGCGCAGATCATCGATGCCGTGAATATGGTCGGCATGGGCGTGGGTATAGAGAACGGCGTCGATAAAGCTGACGCCGGCATGGATCATCTGCTCGCGGAAATCCGGACCCGTATCGATGACGACGGTGGTGATACCGCCATCCGGCGCGATCTGCTCAATGAGAAAGGCAGCCCGCGTGCGCCGGTTTTTTGCGTTTTTCGGATCGCAGGCGCCCCAATCGCCGGTAATACGCGGAACACCCGGCGACGATGAACAGCCCAAAATGGTGAAGCGCCGCCGGTATGTCACGACGTCAGACCCTCGTCATTTTTGAGAAGCAGCGGAAGGCGTTCGCTGTGGTAATTTCGGCGATCTCGTCCATGCTGACGCCGATCGTATCGGCCAGCACCTCGGCCGTGTTGACGACATAGGACGGCTCGTTGCGTTTTCCCCGCCAGCGCTTCGGCGCGAGATAAGGTGCATCGGTTTCGACCAGCAGACGATCGTGTGGGATCGTCTTGGCGATCTCGCGCAGCTCTTCCGATTTCGGGAAGGTCAGGATGCCGGAAAAGGAAATATAGCCGCCGAGCTCGACACCGGTCTGGGCAAGGGCAGGGCCGGCGGAGAAGCAATGGAGGATAAAGGGAAAAGCCCCCTTCCCTGTTTCCTCCGTCAGGATTGCGGCCATATCCTCATCGGCGCTGCGGCTGTGTATGACGAGCGGCAGCTGTGTTTCGCGCGCGGCTGCGATATGGCGCAGGAAACCGGTCTTCTGGTCTTCCGGTTTGACGGTGTCGTAGAAGTAATCGAGACCCGCCTCGCCGATCGCGACGATCTTCGCATGCTGGTTTGCCAGCCGCACGAGATCTTCGGTCTGGATGTCCAGCTCCTGGTCGGCGCTGTTCGGATGCGTACCGACGGAACAGAAAACAGACGGATAACGCTCGGTGAGCGCAAGCAATCCGTCGAGCTTCCTGACCTTCGTCGAAATGGTGACCATCTGCTTGACGCCCATCTCGTGAGCGCGGGCGACGATCGCGTCACGCTCCTCTTCGAAGTCGGCAAAATCCAGATGGCAATGCGTATCGATCAGCATGGAAAACCTTATTCGACGGTCGGCGCGACATAGCGCGGGAAGACCGGCTTCGGGGCCTCCAACGGCGTTCCGGCAACGAGGCGGCCGGCCTCGCCGAGGGCTGCGAAATCTCGCTTGTCGGCTGGGATGGCGATGAGATCCAAGAGCTTGCCCGAGGATTCCGGCATGAAGGGCTGCAGGAGAATGCCGATCTGACGCACGACATCGGCCGTGACGTAGAGCACGGTCGCCATGCGGGCCGGGTCGGTCTTCTTCAGCGCCCAGGGCTCCTGGCTCGCGAAATAACGGTCGGTTTCGGAAACCACCGCGATGATGGAAGCAAGGGTACGATGAATGAGCTGCTTGCCCATGTCTTCGCGCGTCGAAGCGTGCAAGGCGTCGGCCTGCGCGAGGAGTGCCTTGTCTTCATCCGTCAATGGGCCGCATTCCGGGATCTGGCCGTCACAGTTCTTGACGATCATCGACAGAGAACGGCTGGCAAGATTGCCGATGCCGTTGGCGAGATCGGAATTGATGCGCGTGCCGATCGCTTCTTCGCTGTAGCTGCCGTCCTGGCCGAAGGAGACTTCGCGCAGGAAGAAGTAGCGCACCTGGTCGAGGCCGAAATGGTTCACGAGATTGACCGGATCGACGACGTTGCCGAGCGACTTCGACATCTTCTCGCCCTTGTTGAGCAGGAAGCCGTGGGCATAAACGCGCTTCGGCAGCGGCAGCTTCGCCGACATCAAGAAAGCCGGCCAATAGACGGCGTGGAAACGGATAATGTCCTTGCCGATGACATGCAGGTCGGCAGGCCAGTATTTCGCCCGCGGATTGTTCCGATCCTCTATGTAGCCGGTCGCCGTGATGTAGTTGGTCAGAGCGTCGACCCATACATACATGACGTGCGACGGGTCGTTCGGTACCTTGATGCCCCAGTCGAAGGTCGTACGCGAAATCGACAGATCCTTCAGGCCGGATTTGACGAAGGAAATGACCTCGTTGCGGCGCTCGGACGGACCGATGAAATCGGGATTTTCCTCGTAATGCTTCAGCAGTCGGTCCTGGTATTCGGAGAGCTTGAAGAAGTAGCTTGCCTCCTCCACCCATTCGACCGGCGTGCCTTGCGGCCCGTAGCGCACGCCGTCGGCGCGCAGCTCCGTTTCGTTTTCCTGGTAATAGGCTTCGTCGCGCACCGAATACCAGCCGGCATAGGAATCCTTGTAGATGTCGCCGGCATCGGCCATCAGGTTCCAGATGTTCTGCGAGGTCTCGTGGTGGCGCGGCTGCGTCGTGCGGATGAAATCGTCATTCGACGCATTCAGCAGCTTGCCCATCGCCTGGAATTCGTCGGAATTGCGGTTAGCGAGCTGCTGCGGCTCCATGCCCTCTGCGCGTGCCGTCTGCTGCATCTTCTGGCCATGCTCGTCCGTACCCGTCAGAAAGAAGACATCGCGGCCATCGAGGCGCTGGTAACGCGCCATCGCATCGGTGGCGATTAGCTCATAGGCATGGCCGATATGCGGCTTGCCGTTGGGATAGGCGATCGCGGTGGTGATGTAGAACGGAGTTTTTTCGGTCATGTGAGGCAGTGGCCCGCTTTTACTGTTACGTCGCTGTTATTCTTGCTCCGCTCGCTTTAGCGCATGTTTGCCATGAGCGAAACACCAAGTTTCGCGCGCGCAGCATTCGGAACTTCAGGATGGCGCTTTGCTTGACTCGACTCCGCCTCGCCTTTACCCACTTCTGAAGAGTGGAACGCAGGACAGAAGTGGCCGTGAATTTCATCTTTTTATGTATTGGCCTACCTAACGGCTTCAAGAGGCCGTGAATTTGAGTTTGATCAATTCCTTTCAGCCGCTTTATTCCTTTTCCGGTTTTTTCGTCGGCATGTTGGTGGGCATTACAGGGGTCGGTGGCGGTTCACTGATGACCCCCCTGCTCGTGCTTCTCTTCGGCGTCCATCCGGCAACGGCCGTTGGCACGGATCTGCTCTATGCCGCAATCACCAAGACGGCTGGAACGGCCGTGCACGGCATGCACGGACGGATCAATTGGAGGGTTGTCAGTCTTCTCGCTTCCGGCAGCGTTCCGGCGGCACTCGCCATGCTCTGGATCATGGCCGGCGTCAATCGCGAGAGCCCCGCCGTTGCCCATGTCATCACCCTGTCATTGGGCTGTCTTTTACTTTTGACGGCATTGATGCTGATTTTCCGAGGCCAGATTCTCGAGGCCATCCGCAAATGGCGCGGCGAACGCGGCACGATATCGCCGCGCAACATTGCTCTGTTGACAGTCATCCTCGGCCTGATGCTCGGTATTCTCGTGACAATGACATCCGTCGGCGCGGGCGCGCTCGGGGTCACCGTCCTGCTGGTGCTTTATCCGCAGACAGATGTCCGCGAAATCGTCGGCTCGGACATCGTCCATGCCGTGCCGCTGACCCTGATCGGCGGCATGGGCTACTGGTTTATCGGCGAGATCAACTGGACGATGCTCTTCGCTTTGCTGGTAGGATCCATTCCCGGCATCGTCGCAGGCAGCCTGCTGGCACCGCGCCTGCATGAGCGGTCGGTGCGCATCATCCTTGCCGTTACGCTGGCCATCGTCGCCTGGAAGCTGATCTTTCCCTGATGCGATTCAGAGGAAGCGCCGTTATGGCTTTCGTCGGACATGGTAATCTGTCTATGCCGAAAGCTGCTGCTTGAGCTCGCCAAGGATAGTGATGAGCGTCTGCTTGCGGTCAAGATTGTACGCCTGGGACACGTTCAATCGCTCAGTGGTCTCCGAATGCAGCCGGGCCAGCCTCTCGGCCGTGGAAATGGAGCCGCCAAGCGCGGCGGCGCGAGCCCGGTCGATGATGTCATCGCCGATATGCGACAGGAAGAAACCAAAGATCGTGTCGCTATCTTTGCCGGAAAGCGCGTCGGCGAGGCGGTGCATCGCCTTCCGAGCAACAGGTCCATCAGCAGAAAGCACCTGCCGATAGGCCTCGATGATTTCACCGCCGCCGTAATTCAGGAGCTTGAGCGCCTCGCTGACGCTGCCCTTGGCCGCCGAAAGGACCTCGTTCCCCTGTCCCGGCGATACACCAAGATTTTCGAGCGCCCAGCGTAAAGCTTCGTTTTCGAGCGGCACGAGCTTCAGAGGCAGACAGCGCGAGCGGATCGTCGGCAGAAGCCGGCCCGGCGCATGCGACAGCACGAGGAACAAAGCGCGCTTCGGCGGTTCCTCAAGGATTTTCAGGATGGCGTTGGCCGCACTGCGGTTGAGATCATCAGCCGGATCGATGATGACGATGCGCCAGTTGCCGGTGCCCGAGGTCTGCGAAAAGAATTTTCCGGCGCGACGCACTTCGTCGACGGTGATCGCGGATTTTACCTTGCCGGTCTTGTCGTCGACCGGCCGGCTCAAATGCAGCAGATTATGCGATGCTCCGCCGGAAATCTGCCGGCTGACGACCGATGCTGGATCGGGATCGCCGATCGTCTCCGGCGCGGATGCCGGATCGGGATGGGAGAGGACGTGATTGGCGAAACGAAAGGCGAGCGTCGCCTTGCCGATGCCCTCAGGCCCCTCGATCAGCATGGCGTGGTGGCCCTTGCCGGAGCGATAGGACTGCGCGAGGAAAATTTCCGCCTCTTCATGGCCAAAGAGTTTCGTATTGTCCTGCGGAGGAATGGCGCCGTCGAGGACACCCGGCCGTTCGTCGCTCATTGCGCCGCTTCCGATCCGGCGACGATATTGGCAGCGCCGAGCCGCTTGTCGACGATCCCGGCGATTTCAGCGGCGATCTCATCTTCCGACTTCTGAGCATCGATGATGTGACAACGCTCGGGCTCGCGGGCAGCGATATCGAGGAACGCTTCGCGACGCTTCTCGTGGGTCTGCATCTCTTCCTTCTCGAAGCGATCGGGTGCGGTTACGGCGGAGGCGCGCTTGCGTGCGCGCTCCAGACCGACTTCGGCGGGAATGTCGAGAATCAGGGTGCAATGCGGAATGACGCCGTTGACGGCAACCCTCTGCAGAGCCTCGATATAGTCAGGCTCGAGATTGCCCGTCACACCCTGATAGACGCGCGAGGAATCCATGAACCGATCGCAAAGAACGATGGTGCCGCGCGAAAGTGCCGGACGAATGACGTCCTCGACATGATCGTTGCGAGCAGCAGCAAAGAGGATGGCCTCCGTGCGCGTGCCGAACATTTCCGCGGCACCCGAAAGCAGGACGTGCCGCACCGCCTCTGCGCCCGGCGATCCACCGGGCTCGCGTGTGACAAGAACCTCGTGGCCACGCTCGCGCAACCGTTCAGCCAGCCGGCGAATCTGAGTGGATTTGCCAGCCCCCTCGCCGCCTTCGAAGCTTACGAATAATCCGTTTGCATCAGCCAATGATCATGTCCTGCACTTTTCGCGTGCCATTCGTGCGGCGTGCGATACGCATCCTGTTTAACCCAAGACATGTCCAGGTGGAACCGTGCATGTCCCGGTCTCCGCCACTCTATATGGGGTGTGAACAGAGATTTCGCGAGCCTTGCGGCCACTCACGTCGGCAAAGGCTTGTCCCACAGCCAGGAGAACAGCAGCGATTCCGTCAGTTCCATGAAGGCATCGAAAGCGCGGCGACCCAATGTGCCCTGCTCGACCGATTCCTTCGTATAGAGTGGCAGCTCCCGCACCAAACGCGCGCCCAGGAACACGCGAAGGGTGCCGACTTCGTAATCCGCGGCCACCGGCGCCGTCAGCGGCCAGCGATAGACGATGCGCGCCGAAAGCCGATCCGGCGTCTCGATCGGAACATAGACATCGACGGGTATTTTCGCCTGCAGGCCGACGGTGGAAGCAGCGCCGCCATAGACACTGGCGTCGCCGATCACTTCGCCGACGGCGAAGATACGCTGGCTCTTGAAATTGCTGAGACCCCATTCGAGGACGCGTCGCGTCTCCTCGATGCGTTCCTTGTCGCTCTTCAGGCCCCCCAGCGCCAGGAACAGCCGGCGGCCGTCGCGCTGAATGGAGGCGACGATCGAAAAGCCTTCGCTTTCGGCAAAGCCGAGTCCCAGACCATCCACGCCGATATTGAGTAGAAGCACCGGGTTCTTGTTGCGCTGATAGATCTTGTTCCAGGTGAAGTCGGCCTGCCCGAAATATTTGTAGAGGTCCGGGTGCTTCTCCTGCAGGTCCTGTGCCAGCATGACCATCTCCCGCGCGGAGACCTTGCCGCCGCCATTGGGATCGTTGGCATCGGGCAGCCCGGTCGAATTGGTGAAGGTGGACCGAGACATGCCGATCTCGCGGGCGCGCGCCGTCATGCGCCGCGCGAATTCGCGTTCGCTGACAGACATGCCTTCCGCCAGAACGATGCAGGCGTCGTTCGCCTGCTGCACGGCTATACCCTGGATAAGATCGCCGACGCGGATACGAGATTTCAGAGCTGCGAACATCGTTGACGCACGCGAGGGAGCGCCGCCCGTCCGCCAGGCATTTTCCGAGACGGGATATTCGGTGTCGAGATTGATCTCCCCTCGCCCGATCGCATCGAAAACGACATCCAGCGTCATCAGCTTCGCAAGCGACGCAGGCGAAATCAGCTGATCCTCGTTTTTGGCAAGCAGGATAGTACCGGTCGACGCCTCGATCATGAATGCCTGCGCGGCTTTCGTGTCGAAAGCGCCTGGTGCAGCCGGCTGCGCAAAGGCCGTGACATTTGCGAACCCGAGGAGAAAAAGGAACAAAAGAATCAAGCGCTTTGGCATATCGTCCCCTTCATCCGAGCACCGGCACGATTATTTTAGTGACGGGTTGAGATTCAGGCAATGACGCCGATCAATCGACCTGCGTCGTAGCCTGACGCTGGCGGCGATAGGACGAGAGAATCGATTCCTGCGTGAGGCCGTCGTTGCGAACCATGACGGCATCGAAAGCGAGATCGACATAAACTGTTTTGACCGGCACATTCTGATAGGCGGCGACAGCCGAACCCATCGATTGATCGTCGAGGCTTGCCAGCCGGGGCGTGAAATCCGGTCGCTCACGGGGAATCGGCCCGATTTGCGGCAGAACGATCATGACCGGCTCGGCGCCCTCGGCGGCAGGCATTGCGCCTCCGTTCCAGGTCATCGGCGGCGGATTGTTGCGCTTGTCGCCATTGTAGGCAGGCTTCGGCGCATCGGCGAAGGCCGTTGCCGAATAGGGCGACTGGCGTGGGACGGGTGCCATCGCCGGCGCGGCATCAACGCTGCGCACCTGGCGGCTGGGGCGCGTCGGTGTTGGGGTATACGAATCCGGCAGCTGATCGGCAGTCATCCGGCCGGCAGAGGCCACCATCACGCCAGTTGCGATCTGGCCCCCCGGGTTGATGCCGGGTAGACGCGACCCCTTCGGGATGTAGGAAGCCATCAGGTAGGGTTCGTCATGACCGTCCATGCGGGCGCGGCCGACATATTGCACGCGTACGTCGCCGGTGCCGCTGTGCTGAAGGTCGAGCAACTGTGCCGTCTTGTTCGAAAGGTCGATGATGCGGCCGGGATGGTATGGGCCGCGATCATTGACGCGAACGATGATGGAGGAGCCGGTCTCGACGTTGGTGACGCGGGCATAGCTCGGCAGCGGGAAAGTCGGATGGGCGGCGGTCAGCGACTGCTGGTCGTAAACTTCGCCGTTGGCGGTCAGACGGCCGTGAAAGGCCGAGCCATACCAAGAAGCGACGCCCACCTTGTTATAGCCGAAATCTTCCTTGGGATAATACCACTTGCCCTTCACCTGATAGGGATTCCCGACCATGAAGCGGCCGCCACCCTTCGGCACCGGGCCGTTATTGACGACGCGAGGACTCGCCTTCACGCCATATTCCTTCTCGGAGAAATATTCCTTGCCGTGCTGGCGCTTGCTGGGCGCTTTCTGCGTCGTTCCGCAGGCCGTGATGGTTGCGCACATCAGTGAGAGAGCAAACCAACGCATGGCCGTTGTGTATGTCACCGCACGATTTTCGAATGTCATCTGTCCCAAGCCGCTACTCATTACTTTGACGGAGGTCTGCCACCGGTAGTCCCTCGTTCCGGTATCCTGCTACGCTCCAATCACCTAACGGTGCTTTAATCATGATTGCAGTTTGTCCATTTTGCGATGCAAATTGAGCGCACCGAAGAATTTCCGAAGATCATGGTTAATGCCCAGTAAAGCGCTGCCGGCTGCAAGTAGTGTCGGTCACGACCGTCCCGCTCCGGTAATGACCTGTTTTACGGTCGCCATCAACCGTTCCGGATTGCCACAGATGCACTCGGTTTGTGATTGTGCTGGGATTTTGATGGACAGATTTGGAGCAGTTCTTTCAAGTGCTTGTATCAGGGCGCATCAGTAGAGTTCGTCCTGATAGACGTCGCCGACTCTGCCGCCCCGATAATGTGCTTCAGCTTGTCCGGGTTACGGGTGCAATAGATGGCGACAACTTTTTCCCGTTCGATCTGCAGCGCGGTGGTCTGCACGATGTTGTCGCCCTCTATCGTTACGAAGCCCGGCAAGCCGTCAATGACCGTATAGCGGATCAGGTGGGAGGGCTGTTCGCGAAAAATTCGCGTCAGCCGCTCATGAAGCTGCATGGTGGCGGAAAGCCCGATATGTGGTCGCTGCGATGTCGGCACCTTGCCGCCGCCGTCGGCATAGACAACGACATCTTCTGAAAGCAGGGCCTGAAGAGAGGCCATGTCTCCCGTTCTCGATGCCACAAAGAAGGCTGCGGCAAGCTTGAGGCCTTCTTCCTTGCCGACGGCGAAGCGCGGCCTTGCCTCGGTGACATGCGCCCTCGCCCGGCTGGCAAGTTTGCGACAGGCGACCGCCTCGCGACCGATCGCCAGGGAGACGTCGTCGAAATCCATGCCGAATACGTCATGCAGGAGAAAGGCGGCCCGCTCCAAAGGCGAAAGACGCTCCAGCGCCAGCATCAGCGGCATGGTTATATCGTCAGCGGCATCGCCGTCCTCCGGATCGAAGATCGGCTCGGGCAGCCAGGAACCCACATAGGATTCCCGGCGACGGCGCGCCGATTTCAGCTCGTTCAGACAAAGCCGGGTGACGATAGTCCGCAGGAATGCCGCCGGTTCGCGAACGGAAGCGCGATCGGCTGCCAGCCAGCGCAGCCAGCTATCCTGCACGATATCCTCGGCATCCGCGACCGATCCAAGCATTCTATAGGCAAGCCGGACAAGGCGCGGACGCAGCTCGGAGAAGATCGGGTCGGACAGCGCCTCACTCATGGGCTGCAAACTCGCGCGCAAATGGATTGGCGTCGCGGCCACGGGCGAACTGCAGCGCCGTCAGTGCCACCCGCCGGCCAAGATGGCGGGCTGTGGCGAGATCGGCTGCGGGCGGCGCAGTCTCCGGGCCTTCGTCCGTATTCGCCTGCGCTGCGGCGCCAAGCCAGAAGCCGAGGCGGTTCATGTCTTCTTCCGAGCCCGTCGAGGAGCAATTGGCCGGCGGCAGATCGAGACCGACCCAATGCATTCCATGCTGGGCTGCGAAGATCACCATCTGCATCAGCGTCGAAAGCTTGTCACCGGATCGCGACCCCGAGGTGGTGAAACCGGCCGCGATCTTGTCCCTCCACAAATAACCCCTCGCAAGAACGGTGTTCGACGTCGCCTCCTGGAATGCTTTGAATGGCGCAGAAACTGCGCCCATATAGGTCGGCGAGCCAAAGATGATCGCCTGCGCCGCATTGAGATCGCTCCAATGGTGCTCCACCTCGTCCACGGTCAACAGTATCGCCTCCGCGCCATCAACCTCTTCGACCCCTGCCCTGACGGCCTCGGCCTGCCGGCCGGTATGTCCGTAGCCGCTATGATACACGATTGCGATGCCCTGCCGGATCATTGTCATCTCCTTCGAAATTGGTTTTGCGAAGAACATGACAAGGCATGGGCGCGGATTGTGACGTGCCGCGATTTTACGGGAAGGAAAAAAATTGGGAAAGCCTATTGGCGGAAGAGGTGGGATTCGAACCCACGGTACGGTTTCCCGCACGCCGGTTTTCAAGACCGGTTCCTTAAACCACTCGGACACTCTTCCCAAGCAACTGAAAAGGCCTGAAAAATCCATGTAGTGCTGATTTTTCGAAACCGGGTGTGGCTACCGGTTTTCTGCCCAATCACTCGACGGCTGGCTTTTTAGCAGCTTTGGTCGCCGCGTCAACTTGTTCCACCGAACTCCCTTGCATTCTCGATATCGGCAGGAACGGCGATTGAGGAATATCGGTCGGGTCGGGTGGCGCTGTGGGAAATTGATGTCGTCAGCGTGCTAGAAAATAAAGTGGCCCGGCCGCTGGAAAGGGTCGGGCCACCTTCGCCAGGTCAGGGGTCAAATCTGACTGAAGCAGGCTATTAATAAGTCATACTTAGTTTTTGTCAATTGTCAGCGCGTCCGGCCAAGCACTCGATGTTCGGCGCCGTGTTGATGGCTTCGGCTATCCGGGATAGTTTCCTCCCATGACTTCTGACGATCATTCCCTGTCTCTTGGTATCGAACCCCTCGCCGGCCCTGCCCTCACCGCCTTTTTCAGCCGAGATGCCGTCGTGGTCGCGTCCGACCTGGTCGGGATGCGCTTCACGGTTGGGGAGGTGGGCGGTCGAATCGTCGAGACGGAGGCTTATAGGCCCGATGACGAGGCCTCTCATGCATATCGCGGCCCGACGCCGCGCAATGCGGCCATGTTCGGCCCGGCCGGCCATGTCTATGTCTACCGCTCCTACGGCATTCATTGGTGTCTGAATTTCGTTTGCACCAAAGGGAGCGCCGTGCTCATCCGGGCGATCGAGCCGGAAAACGGCATCGAAGACATGATCCGGCGGCGGGGACTGGCCGACATCGTCTCGCTGTGCAACGGGCCGGGCAAGCTTTCGCAGGCGCTTGCTATCGATATAAGCCTCGACGGCCGCTCGCTGGATGCGGCTCCATTTTCGTTGTCTCGGGCCGAACCGGTGCCGGTCGTTTCCGGCAAGCGCATCGGCATCACGAAGAATATCGATCCGCTATGGCGCTTCGGTGCTGCCGGCTCGCGCTTCGTCAGCCGCCGTTTCCCATGAGAGAGCAAAAAGCAAAGCGGCCGCCGGGGTGGCGCCCGGCGGCCATGAGCCGCGCAGTGAAACTGGAAAGGCTGCGCGACTATTCCATCGCGACGCTATGGTCGACCGCCGGCGGCGCCTTCGGTTTGCGCAAGAGCACCAGCAGCGGCATGGCGAAGATCGACATCAGCATCAGCAGCTTGAAGTCGTCGATATAGGCGATGATGGTCGCCTGCGTCGTGATCATGCCGTCAAGCGTGGCCCTGCCGACCGCCGTGAACGGGCTCACGCCCTGCGCGGCAGTGAGGTCGAAATAGCGGTTGAATGGCGTGACATAGGCGGCGATATTGGCATGGTTGACCTGCGTGTTCTCGGTAATCAGCATGGACACGACGGAAATGCCGACGCTGGAGCCGATGTTACGAGAGAGGTTGTAGAGACCCGTCCCCTCGCCGCGCATCTGCGCCGGCAGCGTCGCAAAAGCGATCGTGGTTAGCGGCACGAAGAGGAAGCCCAATCCTGCCCCCTGGACAAAGCCGACCGATATCAGCGTCCATTGCGACACATCCGGCGTCCAGCCCGTCATGTCGTACATAGCCCAGGCCGTCAGTGCGAGGCCGATGAACAATAGCCAGCGCGTGTCGACCTTGCCGATCAGGCGCCCCACAAGGAACATGCAGAACATGGTGCCGAGCCCGCGCGGTCCCATGACGATGCCGGCAGTCACGACCGGGTAGCCCATCAGCGTCTGCAGATAGGGCGTCATCAGCGCCAGCGAGGCCAAATAGGTCACGCCGACGATGAAGATGAACAGGATGCTGACGGCGAAGTTTTGGTCCATGAACAGGCGCGGATTGACGAAACTTCGCTCCGCCGTGAACATGTGCACGAGGAAGAGGTAAAAGGCGCTGACGCAGACGAGCGCCTCGATGATGATTTCGCTCGAATAGAACCAGTCGAGCTGCTCGCCGCGGTCGAGGAATAGCTGCAAGCCGGCAATCGCAATGGAGAGCATGCCGAAGCCGAACCAATCGAGCTTGGCGAGCGCATCGAGCTTCGTTTCCGTCACGTAGACGACGATGCCGAAGAATGCGAGCGCGCCGATCGGCACGTTGATGTAGAACACCCAGCGCCAACTGATATTGTCGGTCAGCCAGCCGCCGATGACGGGACCCAGCACCGGTCCGACCATGACCGAGACGCCGAACAGCGCCATGGCGCGGCCACGCTCCTCGACGCTGTAGATATCGAGCAGAATGCCTTGCGATAGCGGTACGAGCGCGGCGCCAAAGAGGCCCTGCAGCAGGCGGAAGCCGACGATCTGTATCAGCGATTCCGACAGGCCGCAGAGCACCGACGCGGCGACGAAGCCGGCGATTGCTACCAGCAGCACCCGCTTGCGGCCGAACTTTGCCGAAAGGAAGCCGGAAGGCGGCGTCATGATCGCCGCTGCGACGATGTAGGATGTCAGAACCCAGTTGATCTGGTCGGCGCTTGCGGAAACGTCGCCCTGGATATGCGGCAGGGCAACGTTGGCGATGGTGGTGTCCAGCGCCTGCATGATGACCGACAGGATAACGCAGGCGGTGATCGCGCCGCGATTGGCAACGGGCGCCGGGGGAGAGGCTGTGGCGGAGTTACTCATGATCCTGACCGCGGGCATGGCCCAGCAGGTTGGTAATGAAATCTGGCAGGCCGCGGGCATGGCCGGTATCGACATCGGCGACGACGCTCATTCCGACGCGCAGCGGAGGCTTGCCCGCCGTGTCGCCGATATTGATGATCATCGGTATGCGCTGAACGACCTTCACCCAGTTGCCGGTCGTGTTCTGTGCCGGCAGAAGCGAGAAGCTGGAGCCGGATGCCGGCGAAATGCTGGCGACCGTGCCCTTCCAGGTCACGCCCGGATAGGCGTCGACGGAGATATCGACCTTCTGGCCGGGTCGGACATAGGTGAGTTCGGTTTCCTTCGGGCTGGCATTGATCCACAGATGCGTGGTGGAAACCAGCGAGAATCCCGGCTGGGAGGCCGTCAGATAGGCGCCGACCTGCAGCGAGGGTACATTGGCGGTCACGCCGTCGAAGGGGGCTTTGACGACGGTATCGTCAAGTTCGCGCTGCGCATTGTCAACCGCAGCCTTCGCCTGCAGATAGAGCGGGTTCTGCTCCGGGGGCAGATCGGCAGTGCCTTCGCCGCCCAACTGGGCGAGAGTCGCGGCGGCTGTGGCCTTTGCGACCAATACTTTCTGCTGCGCGGCTTCGAGATTGTGTCTGGCCTGATCCAGGGCCGCCTTGGAAGCGACCGAATTGGTGATCAGGTTTTGCTGGCGGTCGAATTCCGTCTGATAATACGGGATGTCGGCCTGCGCCTGGGCAATTTCCGACAGGGATTGCTTGTAGCTCGCCTGCAGGTTCAAGATCTGGTTTCTGGCATTGCCGAGCTGCGCTTTCGCACCTTCGAGTGCGATCCGGAACGAATCGGGCTTGAGACGGAAGAGCACCTGCCCTTTCTTCACCACCTCGTTTTCATGCACATCGACCGAGATCACCGTGCCGGAAACATCGGTGGAAACGCCGACCATATCGGCCTGGATGTAGGCATTGTCCGTGGACATGATCTGGCCACCCGTGACGTAGTAGTAGCCACCGATGACGAGCGCGACCGGAAGCAGCGCAAACAGGACTGGTCGCGTCATGCTACGGCGCTTGCGCGGCATCTCCGAGGGCGCTGCCAGTGCGGCCGGCGCAGTCGTCGAAGGCTGGGGCGCCGGGTTGGAGGATGGAGCCTCGGCGACGGAAGCTTGATTTTGTTCGGAGGAGTTTGCGTTCGCGGGTACGCGGAGTGGGGAGGATGCTTCAGCCATGTTGTAACTCTTTGTCGACTGCCTTTGAACGGCAGGCGCTAACCAGGTTCGATTTCATAAGGGTAAGCAATTCATAGAGGCGCTCTTGATCTTCCTGAGAGGCGCCTTCGAGCGCTTCCCTGCGCGACTGTTCGCCGATGCTGCGCATGGCGTCCATCAACGGCCGGGCCTCTTCTCGCAGGTAGAGGAGCCAGCTGCGCCGATCATTCGGATGCTGTCGGCGCTCCACCAGCCCCCGTTCGGTGAGCTTGTCCAGGATACGCACCAGCGTGATCGGCTCGATTTCCAGAATTTCGGCCAGTCCGGCCTGATGGATACCTTCATTGTTTGCAAGGTAGGCAAGGGTCTGCCACTGCGAGCGCGTCAGACCCAAATCCTTCGCACGCTGCTCGAATCTCTTCCGAAGCAGTCGCGCAACGTCATGGAGGAGAAAACCAACGGTGGGGGTTGAAGTCATTGTATTGGGAGCCTGCTATTCATAAGCAACCTTATAATTGTTGTTACGTATAGTAAGCGCCCATGTGATACAAGGGGGGTGGCTGTTCAACAAATGGCGATAGTCAACATGTCGCAGGGAGTGTCGCAAAGATGTCGCAGCAAGATTCGGTTGTAGTGCAACGCACGTATCCTGCAATTCCTGGGCGCACGCGCTTGCAGTCGTTACCAATTGAAAAGGCGCGGACGAAACGCCCGCGCCTTTTCGGCAGTTTCGCAGATGTGGTGGCTCGTGGGGATCGCCCGCCGGTCGAGAGTTCGTCCTGCCTAGCGTCGGCTCAGAAGGCCGACCAGATAGCCGATGCCGGCTGCGGCAGCGACCATGAAAATCGGCTCTTCACGAACCCTCTCGCGCAACTGCTCTGTGATCTCCTGGGCTTCCTCCGCAACGACAGATTTCGCCCCCTGCCCCACAGCCGCCACGCTTTGCGACAGCTTTGCCAGATCTTCGCGTAGCGCTGCGACCTGGGCGGCAAGATCCTCCATTGCCGTTTCCGTCTGTGCTCGCGCCGAAGACGACTGAGTAGAGGCTGATTTGGTCTCTGCCATCGTATGCTCCTTTGTTTCCGCATTGCTTAGAACGCTACCGCTTCTCAAAGGTTCCGGCATGGCTGCAGCTCATTAGGTGATTTCCCCACTGGCTCTTCAATTCCGGTTCGGATTGTTCTAAGGAACTCCGATTGTTTCGCCTGCGGGCGAAGACTTGATGATGACGAGGTTTGCTTTCCGATGTTCGACGTGCTGAGAAAAATCGCCCAGACCTGGGTTGCCAAGGGCTTGTTGCTTCTTCTTGCGGCAGCCTTCGGCGTGTGGGGTGTCGAGCGGTCCCTCATCACCGGCGGCAGCAGCAATACAGTTGTCACGGTCGGCGATCAGCATATCGATACCAACGAGTTCCGCCTCGCCTATCGCCGCCAAATCCAGGCGATCAGCCAGCAGCTGCGCATGCAGATCACGCCCGAGCAGGCTCGCGCTTTCGGGATCGGACAGCAGACGGTAGCGCAGCTCGTCGCCGGCGCTTCGCTCGATCAGCTTGCCGCCGACATGAATCTCGGCCTCTCGCAAGACCGCCTAGCCAAGCTCATCGGCGACGATCCGGCCTTCAAGGCTGCGAACGGCGCCTTTGACCGTCAAAAATTCGATACGCTTCTGCGCAACAGCAACATATCGCCCGATGATTATATCAAGGAGCGCAGCAAGGTCGCGATCCGTGGCCAGATCGTTGAGGCTGTCTCGAACGGCTTTGTCGCCCCGGCGGTTCTTGCCGATGCGGTCAAGCAATATCACAACGAGACCCGCAGCATCGATTATCTGCTGTTGACCAACGCCAATATCGATCCCGTCAAGGCGCCGGCCGACGACGTACTGCAGAAGTGGTTCGACGGTGTGAAGTCGAAATATCGCGCGCCTGAATACCGCAAGTTCGCTTTTGTGAAGTTGCAGGCCGAGGATATCGCCGATACTGCCAGTGTTACGGATGACGAAGTGCACGCGCAGTTTGACAAGCGCAAGGACAGCTTCACCACGCCGGCAACGCGCACCATCGAGCAGCTGACCTTCGCCAACAAGGATCTCGCCAATGCGGCCGCCGATGCGCTGAAGACGGGAACCACCTTCGATCAGCTCGTCTCCGACCAGGGCAAAAAGCCGTCCGACGTGCTGCTTGGCACCTTCAACAAGGATCAGGTTCCGGACAAGTCCGTTGCCGAGGCAGCCTTCGCCGTCTCCAAGGAAGGCGGCATCACGCCCGTCGTGGACGGTTCGTTCGGTCCGGTCATCCTCCGTGTGACCAATGTGAAGAACGAAACGGCCAAGAATTTCGACGAGGTCAAGGAAGATATTCGCAAGCAGATCGCGCTCGGCAATGCTGCCAATGAAATCACCAGTGTCCACGACAAGTTCGAAGACTTGCGCGGCTCCGGCGCATCGCTGCAAGAGGCGGCTTCGCAGCTCAAGCTGAAGCTTGTCACCATCGATGCGATCGATCAGACCGGCCTCGATCAGAACGGCAATGAGATCAAGGATCTGCCGGCTCGCCAGCAGCTGATCTCGGAAGTCTTCAAGGCCGATCAGGGCGGTAATCCGGCTCCGCTGGCGGTCGGCAATGATGGTTATATCTGGTACGACGTGACGAACATCACGCCCGATCACGATCGCCCGCTTGCGGAGGTGCGGGAAAAGGCCGTCGCCGATTGGACCGCCGAACAGCAGAAGATTGCACTGGCCGCCAAGGCAGCCGAGCTGAAGCAGGCGGCGCAGAAGGGCAAGTCGCTTGCCGATATCGCAGCGCCGCTTGGCATCGCCGTTGAAAGCAAGACCGGCATCACGCGTTCGACGGATGATCCGGTTCTGGGCCGCGGCGGCATCGCTGCCGCCTTCTCCGGTCCCGTCGATACGGCCGCAAACGCCGTCGGCGCCGATGACACGACGCAGATCCTGCTCAAGGTCACCGATGTCAACGACAATCCGACAACGGATGCTCTCAGCAACGACGATCAGCAGGTGGCCCAGATCGCCAACGCCGCGGGCGATGACATCCTCGACCAGATGGTCAGCCAGCTGCAGTCCAAATATGCCGTCACGGTCAACCAGAGCCTCGCCGAACAGGCGATGTCCCGCTAGACCCATACGGGAGGATGGATCGTCAATGACAGAATTGAAGCCTTTCCTCGCCAAGGTTGCCAATCGCGAGGCGCTGACGCGGGACGAAGCCCGGCAGGCTTTCGAAATCCTGATGTCGGGCGAGGCCACGCCGTCGCAGATCGGTGCATTTCTCATGGCGTTGCGCGTGCGCGGCGAGACGGTGGATGAAATCGTCGGCGCCGTGACGACCATGCGCGCCAAGATGCTGCCGGTGGAGGCGCCTGCCGATGCGATCGATATCGTCGGCACCGGCGGCGATGGCTTTGGCACATACAATATCTCAACGCTGGCGGCGTTTATCGTTGCCGGCGCGGGCGTGCCCGTCGCCAAGCACGGCAATCGTGCCCAAAGTTCCAAGGCCGGCACCGCCGACACGCAATCCGTGCTGGGCATCAAGCTCGATATCGGACCGGAGACGATTGCCCGCTGCATTCGGGAAGCCGGTATCGGCTTCATGTTCGCGCAGCTGCATCATTCCTCCATGCGCCATGTCGGCCCCTCGCGCGTCGAACTCGGCACGCGCACGATTTTCAATCTCCTTGGTCCGCTGTCCAATCCTGCCGGCGCTCGTCGCCAGCTGCTGGGCGTCTTTGCGCCACAATGGGTATTGCCGCTGGCCGAGGTGCTGAAGGATCTCAACGCGGAAAGCGTCTGGGTGGTGCACGGCGACGGTCTGGACGAGATCACGACGACCGGCAAGACCTCCGTCGCGGCCCTGGAAAACGGCAACATCCGCAGCTTCGAGCTGACACCATCAGATTTCGGCCTGCAGCATGCCGACCTTGCCGATCTCAAGGGTGGCGACGGCGTTGCGAACGCTGCAGCTCTTCGTGCAGTGCTGAGCGGCGAAAAGAACGCCTATCGCGATATCGCCCTTGCCAACGCGGCCGCCTCTCTGGTCATTGCCGGCAAGGCTGAAACGCTGCATGATGGCATGAAACTCGCGGCCCATTCGCTCGATAGCGGCGCCACCGCCGTTGCGTTGGAAAAGCTTATCGCCGTTTCCAACGAGGAAGAACAGGACTAGGACGTCATGACCGATATCCTTCAAAAGATTGAGGCCTACAAGCGCGAAGAGATCGCCGCCGCCAAGGCCAGGCTTTCCCTTGCCGACCTCAAGGCGATGCAGGCCGGGCAATCCGCGCCGCGCGGTTTCCATAAGGCGCTGCTCGCTAAAAAGGATGCCGGCGCTTTCGGCCTGATTGCCGAAATCAAGAAGGCAAGCCCATCCAAGGGTCTGATCCGCCCCGATTTCGACCCGCCTGCCCTCGCCAAGGCCTACGAAGCCGGTGGTGCCGCCTGCCTTTCGGTGTTGACCGATACGCCAAGTTTCCAGGGCGCTCCGGAATTCCTGACGGCTGGCCGCGCGGCCTGCTCGCTGCCGGCGTTGCGCAAGGACTTCATGTTCGACACCTATCAGGTACAGGAAGCTCGCGCGTGGGGTGCCGATTGCATCCTCCTCATCATGGCCTCGCTTTCGGACGACGATGCCGAGCGTCTCCAGGATGAAGCGTTCAGCCTCGGCATGGACGTGCTGGTGGAGGTGCACGATGCTGAAGAGATGGATCGTGCGCTAAAACTCTCCTCTCCGCTGATCGGCATCAACAACCGCAATCTGCGCACGTTCGAAGTCAGTTTGACGGTTAGCGAGAACCTGGCATCCATGGTGCCGGATGATCGGCTGTTGGTCGGCGAAAGCGGCGTCTTTACCCATGCCGACTGCAAGCGCCTCGAGGCCGTCGGCATCAGCACCTTCCTTGTCGGCGAAAGCCTCATGCGCAAGGACGATGTGACGGCGGCAACCAAACTGCTGCTGAACGGCGAAACCGGCATTCTGGCGGCCGAGTGAAATGAGCACCGAGAAGGCCGGTCTTACGCATATCGACGCGTCGGGCGAAGCTCATATGGTCGATGTTGGCGACAAGGCCGAGACGGCCCGCAGCGCCACGGCTACCGGCTACGTCAGGATGAAGCCGGAGACCCTGGCGCTGATCCGCGATGGCAACGCCAAGAAGGGCGATGTCATCGGCACGGCGCGGCTTGCCGGCATCATGGCTGCGAAGCAGACCAGCAATCTCATCCCGCTTTGCCATCCGCTTATGCTAACGAAGGTTGCCGTCGATATCGCAGAGGATGCCGCCCTGCCCGGCCTGCGTGTCACCGCGACGGCAAAGCTCACCGGCCGCACGGGAGTCGAGATGGAAGCGCTGACGGCGGTTTCCGTCGCTTGTCTGACGATCTATGACATGGCCAAGGCCGCCGACCGTGGTATGGAAATCGGCGGTATCACTCTATTGGAGAAGTCCGGCGGCAAGTCGGGGGATTTCCGCCATTCGGGGGCCTGACACATGAGCCTGTTGCCTGTTGCTGAAGCGCAAGCGCGCCTTTTGGACAGTGCCGCGCCGATTCATCGTATTGAAAGCGTTCCGCTCGATATGGCCGAAGGCCGGGTTCTGGCCCGGGATCTGACCGCCCGCCTGACACAACCGCCTTTCGATGCCTCGGCGATGGATGGCTATGCGCTGCGCTTCGATGATGCGGCACTGCCGGGTTCTGAGCTGCAGGTCATCGGCGCCTCGGCTGCCGGCCATGCCTTCGAAGGAACCGTCGGCAAGGGCGAAGCGGTTCGCATCTTCACCGGCGCGCCCGTTCCGGCCGGTGCCGATTCGGTGCTTTTGCAGGAGGACGCCGAGCGCTTGGAGGGTGATCGCATCCGCACGACCTACCCCTTGCGCAAGGGGCAGCACATACGCCCGCGCGGACAGGATTTCCTGGAAGCCGAATCGGTGCTTCCCGCCGGCACCGTCATGGATTTTTCCCGCCTTACGGTCGCCGCGGCCATGAACCATCCGGCATTGGATGTCTACCGGCGGCCGCTGGTCGCCATTCTGGCGACCGGCGACGAACTCGTGGCACCCGGCAATGAACCGGGGCCATCGCAAATCATCGCGTCCAACACGTTCGGCATCGCTGCACTGGCCCGCAATGCAGGCGCGCATGTGCTTGATCTAGGCATCGTCGCCGACGACAGCGACGAGATTACTGCGGCCATCGGCCGTGCGCAGGTGGCCAAGGCCGATATCATCGTCACGCTCGGCGGCGCCTCGGTCGGCGATCATGATCTTGTGCAGGCAACGATGATCACTGCAGGCATGAAGCTGGATTTCTGGCGCATCGCCATGCGCCCCGGCAAACCGCTGATGGTCGGTAGCCTCGGTGACATGCATGTCCTCGGCCTTCCCGGCAATCCCGTTTCCAGCCTCGTCTGCGGCCTGCTTTTTCTCGAGCCGTTGATAAGAAAGCTCGCATCCCTGCCCCCGGTGAAACGCGATGGTATCGCGCGCGCCGCCGTGGCCTTTGCCGCGAACGATCAGCGACAGGATTATGTGCGTGCAACACTAACGAAAGCTGCCGACGGCGGTTGGCTCGCCGAGCCCTTCTCGAAGCAGGATTCGTCGATGATGAAGGTCTTTTCGCGCGCTGACTGCCTGGTCGTCCGCCCGCCGCATGCGCCCGGGCTTGAAGTGGGGGCGATCACTCAGGTGATACTCCTGCGTCCGGATTTGCTGATCTAGAGCGTTTCCGATTTTATCTGAATCGGAGGGATTCCGTTTTTGGGTGTTTTGTGATTCAAGATGCTGGCTGGAGTGGAGGCCAGCATCGAATGACTCGACCTCTTTCAAATGATCTTCGCAAACGTGTTGTCGATGCGATCGAGGCCGGCGAGAGCTGTCGGTCGGTGGCGGCGCGGTTCGGTATTGCAGTGTCTTCAGCGGTAAAATGGTCTCAGCGGTATCGTTCGAGCGGCTCTGTCGCGCCCGGGAAGATGGGCGGTCACCGCAAGCGTGTTCTGGAGCCATACCGGGCGTTTATCGCGGAGCGGATCAGCCAGACGCCGCATCTGTCACTGCATGGGTTGAAGGAAGAGCTGGCCGCACGAGGGGTAAAGGTATCTCATGACACCGTGTGGCAATTCCTGCGGCGCGAGGGGCTGCGGTTCAAAAAAAACACTGTTCGCCCTTGAGCAGGCACGTGCCGACATCGCGCGGCGACGACAGCGTTGGCGGTCCTGGCAGACCGGTCTTGATCCAAGGCGTCTGGTCTTCATCGATGAAACCTGGATCAAGACCAACATGGCGCCGCTCCGAGGCTGGGGACAGAAGGGCAAACGCCTGCGCAGCTTTGCCCCGCACGGCCATTGGCGCACCCTGACCTTCCTCGGCGCGCTGCGTTGCGATCGGCTTGCCGCACCCTGCGTCTTCGATGGACCGATCAATGGCCAGTGCTTCCGAGCCTATGTCGAACAGCAACTCCTACCCGTGCTCAAACCTGGCGACATCGTCGTGATGGATAATCTCGGCTCTCACAAATCAGTCGCCATCCGGCAGATGATCCGCGATGCTGGTGCACGGCTCTGGTACCTGCCGCCTTATTCTCCTGACCTCAATCCCATCGAGCAGGCCTTCGCCAAAATCAAGCACTGGATGCGCCTGGCTCAGAAGCGAACCATCGATGACACCTGGCGCTACATCGGACACCTCGTCACAACCATCGAGCCTAGCGAATGCAGAAACTACTTCGCCAACGCCGGTTATGCTTCCGTCAAAACCTGAAACGCTCTAGCGAGACCTGTGCGCGGGTAGGCTTTCTGCTTGAATTTGCTGTATTTCCTCGGATGGGAAGCGTATCGCAGGCGTCGGCATACGCGGCTTGGAACACGAT